>JBHIWT010000016.1:0-30970 GCA_041987265.1 Hyphomonadaceae bacterium
TTGACGGGCATCAGATTGGCGGTCTCTTCAGCGCGCATGAAGCGCTTGTTGCGCATTTCCGCCGCGAAGACGCGCAGCGTATCGCCGATGGACACGCCGAACTGGTCCGCCTGACGCAGGATCGTGACGAAGGCGCGCACATCTTCGACTCCCGTGCGCTCCAGAAAATCCGCCAGCACATGCTCGCGTTCGCGTCCGGCACGCAGCTGCGACACGATCAGCTGAAGTTCTTCGGACAATTCTGTCGACGATCCCTTCAATTCGCGCGCGACGCGGGCGAGCCCCTGATCAAGGCCATGGCCAGCTTCAATACAGACAAGCAGAAGGTCGAGCGCGTCGGGAAAGGCCTTTTCGATCGCCATACGCCGATAGACCACGCGGCGCTCAACCCACATGTCGGCAGCGAACAGTGAGATGAGAACAAGTATGGCGACCGACAGGATCGGCAGGATCGGCTCGACCGGATTGAGCGTGACAGAGAACAACACGACACCGAGCACCAGCCCGGCGAGCGCGACGCTCCATTTGGTCACCAGGTAAACGCGCACCGCGTCGGGTCGGCGATACCCGGCGCGGATCAGGCGCTTGCGAATGCGGGATTCCTGTTCCTCGTCCTTGGGCTTGAGGAGGCCGTCCAGTCGCCCAAGCGAGCGGTCTTCCACAACAAGGCGCTCAACCTTTTCGCGGAGGCTGTCGTCCTGAGGCTCTTCCTCGTCGTCGAACAGGCGGCGGTTAAGCTTGCGCGCGATCTCCAGCCGTTCTCCAAACGCAGCCCACAGCACAATCGCCGAGCCCGCCACGAGGAAAATTACCGCAATCAGAAACGGAAGATTGAGAGACTGCGCCATCGCACTAGACCTCAATCGTGGTGATCAGCCGCATGGCGATCACATTGATGATGAGCAGCGTGATGGTGGCCGCGATCAGATGCGGGAAGTACGCAAAGTCCGCGACCTGCGCATAGTAGTCGGGTTGCAGCGCGTTCATGCCGAAGATCATGAACAGCGGGAATCCTGACAGGAAATAGGCCGAGAACCGCCCCTCCGCGGTCAGCGCCTTGATCTTGCGGAACAACTGGAAGCGGGAACGAATGATGGCCGCCAGCCCGGCAAGGATCTCGCCGAGATTACCGCCCGCCTCGTTGTGTATCTGCACCGCGACCGAGAAGAAACGCACGTCGGGCGTGTCGATCCGTTCGGCCAGCGCTTCAATCGCCTCGGCAGTGGACCGACCATATGTGACCTGCCGCGCAGCGATCTCGAACTCGGGACCCGCAGGCGCCGGCAGATCGGCGGCAACCATGCGCAACGACGCCCCCAGTGGGTGACCGATACGCAGCGATCGCACGATCAGGTCGAGTACCTCAGGAAACTGCTCGGTGAATTTCTTGCGACGGACGGTCGCCTGGTTCTTCAGGTGCAGGATCGGCGCGATGAAGCCGATCACCAGCGACAATGCCAGTTGCAGCGGAACGGGCAACCAACGGGCGAAGACCACGAAGGCAATGAACGTAGCGGCGGCCACCAGGCCCATCGCCAGAAAGATGCGCTCACGCGGGAGGTTCGATCCTGACGCCGTCAGCAGCTCGTTCAGCATATTGCCGATCTGGGTCGCGGCCGGCTTGATCTCGTCGCGGGCAACCGACTCGATACGCTTTTCGCTCTTCTGTGCGCGGGCGAGCAAACGCCGGTTGCGCCGTGATTCCCCACGGTCGCCGGTGTTTTCGAACAGATAGATGGCTGAATCGACCACGAGGAAAAAGCCGAGGATCAGCAGGCCTGTGATCAAGAGAATGCTGAACATGTTCATTTTGCCGTTCCCTCATCGACATGAGTGAACAGCTGTTCGGGCATTTCGAAGCCGTATTCCCGCGCCCGCTTTGCGAATTGCGGACGGATACCCGTCGGACGGTGGCGACCGATGACGTTCTCGTCCGCATCAACGCCGAAGCGCTCGAACCGATAGATCTCCTGCATGGCGACAACATCGCCCTCGAGCCCGGTGATTTCCTGGACCGAAACCACCCGACGGCGGCCGTCGGCGAAACGCTGAAGCTGGATAACAACCTGCAGCGCAGCTGCAATCTGCCCGCGCAGCGCGCGGATCGGGATGTCGTAGCCTGCCATCGCCGTCATGTGCTCGAGGCGCGTCAACGCATCGCGCGCCGTGTTGGCGTGGATCGTCGTCATTGATCCGTCGTGACCGGTATTCATGGCCTGCAACATGTCGATGACTTCCGCGCCGCGGACCTCACCGACGATGATCCGGTCCGGCCGCATCCGCAGCGAGTTCTTCAGCAAATCGCGCTGGCTGACCTCGCCGTGGCCTTCCATGTTGGACGGGCGCGATTCCATGCGCGCCACATGCTCCTGTTGAAGCTGGAGCTCGGCGGTATCCTCAATCGTGACGATGCGTTCGCGGTTTGAGATCAGCGACGACATGGCGTTGAGGATCGTCGTCTTACCAGTGCCCGTGCCTCCCGAGATCAAAACGTTGAGGCGCGACTTGACGATAACATCCAGCAGATAGGCCAGTTGCGGCGTGATGGAGCCATTGTCGATGAGCCGGTCAACATTGAACGGCATCTTGGCGAACTTGCGGATCGAAACGAGCGGGCCGTCAACCGCGCAAGGCGGCAGAAGCGCGTTGACGCGCGAGCCGTCCGGCAGACGCGCATCGACCCATGGCTGGGATTCATCCACACGGCGACCGATCGTGGAAACCATCTTCTGAATGATCCGCACCAGGTGACGGTCGTCCTTGAAGCGTATCGGCGTTTTTTCAAGCCGGCCAAAACGCTCAACAAAGACCTGGCGGTGCGTGTTGACGAGGATGTCGGAAATGTCCGTGTCCTTGAGCATCGGCTCAAGCGGGCCAAGGCCAAGAACTTCGTCCAGCAATTCGTCCAGCAGCGCTTCGAATTCGGTTTCGTTCAGCGCGACGCGCTGATCGAGCAATAGTTTCACGACAAGCGGGCGGACCTGGTCAGCGACGTCTTCGCGCGAAAGCTTCTCCAGCGCGTTCAGATTGATCTTTTCGATCAGGCTCTGGTGAAGCGCGACGCGCAGCTCGAGCACGGACTGGTCTGTGGTCTCCGTCGGCTCCGGCTCCGGAGCCTTGACCGGTTTGGGTTTGGGAACCGTCGCCGGTTTCTTTTCCGGCTCCGTGCGCTTGGGCGGCGTGTTGAATCGTTCGAACATCAGCTGCTCCTGAGCGTGCGCAGCGCGCCAAACAGGCCGCCCGTGCGCTCTTCCTCGACGATCTCACCCGCATAATCGTCCACCATCGCGGTGATTGCGCGTGAGAAGCGACTGTTCGGTCGGGTGACGGCCAGCGGCGTGCCGTTGTTCACGGACTCAACAACGGTTGCAAAATCGTTCGGTATTGAGTGACCGACCGGCGCATCCAAAGCCTTGGCGACCTTGTCGAGCGAGATGCGGTTTGCGCCGGTCTTGTCGCCGACACGGTTGGCGACGATGGTCACCTTGCCCGCCTGTACGCGCTCATTGCGCAGCGTATCGAGCAGCCTCCGCGTTGAGCGGACGGCGGTGACGTTGAGCTGCGTCACGATGAAGGTTTCTTCGGCCACGCCAAGGACAGTTTCCGTCCAGCGGTTCAGCGCGACGGGAAGGTCGACGATCACATAGCGATACCGGGAGCGGGCGAGCGACAGGATGGTGGCGACGACATCCGGTTCCAGCGCTTCCAGCGGCATGGACGATTCAGGGGCGGTCAGCACGCGCAGTCCGCCCGGCCCCTCGATCATGATGTCGTCGAGCATGCGTGCGTCGAGACGGCGTGGATTGCGGACGATCGGCAGCAGTCGCGACTGCATCGGCAGATCGAGCTGGAGGTGCGCACTGCCAAACTGGATATCGAAATCGATGAAGCAGACGCCGCCATTGTCGCCGTGGCTCTTCTGCAGCTCCAGCGCCGCGTTCATCGCGACGGTCGTTGCGCCCGCGCCGCCGTCCGCGTGCATGAATGCGAGCAGCTTGCCGTCCTCGTTCTCATCGTCATCCGCCCCCGCCAGAGCTTTCTGCGCGCTGATCGTGCGCGCGAGAACGCGATAGGTTTCGACACCGTCAGGCGCCGTCGACATCACGTCGAATGCTCCGGCCTTGATCAGGCTGAACGTCGCCGCCCGACTGGGCTGGCTGAGCAAGGGAATGATTGCGGACGGGCAGCGATCGCCGAGCCTCATCAGGCCAGCGATCATGTCCTGGGCTTCCTGGTGGTCGAGCGATTCAAAGAAGACGACGTCCGGGCGTTTGCCGGCCGCTTCGACCGCGCGAATGACAGTGGCGCCATTGGGGGCGAAACTGATCTGCGCGCCAGTGAATTCCTGAAGGGCCTCGCCCATCGATACGCGCGTGGCTTCGCTCAGCGGCGCGACTACGATCCGCAGATACCCGAAATCATCGGACGGGTCGGGACCATCCTCGGGTGGCTGTTCGAATGCGCCTTCGCTCATTGAGCCAGATCCTCGCCTGTCATGCTCGCCGAACGCGTCGGAAGAACGGAAAGAACGCCGGCATTCTGAAGCAGAAGACCAACGACGCCGGTTTGGTAAGGAACGTTTGAGACCGTTACGGTAACCATTGGCGCAACCGGTCCACCCGCAAAGCCTATGCCAACGTCCGCGTAGGAAACCGTGATGTTTTCTGCAGCAATGCGCCCATTGAAGCCCCGCATATGCGCGAGAATTCTGGTAAACGGTGCAGCCTCGCATTCCGATCCGGTACACGTGATCGTCGAGAAGCCCTGACATGGGGCGCCGGCGCTGCTGCATCGCTCGCCGTAGACGCCGCCAATCGCCCGGAAGTTTCGGCTTGGAAGCCCGGAAACCATGGAATCGGATACGATAGCGGCCCGCACGCCAGCGTTCGCGGCCTTCTCCAGCGTGGCCGTGAAGAACTGATAGAGCGCCACCTCAACGACGAAGAGCAGGACCGCTATGAAGCCGAGGAAGACGACGACAAACTCGATTGTCGTTGATCCCCGGCGGTCTTTCAGGAACTTCTGCAACATGGCGCCTAGACCCCCGCGTGGCGGGCGTCCTCGGTGACGGCCATCCTGATGAAGTCGACGCCATCCGGCCCGAAGAACTGGAACAGGCGCGGTTGATAGTTAATACGGGCGCGCACAGTGATCCGTCTTCCCCACGCTTCGTTGGTGATCCGGATGCAATCTGCGCTCGGGTCGCACTCAAGATAGTCGGGCCCGGCGCCGGAGTTTCCTGGATCGCCGTTCCGGATGATATTCACCGCCACCTGCCGGTCGCTGGCGGACAGGCTCGAACGCGAGAGATACCGCACAGCGGAGCGAACATTGTTCTCCACCGATTGGTGAGCGATGAACACCTGCCCGAACTCGAACGCGAACGCCAACGCGACCAGGAAGATCGGCATGATGACGACATATTCGACCGTCAGCGAGCCGCGCTTGGACGCAAAAAGTCGCCCCAGGGGGCGCGGCAAGGGGAAGATGCGTCTTGCGATCTGTTTCATCGGTAAAGCACCGAATACTCCCGGAGCGTGTCCTCCGGCGTGCTGGATCGGATGCGCCCGATCATTTCGATGTAGAGATCGTTGCCGGATCCGCTCCACCACTGATTGTTGCCGGCGGGCTCGGATAGAAAGACTTCCGCGAACGCCTCGACCGGGATGTCGGCCTCAGGATCGAGTAGCGCTGCCTGGTTCTCGATACAGTTCACCACAGCCAGCTGGACCACGCGCCGGTCGCGTACCGAGGACGCGATTGGCGTCGAAGTCGAACAGGTCGGCGCGCCGGTTTCGTGCGGCGTCACCGCTACGCCAGGGGGCGCGTTTTCAATCTCATAACGATAGACCTCGTATCGCGTCATGCCGGCATAACCCGGCGGGGCCGGGTCGCCGGGATGGTTCGTGGTCCAGTAGTTCCAGCGATCCCAGTTGGTATCGCCCGCGCGCGGCGATCCGCCAACATTGATACAGCCCGATCCGCCGCTTCCACCGGCGCCGTTCGGCCATGGCGCGCCCGGCATGAAGCAATTGTCACGAGGAAACGGCGTCGACGTCGAGGATTTCGGATTGCCGCAGCCGAACCCTTGCGTTCTCAGCCCCTTCAAGACGTTCGATGACGGAGCATATTGCGGGTGTCCGCGAACGAAGCTCATCCATCCGTCGTACATATCGAGCCGCGTGTTCAACCCGTCGGCGATGCGATTCAGGTTCGACGGCTGATTGTTTTCAAGGTCGAGCGTTTCGCCGACGCACTCCGTATTCGGGTCGATCCGCCCAAAATTCCTGCTCAGCGCCCAGTCTGAAGTTCCTCCGGCCGCCTCCCGCAGCCCGATATCGCCCGGCGCCCAGTTCGATCCGCTCTGCACGCGCGCACGGATCATCTGGCCGCGCACAGGATTGAAGGTTGCGCCAACACCGGAAACCGCCTCGTTCATCGAGCAGATCATGACCGGCGGCGTATTGCAGAGCTCGCGCCGGAATCCCGCCAGCGCCTGGGGCGCCACGGTTGCGCTGGTGTCCAGGTCCTGTGACAGCGCGCCGAGCAGCGGGAAGAAAATGTAATCTTCCTGTTCTGGCGTCGTCTCGATCAGGACAAAGCGCGTTGACCTGTCCGCATCCGCCAGCGTGGCCGCGCCGTCCAGTGTCGGGACCGCGTCGCCCGGCTCCCAGAACGCTGTCGTGACATCGCCTGCGATGGGTGAACGCGCCAGCGGATCAGCTGGATCCGGCGCAATGTCGGACAGAAAGGTCGCGCGCGCGATATTTACATCCCGGTCGCCGGAAAGCGAAAGGCGCTCACCGCTGCTGAAATCTCCTTCCAGGACTGCGATTGCGCGGGCGAGGGCCCCGGGCCTGCCATCAAGTTCGACAGCGGCGGCAAGCGCCACACCGTCAGCGTACGACCCGGATTGGCTATGCACGTTCATCACGCGGCCGACGTCCACGACGAGGCCAATGACCACCATCAGCATGCCGAAGCCGATCACGCCGAAAATTGTCAGATTGCCGCGCTGATCCCGGCAAAGGCGCGCCAGAGGCCGCAAGCGGCCTTGCCGATCACTCGATGGACGATCCACGGCGCGCCTCAAACACCTGGCTATTCTTCCGAGCCGCCGGATGCCTGGATCGACATTGTGCCCGGCGCGCGCGGCTTCTCGACATCATCCGCCTGGTAGGCGGCGACGGCTGCCGCCGTGCGAGCGCCCCCGGCGGTAACATCGGCCGCTGCCGGTTCCGGGTTTACGGTCTGAACCGCGATGTTGTTGCGAACCGCAGACCCGAAGGCGTCGTGCGTGGCGGCGAGCCCGCCAGCGTGGTGACCAATTTCACTTGCGCAACCTGCAAGCGCGACGGCCGAAATGATCAGGATTGATGTGGTTTTCATGGCTGAACGTACCCATAGGCTCCGTCGACACCGCCGGGGCGACCGGCGGGATCGAACTCTTCAGGACGACCGAGCAGGAAATAGTCGAACTCGGACGGCGGCTTGATGTAGTCGGTCGGCGCGGCAAGCTGGGTCTTGTCTGCAACCGGCTTGACCAGGCGGGCCGTGATCAGGACCACCAGTTCGGTCTGGCGACGTTCGAAGGCTTCCGAACGGCCCAGCGCGCCGATGATGGGCAGCGAGCCAAGGCCCGGGATCTGCCGGATGGTGCTGGTCAGATCATCGAGGATCAGCCCTGCAATTGCGAAGGACTGGCCATCACGAAGCTCGACCGTTGTGTTCGTCCGGCGAACTTTCAGGCCCGGGATATTGATGGCGCCGAGGCTGGTGGAAACTGTCGGGTCGATAGACGAAACTTCCGCAGACATCTCCAGGTTGATCGAGTCCTTGCTGGTGACGGTTGGCGTAAACGCCAGGCCGACGCCAAATTCCTTGAACTCAACCGTAATGGCTAGATTTCCACCCTGGGCCGATTGTGCGACCGGGATGGGGAATTCACCGCCGGCGAGGAAGTTCGCCGTGTCGCCCGAGAGCGCCACCATGTTTGGTTCGGCGAGGGTGCGGACCATGCCCTTTTGCTCGAGCAGATCGAAGATGAAGTCGAGTTCAACGTTTCCGCCATCGACCAGTGCGACGCCGCCGGCGAAGAAGTTGGCGGGGTTGATGCTGTCGAGACCAAACGCCCCGAATTCGCCGCCACCGACCAGCGGCAAGGCATCGACATCAAGATCGCCGATATTGAGCTGGGTGCCGATGTCCTGGATAGCCGAGCGCTGGACCTCAGCGAAACGCACTTCCAGCAGGACCTGCTGGGAGCCGGCGACGTCCATCATGTTGTTGACCTTGCCGGGAGCGAAGCGTTCAGCGAGCGCATTGATCGCAGACGCTTGCGATGCGTCGGCCACCGATCCGGAAAGAACGACCGAGTCGTTGGCGGCGCGCACCTCAACCTGCTGATCAGGTGCAAGCTCGTGGATCTTGCGCTTCAGCGCGTCGATGTCGTGACCGACGCTGACTTCGAACACATCAATCACATCGCCATTGCCGTTGCGAAGAATGATGTTCGTCGAACCGATCGCCTTGCCGATGACGTAGAGCTGGTTCCGCGACAGCGCGACCACGTCGGCGATGTCGCTGTTACCGACATTGAGCTCGGAAAAGCTGCTTCGCGCCGAAAGGATGCCTGACTTGTTCACGGCAAGCTGCACGTCGGAAATGACGTCAGCGTATTGCGCCTGTCCAAGCTGGGTCTGGGCCATCGCCGGCGCCGGGCCGAGCATTGCGGCGGAGACGACCAACGCTGACAGCCATGCCGGCTGTTTCAGTCTGGAAATGGTACTCAACTTTTTACTCCCCCGGACAACATGTCCGTACTCTACTCATCCGTGCTCTACTCAGTCCGCTCGCAACCATTGGCTGCAAGGGTCATTCCGATACGCGTTGCGACGTGACGTCCGTTCCCCGGCGAACGCTGACATAAACGCCCGTGTCGCGAGCCGGCGCGGCGCGGCGAACAACCGGCCGCGGGGCCGCTTTCACCGGCGCAGGCGCTTCTGCGAAGTCGTCGGCGGAGATCCGCTGTGTCTGTTCTTCAGCCGTTGTTTCGTAGTTGCGCAGCGCCAGGCTGAGCGTGCCGACCTGGCTGGCCAGCGCCAGTTTCTGCGCCTGCTCGGTCGTAACTTCGAAGGTGGCTGACTTGGCGAGGATCGGATCCTCGAACTGTTCGTTGGCGATCTGGTCAATACCGAGAACGGCGACGTTCTGCAGGATCACGTCCGTCGCCATGCCGTTCGGGCCAGCGCCATTTTCGACCTGACGGGTCAGCATGACGTCGACGCGGTCGCCCGGCAGGATGAAGCCGGCGACACCGGACACATCGTTGATGCGAACGGTAAAGGCCCGCATGCCGTCCGCCAGTTTGCGCGACAGGATCGGACGTTCGCCGAAACCGGAGATCTTGGATTTGAGATAGGGCTCGCCGGCCGAGAACGGACGCAGCGCCATGCGCGGCGCATCGGGGCCTTCGAACAGGTCGGCGCGGTCGATGATGATATCGCCCGGCAGCGCCTTGGTCGGCCAGTCGATCTTGCGAACCATGTCTGGCGTGATGCGGTCGCCGAACTCCAGATCGCGAGACGCGACGAGCACTTCGGTGACGGAGACGGCGGCAGTTGCGTCGCCGTTATCGCGTTGGGAGTTCATGAGTAGGACGACAGCGGCGATTGCGAGACCGATTCCGATCACCAAGCTCAATATGGATCTGCGCATAACTTCGCCTGCTCCAGGTCGTCCGGGTTAACTCAAGTTTTCTGCCCCTTGGTGGTGTCTGTCTGATCCGAAACGTTCCGATGCGTTCCGGAGGTCGTTGTGTGTCAGTCGCCGTCTACATCATCGGCGGCGTCGCTCATCCGATCAGCGACCGAGCCGCCAAGATCTTCTGCGCCCTGCAAGACCACGACGGAGATCGCAAATGCCGCTGTCATGACAACCGCCGACACGACGACCCATTCGATGGTCGTGATACCGGTGCGGTCAGACAGAAACCTCAACATCTGCGATGTCCTTTCATGGCGGCCCGGCGCCTAAGTCGACGCCGAACGGGGCGCTCTGGCCTTAGTCGTCCGCCGGCGTGCTGAACGGGATCGTGCCCGGATCAGATGCGTCTTCGGCGATCGCCTGAACGCCAGTAACGAGTTGATCCCCGGCCTCGCCGGTACCCGTCATGATGAAGGCGGTAACGCCGACGGCCGCGAGAACCATGACGGCCGCGATGCCAATCCATTCGATGGTGACGAGGCCATCTTCGTTCTTGAGAAACTTGCTCATGGAGGAAATCCTCTCCTGAAAACCAAACCGAGCCCCACCCGAGACCCGCAACAACTCACGCCACCCTGACAGGGTCTGCTCGGCTGAAGAGTAAGCAATCTTGCGGCCAGAACTCCAGTTCGCTCGTTCGGCGCGCGACGCGGGTTCGCGTCCAGGCGCGAATTGGTCTCTCTCAACGTGCGATTCGCTACCCATCAGGCGAGGAAGACAACCGCTGGGATTGATCTGGCGGCGCGCGCTCAACCATTGCGTTACACGCTGTGAATGACTGCGCGGGCCGAAATGCGGCTCCTACACGTATCAGAGCGAGCGCTCGACGCGCGCATGTGCCATTTCCGAACGCGGGAAATTAACCGCCCGAGATGCGCGGGATGAGAACGATCTCACTGCCTGCGGAGATCGGTTCGGCGAACGCGTCCTGGAAGATCTCCCCGTCGATAGCGATCGCCATGTCTTCTTCCACGAACGCGCCGAGACCGGGCCAGCGCGACTCCAGCTCTCGGATCAGCGCGCGCACGGTGTGCGCTTCTACCTCGAACTCTGAAAGGCCGCCGGTGAAGTCGCGCACGCGCGTGGAGATCGTCTGCACGCGCGCCACGGCTATCCGCCTTCGCTCATCGCGGCAGTAATGACCGCCGGTGACAGCGGCAGCGATACCATGCGCCGCCCAACGATTTCGCTTACCGCGCTGGCGACCGCGGCGAGCGGCGGTACGATCGGCACCTCGCCGACTCCCTTGGCGCCGAACGGGTGACGCGGATTGGGCGCCGTCTCAACAAGAATGGTGTCGATCATCGGCAGGTCGGAAGCGACCGGCATGCGATAATCCAGGAAGCCCGCATTCTGGAGGACGCCATCTTCGCCGTAGACGTATTCCTCGTTCAGGGCCCAACCGACGCCCTGCGCAACGCCGCCCTGCAATTGCCCCTCAACGTAGGATGGATGAATCGCGCGGCCTACATCCTGTGCGGCCGTGTAACGTGTGATGGTCGTGCGGCCGGTCTCGCTGTCGATTTCCAGATCGCAGACGTGGACGCCAAAGCCTGGCGCCGCGCCCTGCGCGTTGATCGAAACTTCGGCGGCGATCGGCCCGCCCGTCTTGGCCGACTTGCCCGCAAGCTCCTTGATCGAGAGCGGCGCGACATCCTTGGCCGGATCCACGCAATGGGCCGCGCCATCGCGCCATTCCACGTTGGACGCATCGCATTCCCATATCTGCGCAGCGCGGCCCTTGAGATCTTTCACGACCTTTTCCGCCGCCTGGGTGACAGCCATGCCGGTTGCGAAGGTCACGCGGCTGCCGCCTGTTGAGCCAGAATACCCAATCGATGTGGTGTCTCCGACGGTGGCGCGGACGCGCTCAATCGGCAGACCGATCGTTTCAGCCGCCATCATCGCCATGGATGCTCGCGAACCGCCAATGTCCGGGTTGGACGAAACCACGGTGACGCCGCCGTCTTCATCAACGTGGACGGCGGCGGAAGACTCGCCCCCGATATTGAACCAGAAGCCAGCGGCGACGCCACGAGCCTGTCCGGTCGGGACGGGTGATTTGTAGTGTTCGGTGTCCTTGATCGCCTGCAGCGTATCGATGAACCCGTCAGAGCGCACCTTGGCCCCATAGACCGTCGTCGCGCCATCTCGCACGCCATTGAGAATGCGAAGATCAATCGGGTCCATTGAAAGCTTGTGCGCCAGTTCGTCTATCGCGCTTTCCACCGCGAATGCAGACATCGGAGCGCCCGGCGCACGGTAGGCTGCGACCTTCGGCCGGTTCGAGATGACGTCGTAGGCCGTCAGCGCAAGGTTCTCGACGTCATAGCAGGCAAACGCAGTCATCGCTCCAAGGTGCGCGGGTGAGCCCGGGAAGGCGCCAGCCTGATACCGCAGGTGCATCTCGGCGCCGGTGATACGACCGTCATTCGTCGCCGCAAGCTTTACGTCGATCGAGGAACCAGATGTTGGACCGCTGGCGTGAAACACGTCTTCACGCGACATAACGATCTTCACTGGACGTCCACACTTGCGCGACAGCGCCAGAGCCACCGGCTCGAGGTAGACGGTTGTCTTTCCTCCGAAGCCGCCGCCTATCTCGGCAGGGATGACCTTGAGGTCCGACAGCGGCATGTCGAGGATCTTGGCGCACAGGGCGCGGACCAGAAACTGCCCCTGGCTCGAGCACCAGATCACGCTTTGCCCGTCGGCGCCGAATGACGCGACGCAGGCATGCGGCTCAAGATAGCCCTGGTGCACAGCGGCGGTGCGGTAGGTCCGCTCGATGATGTGATCCGCGGATGCAAACGCCGATGCAACATCGCCGCGGCCCATCACGGTCTTCTTCGCCACGTTGGACGGCTTGTCTGGTTTGGGCGTTACGCCCTGCGTGAACTGGTTCTCGTCGAGCAATGGAGCGTCCGGCGCCATCGCCTCATCCACGTCGATCACGTGCGGCAGGACTTCGTATTCGACCTTGATTAGCTCGATCGCCTCGTCAGCGATCGCTGCTGAAGTTGCGGCGACGGCGGCGACGGCGTGGCCCGCATAGAGCGCCTTGCCGCTCGCGAGACAATTCAACGCCACGTCGCGCACAGCTTCAGCGCCCTCGCCAGCGGCGACGGATTCGTTTCCCGACAGGTTGAAGTCTGCCGCGGTCGCCACCGCCTTCACTCCGGCAAGCGCCTCGGCGGCGCTGGTGTCGATACTGAGGATCTTTGCGTGCGCGTGGGGGCTGCGCTTGATCCGCCCCGTCAGCATTCCCGGCAGGTGATAGTCAGCGCCGAAATTGGCGCGACCGGTAACCTTGTCGACTCCATCCGGACGAACCGGACGCTGGCCGACAACCTTCAAATGCTTCGCCGGTGCGTGATCGCCATCGCTCATGCTGATCGCTCCTCCTGACGCAGGTCGGCCGCAGCGGCCAACACCGCGCGCACAACCTTGTCGTAACCCGTACAGCGACACATGTTGCCGGCGAGCCAGTAGCGCACCTCGGTCTCGGTCGGGTTAGGGTTCTGGTCGAGCAACGCCTTGGCGGCGACCAGCAGGCCAGGGGTGCAGAAACCGCATTGCAGCGCGGCATGCTCCAGGAACTGATGCTGCAGCGGATGCAGGTGAACGCCGTCGGCCATGCCTTCGATGGTCTCGATGCGACGGCCTTCCGCTTCCGGCGCCAACATCAGGCATGAACACACAAGCCGGCCGTCAACGATCACGGAGCAGGCGCCGCAATCGCCGGTGCCGCAACCTTCCTTGGAACCAGTCAGGCGCAACTCGTCACGTAGCGCATCGAGTAGCGATTGCCCTGATCCGGCGAGAAACTCCACCGGCTCGCCGTTTACAATCGCCTCAACACGGATTCGGCTCATGCGGACGCCCTTTCCTTTGCAATCAAGGCGGCGCGGCGCGCCAGCACGGTTGCCGTGCGAATGCGGTATTCGCGCGTACCGCGCTTGTCGCTGATCGGGTTGCAGGCTGCCGACACAGCTTCATCCAGTTTCACAAGCGCCTTGTCATCGATCCTGGTTCCGACGAGCGAGCACCCCGCAGTTTCGACCAGCAACGCCGTCGGCGCGACGGCCCCAACCGCCACGCGCGCCGCCGTGCACACGCCATCATCGTCCAGCGTCAGCGAAACGCCTGCGCCGACAACGGCGATGTCCATCTCTGTACGCGGGATCAGCCGGAGGTAAGCGTCCGCAGAACGCGCCGGCGGCTTTGGCAATCTGAACGCGACGAGGATTTCGTCTGCAGCGAGCGTCGTTTTTCCCGGCCCGGCATGGATCGTCTCGACTGGCGCTTCACGTCTGCCGTCCTTGCCCTGAATGACACAGACTGCTCCGGCGGCGATCAGCGCCGGGACGCTGTCGGCTGCGGGCGATGCGTTGCAGAGATTTCCGCCGAGGCTGGCCCGCCCCTGGATCTGTGTGGATCCGATCAGGCCGGTGGCTTCAACCACGCCAGGCCACGCAGAAGACAATCCCTGATGTTCGGTGATCGAGGCGGCGGACGCTGCTGCCCCGATCTCGAAGCCATCCGGTGTTTCCCGGATATCGGCAATGCCGGGAATGCGCTTGAGATCGATGATTGCGCCCGGCTTTATGCGACCAGTTCGCATTTGCACCAGCAGGTCCGTTCCGCCCGCCAGCAGACGCGCTGCACCTCCGGCGCTTGAGAGCGCATCGACTGCTTCTTCAATAGTTGTCGCTGAGACGTAGTCCGGTGCGGCCACGCAATCCTCCGAGATTGTCAGTTAACTTAGGGGCCGGTTGGGTGAGCGAAAAGACCGGCGCGAAAATTTCACGCGCCGGTCACGCTTGACCGGGGTCAGGAGAACAGCGCGGCGACATCATCCGCGCGCACCTCCTGCGCGCGACGCTGGTTGACATACCCCTTGTCGGTAATCTCGCCTGCATCAAGAGACGGCGGCGTGGTCAACAATCTGAACTTTGCGATTTTGCGCGAAGATCCGCCTTGAACCGCATTGAACGCGGCGATCTTGGCATCGATCTTCTGCGTGATCGAAGCCGCCGCCTTTGCGAGATCGCCACCGGCCGCTTCCATTTCTGCTTTCATTGCGGCTGGCGCCGGCCAAAGCAGCGCCCCAACGTATGGCTTGTCCTGCCCGCAGATCACCGCGTCGAACACATAGGGCGCGCACGCAGCGACAACCGCTGGCCTCAGCGTTCCGACCGATACCCAGGTTCCGCTGTCCAGTTTGAAGTCTTCAGTCACGCGCCCGTCGAACACAACGCCCTTTTCCGGATGATCGGGATCTTCGAAGCGGGCCGCATCACCCAGACAATAGAAGCCTTCATCGTCGAACACTTCGGCGTTCTTCTCCGGCATGTTGAGGTAACCGCTCATCACGGTCGGCCCCTTGATCCGCACCTCCATCTTGTTGCCGACCGGCGCCAGTTTCAGGGTCAGTCCCGGCAGCGGCAGACCGATCATGCCCACGCGCTCGATCTGCCAGTGGGTCATGGTGACGCCCTGGGTTTCGGTCGCGCCGTACATGGTCAGTAGCGGGATGCGTTTTCCGGTCGCGGCGATAGAGAGCCTCTGCAGGCGTTCGTAGAGATCATCCGAGAGCGTGGCGCCGCCATACAGCAGATAGACGACGCGCGAGAAGACGGCGTCACGCAATTCATCATCGGCTTCCATCGCCTCTGCCAGCCAACCGAAGGCGATCGGCGCGGAACCGAAGATCTGCGGGCGCACTTCACGCAGGTTGTCAATTGTCGCCTCGAACATGCCGGGCGCAGGCCGGCCATCGTCGATCCAGAATGTCGCGCCGAACTCGATGCAGCGGTTGAAGTTCACGTTGCCGCCCGAGATGTGGCTCCACGGCATCCAGTCCAGCGAGTCGAGCACGCCGGGATCGGGGATCGTGTCCCATTGATCCAGCGCCCGGCCACACGCGATCTGGGCGGTCATCGCGCCTTGCGTCTGCGGGGTCGGCTTGGGCATGCCGGTCGACCCAGAGGTGAAGAGGTACTTGCCGACCGAGTCTGCGTTCAACGCTCCCATCGCAGCATCGACCGCGCCGGTCGCCTCGGTCGACGCCAGTTGCCGGATGCTGACCGACCCGCCTTCGCCGTCGACGGATACAATGCTGACGCCGTCCAGCGGCAATTGCTCCAGCGCCGCAGCAAATGGCGCCATTTCCTGCACGAAGATCGCCTTTGGCTTCACCGCATTGAAGCAATGCTTCAGCTTGGCGAAATCGCTCGACATGGTGGAATAGGCCACACTGATCGGCGTCGCCGGCGCGCCGATGCGTTGCGCGGCGAGGCTCATCAGGGCGTGTTCGATCGAGTTTCCGGACAGGATCAGCAGCGGCGCGCCCGGCCCCAGCCCGGCGTCCAGCAACGCCTGAGCAATGTTGCGCGTCAGCGTGCGCGCCTCACCATAGGTGACCTGAAGCCATGCCCCATGGCCCGGCTCCCGCTGCTTCAGCCATGGGCGGTCCGGATGCTCTCCGGCGCGTTCGTCAAACAGGTGAGGGATGGATTGCGGCGCAGGCGGTAAAGGGGTGCGCGAGGTCAGGTAGACAGAACCGTCTTCCCCCCGGCGAACCTCGATGTCTGGCGCGCGAAATGGCAGCGGCTTGAACGGCGGCAATGCCTCGGGGGCGGAATCGGCTGCCGGCATGGTATCCTCCCATTGGTCGTTCACTGGTCTGCTTGTCCAGACTCTTGCTCTGGAGCCTAGCGCAGGATTCGGAGAACGCCATGCGGGAAAGCGAAAATCACGGGCTTGCCAGCGACTGCTCGATACGCCCGAAGATCGAATGCCCCGCCGTATCCCGCATATCGATCTCGACGCAGTCACCGGCCTTGAGGAATGGCGTCTCCGGCTGGCCCGCCTTGATGGTTTCGACCGTGCGCAGCTCGGCGATGCATGAATAGCCCTTGCCGCCCTCGCTGACCGGCCCGCCGGGAGAACCATCGGGATCGCGGTTGGAAACCGTTCCGGAACCGATGATGGTTCCGGCGGTGAGCGGACGGGTCTTTGCCGCGTGTGCGATCAACTGGCCGAAACTGAACGTCATTTCCTCGCCAGCTTCGGGAACGCCGAACGGCTGGCCATTCAGCCAGCTCAGCATCGGACGGTGCAGCTTGCCGTCTCGCCATGCGTCCCCCAGCGCGTCAGGGGTCACCGCGACGGGTGAAAATGCCGACGGCGGCTTGCCGTGCACAAAGCCGAAGCCCTTTCCGACTTCGTTGGGGATCAGGCTGCGCAGGCTGACATCGTTACAGAGCATGACCAGCTTGATATGGGCCAGCGCATCTTCCGGCGACACGCCAAGCGGAACGTCATCGACGATGACGGCGACCTCGCCTTCAAAATCATAGCCCCAGCTCTCATTGTGCAACGGGATCGCGTCGCGCGGCCCGAGAAATGCGTCCGAGCCGCCCTGGTACATCAGCGGATCTGTCCAGAAACTGTCGGGCATATCGGCTGCGCGCGCCTGCCGCACCAGGGCGACATGGTTCACGTAGGCCGACCCGTCGAGCCATTGGTAAGCGCGCGGCAGCGGCGAGGCGCAGTCATGTTCATGGAAGCGTTCGCGCGGAACCGAGCCGTGCAACAGGCTTTCAGCCAGCGCTTCCAGTTTGGGCGCCGCATGGGGCCAGTCATCCAGCGCCGCCTGCAAGGTTGGCGCGACGGTCGACGCATCAGCGCACCAGGCGAGATCGTCGCTCACGACAACAAGGCGGCCGTCACGGCCGGATTTCAGGCTGGCGAGCTTCATGGGCGCTCCAATGCAGGCAACGAGCTTCGCGCCGGACGCGCGGTTCGTCTAGTCCTGCTTGTGGAGCCAGTCGGAGTGGCGCGGCGCCTTTTTGGTGCGCGACCATTCTTCCAGCATGTCGGGCGCTACACGCTTCAGCTCGGCATATTGCTCGGGCGTACCGGTATTGCAGGCCACTTCCAGCCGGTGTCCGTTGGGATCGAAAAAATAGATCGACTTGAAGACGCCGTGATTGACCGGCCCGATCACATCAAGACCTTCCTTCTCGGCTGCGGCCTTCGCCGCCTCAAGCTGGTCCATCGTGTCCACCTTGAATGCGATATGCTGCACCCATTCCGGCGTGTTGCCGTCTCGGCCCATGTCCGGTGAGTTCGGCAATTCAAAAAAGGCCAGCACGTTGTCGTTCCCCGCGTCGAGGAAGACGTGCATATATGGATCCGGCGCGCCGGTGGAGGGCACCTTGTCTTCCGCAATCGCGAGCTGGAAATCCATGTTCAGGACGCGCTGGTAGAATTCCACCGTCTCCTTTGCATCCTTGCAGCGATAGGCGACGTGGTGGACGCCGTTGAGTGAAAAGCCGGTCATGCGTTCTCCCCAACCTTGAGGACGCCGCGCTTGACCTGATCGCGCTCGATGGATTCGAACAACGCCTTGAAGTTGCCTTCGCCGAAACCGTCGTCCTTCTTGCGCTGGATGAACTCGAAGAAGACGGGCCCGATCATGGTTTCGGAGAAGATCTGCAACAGCAGGCGCGGATCGTCGTTCTCGGTCGAACCGTCCAGCAGAATGCCGCGCATCTTGAGATCCTCAACCGGCTCGCCGTGTCCGGGCAGACGCTCCTCCAGCATTTCGTAGTACGTGTCCGGCGGCGGCGACATGAACGGCGTGCCGTGGGATTTGAGATTGTCCCAGACCCTGATCAGGTCGTCACACGAGAAGGCGATGTGCTGGATGCCCTCGCCATTGTAGGCGCGGAGAAACTCCTCGATCTGGCCCTTGCCGCCGTCGGCCTCCTCGTTCAGCGGAATGCGGATCTTGCCGTCCGGCGCCGTCAGCGCCTTCGAGGTGAGGCCGGTATATTCGCCCTTGATGTCGAAGTAACGGATCTCCTGGAAGTTGAAGAGCTTCTCGTAGAAGTCGGCCCAGTACTTCATGCGGCCGCCATAGACGTTGTGCGTCAGGTGATCGATCACCTCCAGACCCGGGCCTTTCGGATTGCGATCGACGCCGTCGATGTATTCGAAGTCGATGTCGTAGATCGACAGGCCGTCGCCATAGCGGTCGATCAGATAGAGGATCGAGCCGCCGATGCCGCGAACCGCCGGAAGATTCAGTTCCATGGGGCTCGACGGCACGCGCACGGGCTCTGCGCCCTGTTCGAGCACGTAGGCGTAAGCCTTGCGCGCATCCTTCACGCGAAAGCCCATGCCGCAGGCCGAAGGGCCGTGCTCGCGTGCGAAGTAGAAGGCGGGCGATCCGGGCTCGTAATTGGTGATCAGGTTGATGCCGCCCTGACGCCACAGCTCGACATCCTTGGAACGGTGACGGGCGACCTTCACGAATCCCATCTTTTCGAATGCGGTCTCCAGCACGCCCTTATTCGGCGCGGAGAACTCCACGAACTCGAAGCCGTCCAGACCGGCGGGATTGTCCATGATGTCGGGCATTGGCTTGTCCTTCTTGTTCTATGCGGCGCGCGCCGTATTAGGCGCGATGGTTGTGTCCTGGGGAATGCGCTCGCCGACGCCGATCTGCGGCTTAGCCGTTTCGGCTATCAGGAACGCATCGATATCAAGCGTGTCGAGCGCGGCGAAAAGTTCGTCGAACTCGTCGATGACGAAGTAGGTCTTCTGGTAGTCGTCGATCAGGTAATTGGTGCGCATGATGCGCTCGCGGTCGAATTTCACGCGCAACGGTTTCTCGCTCTCGACCGAGTATGGCGTCTCACCCGAAGAAGAGAGGATGCCCGCGCCGAACGCCTTGAGCTGACCCTCGCGGCGGATCAGACCGAACTCCACCGTGTACCAGTAAAGCCGCGCGAGATACTTCACCGCGCCGCGCTGCTCGGCCTCCAGTCCGCGCTCACCATAGAGTTGCAGGAAGTCGGCGAAGACGGGATCGGAAATGATCGGCAGGTGGCCGAAGAAGTCGTGGAAGACATCCGGCTCGACCAGATAGTCGACCTCTTCCGGCTTGCGTAGCCACGACGTGACCGGGAAGCGGCGGTTGGCGAGGTGTTTGAAGAACGCGTCATCCGGGATCAGGCCAGGGACGGCGACCAGCTCCCATCCGGTCGCAGCGCGCAGGCGCTTGCTCGCCTGCTCGAAGTCAGGAACGCCATCAGCGCAATCGAGGCGATCGAGACCGGCGCGAAATTCAGCGCAGGCGTAAGCAGGGATCAGCGACATCTGCCGCTGGTAGAGCTTCCGCCATAGCGCGTGGTCGGCGTCTGTGTACCGGGACCAGTCCTGCTCGATGGCGAAATCTTCGCGGGCGTTGGAATAGTCTCCGCGCAGAGCCGCGCCTTCGTGCGAAGCCGTTTCCGGATTGAAGACCTTGTTCATAGGGGAATTATAGCGATTCCGGCCGATTTTTCCGTGCGAACTTCGCTAGGTATTCACTTCAAGGCGCCTATATTCACTATCAAACACCCTCTTGATGGTGATTTCATGCGCGATCTCGACGAATTCGACCAGAAGATCCTCGCCCTGCTGCAAGAAGACGGGCGCATGCCGGTCGTCGCCCTAGCGGAGGCTGTGGCCCTGTCACCCACACCTTGCAGCCGAAGGGTGAAGCGCCTTGAGGATGAAGGCTATATCGAACGCTACGCTGCCGTGCTGTCGCCGAAGAAGGCTGGGCTGGAGATCGAGGCGTTTGTGCAGGTGAACCTGCAGGCGCACACAGACGAGAATATCGAACGGTTCAATCTCGCCATTGAGGAGACGCCCGCAGTCGTCGCCTGTCATGCAGTGACGGGCGAATTCGACTACCTGCTGCGGGTCGTAGCGCACGACATGGAGCATCTCTCCAACGTCGTCCTCAAACGGCTCGTGCGCATCGAGGGCGTGCGCGACGTGAAGTCGATCCTCGTGCTCGACACCGTCAAGGCTTCACACGGCCTTCCGGTCGGGATGGACTATTCCGCCGGCTGAGCGGCCAGACCTTCGGGTTCGCGCTGCGGTTTGTCTTTCGGCGCAAACAGCAGGTAGAGCGGCGGCGTCACAATCCGCGCAACCAGCGTCGACGAGATCAGGCCGCCAATAATCACCATCGCCAGCGGCGAATAGAGCGGTGATCGATCCATCACCAGCGGGATCAGGCCGCCGATCGCTGTCAGCGCCGTCAGCAGAACCGGCAGGAAGCGCACCTCGCCCGCGCGTTCGATCGCTTCTTTCAAAGGCACGCCCTTGGCGCGTTCCTGGTTGGCGAACTCCACCAGCAGGATCGAGTTCTTGATCTCGATCCCGGTCAACGCGATGAAGCCGATGATGGCTGTGAACGACAGCGACTCGCCGCCGATGAACAGCGCCGTCAGGCCGCCCATCACGCCCATCGGAATAACGAAGGCGACCACGGCCGCGGCGGCGAAGGATCCGAATTCGAGAAGCAGTACGGCGAGAATGCCGAAAATGGCGATCAGGATTGCCGGTCCCAGCCCTGAAAAGCTTTCGCTCTGCGCTTCGGCCTGGCCGCCAAACGCGAGCGTGTATCCGGCCGGCAGCGCCAGCCCATCAAGCTGCGCCGCGACCTCGGCCGTAACATCGCCGGTCAGATAGCCCGGGCTGGTATAGGCCGTAATCGTGACCGTGCGTTCGCGCTGGAATCGGTCGATCTGGGCCGGGCCTGCGGACAGGTTCGGATCGGACAGCGCCGACAGCGGCACCGCTGCGCCTGACTGGGTCCAGACCTGCAGGCGTTCGATATCCTCCATCCGCACGCCCGAACCGCGCGGTGCGCGCAGCACGACCGGATAGGCGTCGCCGACTGGATCGCGGAAGTCGGCAACAGGCGCCCCGCCAATTGCGATCCGCAGCGTCTGGTCGATCGCGCCAGCCGGTACGCCCGCGAGCGAAGCGGCTTCCGTATCGATATTGAGATCAAGATCGATCAGGCGCTCAGCCAACGGGTTGATGATATTGCGCGTGCCCGGCGTCTCGACGATCAATTGCTCGGCGCGCGAAGCAAGTTCAGTGAGCACATCGATATCCGCACCGCGGATGCGCACTGCGATCGGCGCCTCGATCGGCGGACCATTCTCGAAGCGCCGGACATTGAAGCGCGCGCCGGGATAGGCGTTCATCTTCGCCCGGATGTCTTCCATGATCGGCGGATCTTCCTTGCCGTCCCAATGGTCGAACCGCGCATAGATCTGGCCAATGCTCGACTTCTGGTCGCGTGAGAAGACGTTGTAATAGACCATCGGGTTGTCGCGGCCCGAATTCGAAAACCGCCATTCGATGCGGGGCTCGTCGGCCAGAACGCGGTCGGCATGGCGCACGGCTGCATCGGTCTCCTCGACCGATGCGCCCTCGGGAAGTTGCACGTCGACGATGAAGTAGGGGCTGTCGTTTTCAGGGAACAGGCTGAAACCGAGCTTCGGCACAAGCGTCAGCGAAGCGCCGAACAGGGCAAGCCCCGCCAGCACGGTCAGGCGCGGCATGGCGAGCGCGACCTTCAGGATCGGGCGATAAACGGCGTGGATCGCGCCCATCACCGCATCGAGGACGTAGTTCTTGCCCGGCTTGCGAGAGAGCATCCGGCTGGCGAGGAAGGGGATGATCGTCAGCGACACGAAGAGCGATGCAGCGACCGTGCAGACCACAGCCAGCGGCAGCGAGCGGATGAAGTCGCCGGCGCCCTCCGGAAGATTGAGCAGCGGCAGGAAGGCGAACAACAACGTCGCCGTACACCCGATAACCGCGACGTTGATTTCATTGACGCCGCCGATCGCAGCCTCTCGCCTCGTCATACCGCTTCGCAGGTGGCGCGATATGTTCTCCGTGACGACGATTGAATCGTCGACAAGCAGGCCAAGGGAAAGCACGAACCCCGCGATCGAAAGCTGGTTCAGCGAGTAACCCATCATCTGAATGGCCAGCAGGCCCATCGCGAATGACAGCGGCACCGCAATCATCACCACCATCGAGGCGCGCAGACCGAGCGGCAGCAGCGTCAACAGGACGAGACCGATCGCTATAGCGAAGTCGCGCCCGAGATGGCCCAATCGTTCGGCGACCGTTTCGGCCTGATCGAAACCGCGCTCCAGGCGGATCTCGTCGGGTAGACGCGGCTCGAACGCATCAACCTGCGTGCGGATACCATTGACGACATCGAAGACGTTCGAGCCGAGCTTGGCGCGCGCCGAAACGAATAACGCGCGTTCGCCATTGAAGCGCGTAATATGCAGGCGTTCGTCGTTGTCCCAGGCGACCTCGGCGACATCGCCGACTGTCAGGGTGGCGCCATCGACGCTGCGCAGAACCACATTTCGGATCTCGTCCAGGTTCTTGAACGGGCCTGTCGCTTCAACATTCAGCCGGCGACCGCCGCTATTCATCGCGCCGATCGGAAGGTCGGCGCCCTCCCGCTGAAGCGCTTCCGCCAGCGATGCAATCGGCAGTCGGTAGGCGGCAAGCTTCTCGATGTCTGCGGTCACCCGCACCTCAGCCGGGGGCACGCCCCAGATCTCGGCCTGCTGAACGCCGCCAGCCCTTTCGATCGCATCGCGCAGTTCACGCGCATAGGCTTCCATGCGCCGATACGAGGCCGTCTCCGAAACCAACGCCATCTGGATCACGCTGGTCTGCGCCGGGTTAGCGCGCTGGGCGCGCACCAGCGTGACGCCGTCGGGAAGAGTTGGCCGCACGACGTTCAATTCGCGCACGGTTTCGTCGTATTTCTTCTCGGGGTCCGAGCCGTAGATGAACTCGACGCCCACCACTGCGACGCCGGCGCTGGATGTGGACGTGATCTCCTTCACATCCTCGATGCCGTTGAACGCCTGCTCCAGCGGAATGGCGATGACGCGTTCCATCTGCTCTGCGTCCGCCCCCGGCAGCACAACAGCGACAGTGACCGCCGGAAAGCGGACGATCGGATCCTCAGACTTCGGAATGGAGAAGTAGGCGCCAAGACCAAGCGACAGCAACATGCCGAACAGGATCAGCGTGAATTGCCAGCGATCGACAAAGAAGCGGCTGAAGGCCTGCATGATGCGCGCCTCCTACTGGCCGACGATCGTTACAGCATCGCCATCGCGGATCAGCGCGGCGCCTCGGGAAACCACTCGATCGCCGGGCTCAAGCCCTGCGAGCACAATCACGCCCGTCGCATCGACGCCGCCGGTTTCGACCGCCCTGCGTCGGGCGACATTCTGCTCATCGATCACATAGACCACACCCTGGTCGGCGCGCGCATCGATCAGTGAAAGCGCCGGGATGCGGTAGGACAGTTGCGCTTGCTCGGCGCCTTCGGCGGCCGCGATCGATACCTCCGCCACCTCGCCATTGCGCAGCCCCTGCGGCGCATCGATCGAGATCTCAACTTCAAAGACGCCGGCTGCGCCAGCGCTGACGGGCGAGATGCGCGCAACCTTTCCTGAAAGGCTTTCGCGCTCGCGGATCGCGATCGTGGCGGGCGCTCCAACCTTGAGGTTCGCAGCCTCCGATGCGGTGACCGATGCGCGCACGATTACACCGCCACGCGCCTCGCCCAGCCACAGGACCGGTTCGCCAGCGTTGACCACCTGGCCACGCTCGGCCGAGCGGCGAAGGATCACGCCAGACGTCGGCGCAGTGATGACAACTCGCGTCCGGGTGCGCTCCACGGCGAGCCGCGCATTCTCCAGTTCAACATCAGAGACCGCGCCACTGTCATGCAGGCGCTTGATCCGCTCGTAATTCTGTTCCGCCGTCTGCGCAGCGATCGCCGCTTCCGCCTCGTCCGCGCCTACCGTCGTCCGCCGCAGAACGGCAAGCGTCTGGCCCGATCCGACCTGGTCGCCGACATCGACGCGGATTTCTTCCAGTTCGCCCGGCGCGCCGAACGACAGCGCAGAATCGCGCTTGTGGGCGACCAGACCGCTTGCGCGCACCGCGCCTGCGTCCGCCGCCGCTTCAATGGTGAAAACCTGAACCGCGACAGCGGCCGTCTCGACCGGCACCGCAGTGCCCTCCGCGCCCTTTGCATCGCATCCGGCAAGGGCCGCCATTACGACCACGGCGAGCGCCGCGGGCTTTCCGGCTGCTGACAGTCTGTGCATCATGTGCCACCTAGGCGTTCGGGGAGTTTTCCTTGACAGTGTCAAGCAAGTGCGACAATGTCAACAAAAATCGGATCACTATATTGAAAGACGATGTGCGCTCGCGGATTCTCGACGCCGGGCTTTCGCTGTTGAGCGAGGGCGGGCTGGCGGCCCTCAGCATGCGGGCGGTCGCACGCATCGCTGGCGTCAGTCACCAGGCGCCGTATCACTATTTCCCTGACCGCGAGTCCATTCTGGCCGAGATCGTGAAGTCCGGGTTTGAGACCCTGCACCGCTACGAAACCGAAGCCATCGCAACCACTGATTCAGCTGTCGACCAGATGGTCGAGATCGGATGCTCTTACGTCCGCTTCGCACTCGATCATCCCGCGCTGTTCCAGCTGATGTTCCGGCGCGAGCTTGTCGATCTGGAAAACTTCGAAGACGCGCACGCCAGCGCGATGGCGACCTTTGAGTTACCGCAATCGGTTATCGCGGCCGCCCACGGCAAGTCGACCGAAGCGTCGACCGTCGAGATGCTCACCTGCTGGTCGTTGTCGCACGGACTGGCGACATTGATGCTTGAGGGCAAGATGCCTGAAGCGCTCGGCGAGACGCGCGAACAGCAGGACGCGTGCGCGCGCGCCGTTCTCACCCACCACGCAAACAAGCTGGCGCACGCAGACCAAGAGTCCTGACGCTAGTCTTCCCTGCGCGCGCCCGCCAGGATCCCGGTCATCGCATAATTGCCTTCGTGGCATGCGTACTCGTGAACCGGCCCAGTGGCAGTATGGAAGATCATCTCGCCCCGCCACGTCTGATCGTAGAAGACCGGATCGTCGATCGTGAATTCGTAGAACAGCTCGTCGTCACCGACCCGCGTGAACCGCTCGGTGACGACCGCCTGGTCAGACAGGAAGATCGGCTCATAGTTTCCGTGATCGCGCTTCCAGTTGCGCGTCGTGACCACCAGCGTATCGCCATCCCAGCGCCCGACGCTGTCGCCCAGCCATTGCGACAACGGGCTGGCCTTGTGATCCTCGCCCATGCGCACGATGCGCGCGTCGTGCATCATTTCCACGTTGATCACCACGGCGTCCGGCGTCTGCACGATCTGGTATGTGTTGTTGTAGATATTGTTGAGCATTGGCGGGCCGCCGGAACCGCGGCTGCCAACCAGGCAGCGGTCGGCAGGGTTGAGCCCTTCGGGGTCCGTATAGCCGCGCCTTGCGAGGATTTCCTCAATACGGGCCTGCCCGGCTTCCGACACCGGCATACGCCCGTCATCAGGTTCGACGATCCAGGATGACCGCGCCTGCCCGTTGATTACGGCAAGGTGGTCTCCAAGATTGATCCAGTACTGGTTGTATCCGCCAATCGCGCCGCCCACCGCCGGCGCGCCTTCGCTCGGATCGGTACGCGCGTTCGCAGCTGCGGATTGCCGTGCACGGGCCGTTTCCAGCCGCACCCGGGTTTCCTCGTCGAGCACCAGCGGCAGGGATGGGTTGCCGCGCTCAAGCCGCGTCATCGAAGTGTTGGTCCAGTCGCCCTGCAGGTCGGGATGCCCCGACGCCAGACGCGCAGGCGCGTAGCCCTCTTCGCCGAATGCAGCGCCTGATGTTGCGCCAACCAGAATGACAACCGCCGCAGCTGCGGCCAGACCACTTCTAACGTCACCAGACATTGCGTACCCCTGCCGAACTCTAGGTCGCGCTCATCCAATCCTGCGCGCCCCGACAAGGCAATGGGCTCCCGCCGAGAACAAGGTCGGCAGAAGAGATGCGCTGACTTGTTGGCCAGCTGGATTCAATCTGGGGGCGTCAAGGGCAATGGTGGGCGGTGAGGGGCTCGAACCCCCGACATCCTGCGTGTAAAGCAGGCGCTCTACCAACTGAGCTAACCGCCCCTGAGGGCCGCCCGAGATTCCAGGAACGGGCAAGGCCGATAGTTTCCTGCATGACCGGGTCGCCATGCGCGCGTCGCGTCTATCATGAGGGGTGACGTCCCGACAACGCCCGCACGCGTGCAAACACGACCACAACTGGCAGCTGAACAGGCGTCTCTTGGGGGCGATGATCTCTGCGGATCATCGGGGAGGCCGCCCCGGTGGGAGGCGCAGATCGCTCTGCGCCTCCCTGGTCAACGGCCCAGGGTTGGGGGGACAGGCCGTTGACGCGGGCCCGACCTAGGCGGGCATGACCCCGGTGGCAACAGTGCGTAGCAGTAGCGCATAACGTCAGATTGACGCAGTACGAGCAGCAGAAATGGGCTAGACCCCAGTCTGTAATACATATTTCTGACACACGGACCTGAGGATTTTTTTTCGTTGCAGACCTGCGACATAATCGTACTTGGCGCCGGCGCCGCCGGTTTGATGGCGGCGATAGAGGCCGGACGCCGCGGTCGGCTGGTCCGCGTACTGGAAAAATCCGCAAAACCCGCTGAAAAGATTCGGATTTCCGGCGGCGGACGCTGCAACTTCACGAATCTCGATTGCAGCCCGGCGCAGTTCCTCTCCAGCAACCCGCACTTCTGCAAATCAGCGCTGAAGCGCTACTCGCAGCACGACTTCATCGCCCGCATTTCTGAGGCCGGGATCGCCTTCCACGAAAAGACCCTGGGCCAGTTGTTCTGCGACAACAGCGCCCGCGAGATCATCGACATGCTGCTGGACGACCTGAACAAGGCTGGCGGGGCGCTCGATCTCAATGTGGAGGTCGAGAGCATCCAAAAAAGCGACGACGGCTTCGTTATCGAAACGTCCAACGGCGCCCTAGCCTGCCAGTCATTGATCATCGCGACCGGCGGTAAATCGATCCCGAAGATGGGCGCCACCGGCTTCGCCTACGACACCGCGCGACAGTTTGGGCTCAAGGTCATTGAACCGCGCCCGGCGCTGGTCCCGCTGACCTTCACGGATCCGTTGCTTGCACCGATCGCCGAGCTCGCAGGCGTTTCCGTTGAGGCGCGCGCGCAGTGCAACGGCGCATCGTTTGACGAAGCGCTGCTGTTCACGCACCGGGGCCTGTCTGGCCCCTCGATCCTGCAGATATCGTCCTACTGGTCACCGGGCGATGAAGTCGCGATCGACCTCGCACGCGGACAGAATGCGTTCGAGAAATTGAAAGCGCTACGGACCGAACGCGCAAAGCTGACCCTGCCGGTCGCCTTGTCGATGATCGTTCCTAAGCGGCTAGCCGCGCAGATTGCGGACCGGACGTTCGCCGAAGCCCGCCTCGCCGACCTGTCAGATGCAAAACTTCGGACCATCGCAGATGAGATCCATGAGTGGCGGGTCAAACCGAACGGCACCGAAGGATGGCGCACTGCAGAAGTCACCGCGGGCGGCGTCGACACCGACGAATTGTCGTCGCAGACGATGGAGGCGCGCAAGGTTCCCGGCCTCTACTTCATCGGCGAGTGCGTTGAGGTAACGGGCTGGCTGGGCGGTTACAATTTCCAGTGGGCGTGGTCATCAGGCTGGGCGGCGGGACAGGTCGCCTGAGCGGGCGCGCCTACACCCAGGCATTAGAGAAAATCGTCGCTTTCAGTTTGCACCTCCCGGCGATCGGCCTACATCGGCTGATGCACCTTCTGAGCCTCCGGAGTTCCCCGCATGTCGCAGCCTGACGAATACACGCCGCCAAAGGTCTGGACATGGGACAAGGAAAGCGGCGGACGCTTCGCCAATATCAACCGGCCGATCGCCGGGCCGACGCATGAAAAAGAGCTGCCCGTCGGCAAGCATCCCTTCCAGCTGTATTCGCTGGGCACGCCGAACGGCGTGAAGGTCACGGTGATGTTCGAGGAATTGCTCGCCGCCGGCCATTCCGACGCCGAATACGACGCTTGGCTCATCAATATCGGCGAAGGCGACCAGTTCTCGTCCGGCTTTGTCGACGTGAACCCGAACTCCAAGATTCCCGCGCTGATGGACCGGTCGACCAACCCGCCGACGCGGTTGTTCGAATCCGGCGCCATGCTCGTCTACCTCGCCGAAAAGTTCGGCGCCTTCCTGCCGACCGACGGCAGACGCGCCGAAACCCTGTCCTGGCTGTTCTGGCAGATGGGCTCGGCGCCCTATCTCGGCGGCGGCTTCGGACACTTCTACGCTTACGCGCCGTGGAAGATGGAATACCCGATCAATCGTTTCGCGATGGAGGTTAAGCGCCAGCTGGACGTTCTGGACCGGCGCCTGGCCGACAACGAGTATCTGGCTGGCGACGAATACACCATCGCAGACATCGCGACCTGGCCCTGGTACGGCCAACTCGCGCAGGGAAAGCTCTATGACTCAGCCGAGTTCCTGCAGGTGCACGAGTACAAGCACGTCAATCGCTGGGCCGACCAGATCGGAGAGCGGACGCCCGTGAAGCGCGGGCGGATGGTCAATCGTACCTATGGCCATCCCGCCAGCCAGCTGCGCGAACGCCATGACGCATCGGATTTCGACACCAGGACCCAGGACAAGCTGGAACCGACCAGCGAGTAACGCGGAGAGGGACGCGCCACATGAGCCAGACCTTGCGGATCGATTTTGTTTCCGACGTCGCCTGTCCATGGTGCGTGATCGGCCTGCGCTCGTTGCGCGCCGCGCTCGACAAGATCGGCGATGATGTGGCCGCCGACATCCATTTCCAGCCGTTCGAGCTCAACCCCAACATGCCGCCTGAAGGGCAGAACACGACGGAACATGTGAAGCAGAAGTACGGTGCCTCGCCCGAGCGTTCGCAGGCGACGCGCAACGCCATCAAGGACGGCGGCGCAGCGCTCGGTTTCGAGTTCAACTACGGTCCGGACAGCCGGATCTGGAACACGTTCGACGCCCACCGCCTGCTCCACTGGGCCGGCCAAGAAGGCAAGCAGGAGGCGCTCAAGGAAGCCTTTTTCAAGCTGACCTTCACTGACCAATTGCCCAGCAATGATCATGACGCGCTGGCGGTCGCTGCGAAGGGCGTCGGTCTCGACGAAGCGCGCGCCCGCGAGATCCTCTCCTCTGACGAGTTCACCGACGCTGTCCGCTCCGACCAGATGCTGTGGCGGTCCCGCGGCATCCAGGCCGTGCCGACGATCATTCTGGCCGAGCGATGGATGCTACAGGGCGCACAGCCGCCAGAAGTGTTCGAACAGGCGATCCGTCAGGTGCTGGACGGTACCGCCGAAGAGGCGGAAGACTAGCCCGACGATCCAGCCTAGTCGTTGATGAACCGCCGCGCGTTTTCAAGACTGCACGGCAGCGGATCGAATTTTGTGCCTGGCGTATGCACCCAGGTCACCTTGCCGCTCATCGGTTCCTTGATGAATTCCGGATCGGACAGTTCGAACTCGTAGGTCAGGCTGGTCCTGTCCTCGTTGAGAGACAGCCGCTCCACCAGCGTCTTGCGGTCACCGGACGGAAGGCCGAACCCCGTCCCTGCGGCATGGTCGGCGAACCGCGCGCTGTCGATTACCAACACGTCGTCTTCCCACCTGCCGATCGAATGGCCCTGGATCGAACGCTCAACACCGTCATGGGAGTCGCGGTCGAGATGGATAATGCGTTCAGCCCCGTCGAACTCGCCGCCGATCACCACCCTGTCCTCTTCCAGTCTGATGCGCTTGATGTCAGGCGAAATCATCATCGTCGGCGCAGCGAAGGCCGTACAGTTCAGGCCGGGATGCATGGTGGTTTCGTCGAAGGCGTCGATCGCCGCCACGCCCTTCTCCGTCGCGTTCTTGCCCAACTGGGCCGGATAGAATTGCACAACCGCATTGACGTCCAGCAGCGTCGTCCAGACGCCGTCGAGACTGTCTGCCGGCGCCTTGGCTGCATCGCCGACGCTCATCATCGCACCCATCCATGTATCTTCGCTGAACAGCGTTTCGTCGGCCCGCTCGAGCTTCGTGAGATACATTGAATCCTTGTACTGGTTGCGCCCGGGATTTCCGATCGCTGAAACGAACTGTCCCGGTTTCAGCGTCTCACGCGACCAGCCATCCCGCCGCATCATCGCGGGAGGTCCGCCTTCGATCTCCCATTCAACCGTTTCGCCGCTGGCGCGGGTTTCCTCGATGAAGATGTAGACGTGCGGATTGGCCCACTCGTAGCGGACAATCTTTCCGCTGACGGCCACTTCCTGCTTGGTGTCGAAACGCTCCATCGAGTGGTGGGCGAGCGCGGTAGCAAGCACGCTCAAGCTTCCGGCGACGGTCAGCGC
>JBHIWT010000017.1:0-29851 GCA_041987265.1 Hyphomonadaceae bacterium
TTGTCCTGCGCGACTTCGTCCAGCGCGAAATGGGGCACAAGGTGCTCATCCTCATGGCCGCCGCGATCGCCTGGTCGTTCTATTATTCTTGGCCTGTCATCGCCATCGCGTCCGGTCTCGCCTTTGCGATCTCCGAAACCGTCGACTGGATCCTGTTCACGTTCACGCGCTATCGCCTGTCCACCCGCATCCTCCTGTCCAGCGCCGTCGCCGCACCGATCGACACGACCGTGTTTCTCTACGGCGCGGACCTCGCCAAGGCGCTGGAGGGCGTCGCCGAGCGCGGTTCGGAATTCCATCCGGCCAACTGGATCGTCTTCGTCATCGGCAAGATGGTCGGCGCGTTTGTCGTCTCATGGATGATCCGGCGGCGCGAGGACCGCGGACTGGTTGATCCGGCCGCCGCCTAGCGCCTTTGCCCATTCGGACAAAAGAAAAGGGCGGCCCGCAGACCGCCCTTCCCGACAAACCTTGTCGTGCTCAGCCTTAGTGGGCTTCGCCTTCGCCTTCGACGGCTTCCGTGACGGTCTCTTCGACGTCAGCGGCGACTTCTTCGGCGTCGGCAGCAAGGCCTTCAGCGCCATCGACAGCGGCGTCGACAACATCGCCAGCCGCGTCGGCGGCATCGTCCAGAACTTCGGCGCCAGCGTCGGCAGCGTCAGACACCGCTTCCGAAGCGCTATCGAGAGCGGCTTCGCCCTCTTCCGGGGTGCAGGCGGCCAGCGCCAGAGCAGCAGAAGCAGCCGCAGCAGCAAGAGCAAGTTTGATCGTCATGTCGTAAATCCCTCCGACAGGTGCAAAAGCGTTCCGGTGCACGCTTGCCCGGACGAAGCGGCATGTCCCACAACGCCGGCTCAGAATGCAAGCAATTGAATCATTGCGAATTATTCAGCATTGCCGCACGCGCGATATCTGAGCGTGTCAGCTATCCGGCGCCCAGCTACGCGCCACCCGGCGGAATCTTGGTAATGTAGTTCACATTCGTGTGCGCGCTTATCCTTGATTCCAAACGAGACTCCGTGCCCCTGCGTCAGCTGCAGGTCTAAGAGTCGGGAACCTCAGGATCAGACGGCGATGGGCGCCTTGATGGTCGCGTGCGGGGCGTAGTCCTCGATGGTGAAATCTTCGTAATCCCACCCGAACAGGTCAGTCTTTTCCGGATTCAGCACGATCCGGGGCAGTTCGCGCGGTTCACGGGTCAATTGCAGGCGCGCCTGTTCGAAATGATTCGAGTAGAGGTGCGCATCGCCGAACGTGTGGACGAAGTCGCCAGGCTCGAGACCCGTCGCCCGCGCCATCATGTGCACCAGCAACGCGTAAGACGCGATGTTGAACGGCACGCCCAAAAATACATCAGCCGAACGCTGGTAGAGCTGGCAGCTCAACTTGCCGTCCATCACCGAGAACTGGAACAGGCAGTGGCACGGCGGCAGCGCCATGTCGTTGACGTCGGCGGGATTCCAGGCCGACACGATCAGTCGCCGCGAATCGGGATTGCGCAGGATCTCGTCGCGCACCCACGAGACCTGGTCGATCACACGCCCGTCCGGCGCGGCCCATGAGCGCCATTGCTTGCCATAGACCGGACCGAGTTCGCCGTCTTCCGCGGCCCATTCGTCCCAGATCGTCACGCCGCGTTCCTGGAGCCATTTCACATTGGTGTCGCCGCGCAGGAACCACAGCAGCTCATAGATGATTGATTTCAGGTGCAGCTTCTTGGTCGTCAGCGCCGGAAAGCCATCGGACAGGTCAAAGCGCATCTGCCGCCCGAACACCGCGCGCGTGCCCGTGCCCGTGCGATCCTCGCGGTCAACGCCGTTATCCAGGATGTCCTGAAGCAGATCGAGATACTGGCGCATGCGGGCCCCGTTTTCGGATACGCGGGCGCACGCCCGCGACTCACCTTGTCACGGATGGTCTTAACAGAATTCGGACCGGCTTGCGTAGCCCGCCGGAACGCGACCTAGTCGCTCAGATTGGCCGCCGTTTCGGTCATTTCCACGCCGCTTTCAGTGCTGGCCGGGCCGTCAGCCTCCAGCAGCTTCTGGCGGAACAGCAGGCCGGCTATCCCCGCCCCGGCCAACGGCACGATAATGAACAGCCAGAGCTGGCTGAGGGCTGCACCCTGTGCATAGACCGCCGGGCCGAAACTGCGCGCCGGGTTTACCGACACGCCAGTTACCTGGATGCCGACGATGTGGATCACCGCCAGCGTCAGCCCGATGGCCAGCCCGGCGAATGCGGAAGGTGCCTTGTCCTGCGTCGCGCCTAGGATGACCACCAGGAACAGGAATGTTGCAACCAATTCAAAGGCGATCGCCGCCGTCATCGAATACTCGCCAAGATAGCCCTCTCCCCAGCCATTCGATCCCAGCGCATATTCACCCATCTCGTAGCTCGGCGCGCCGGATGCGATAAGGTAGAGAACGCCCGCGCCTGCTACTGCGCCCAGCACCTGCGCAACCCAGTACTGCAGCATTTCAGTCAGGCTCATCCGCCCGGAAACAAACGCGCCGAACGACACGGCAGGATTGACGTGACAACCCGAGACCGGACCGATGCCGTAGGCCATCGCAACAATCGCGAGACCAAAAGCAAAGGCGATGCCCAGTTGTCCGACATTGCCGACGCCAGCGAGGACCGCCGCCCCGCATCCGAACAGAACCAGAGTGAATGTGCCGATGAATTCTGCGAGTGGCTTTTTCATGCTTCCCTCCCGAAACAGGCTGCATGAAATTTGCGCGCGTTCGAGGCCTCGCGCCAGCATGATCGCGTGCTGCACCGCGCCAAAAATGCGCCTGCCGCAGCGCGCCTCGCCGTCTTTGCCGTCAGCCGCGCGTAATTCCGTCCAGCAGTTCGGGGTCGATATCAGACGACCTTCCCTGCAGGTGCTCGGTCACCAGCGCCTCAGCCTCCTCGCGGCTGATCTCGCGGTGGCTCATCAATCGCTCCACCAGCTTGTCTCGTTCATGTGTCGGGTCGGGGGCGTTGGTCTTTGTGTCAGTCATTTCCGGCGCTCCATTCGCGCTTCATCAACGCGCGGGTTTGCCGGAGGTTCTTTTCCCTTAACCCAAACGCCCCTATATTAGTCGTGTTCTTCGGAACTATGGCGATAAAACCGCGTGTAATAAGCGGCTCGGACCCGGGGGCGGTACCCGGCGGCTCCACCAGTTTTCCCGTTCGTTGGGCGGTTGGATAAGGGGCCGAAATAGGATCGACGGACGTGTAAAGACGATGATTTCGCCCGCGTGGGCCCCGTTAGAAGCCCATCTCAATATAGTTGCCAACGACAACTATGCTGAAGGTCAAGCTCTCGCTGCGTAATGCAGTGCGGGTTTAACCGCTTTGAAGTCCTGGGCTCTTAGCAGGCCCAGGCGGGGCCCGGGGGCGCCTGGCAACAGAAGCCCCCACCTTTGTTCTCCCGTGTATGCACTGAACCAACAGCGCTCACGCTGGCCCACGCCCCCGACAAACAACAGTGCGGCGCCTGGCGACAGAAGCCCCCACCTCATTTCACCTGTTCGAGGCCGATCAAGCATCGTTGTCTCTGGCGCTCTTGCGCCCGGCGTGCGTTGTACCCAGTTGCACTCTACGAAAACGGAGCCCCCAACATGAAACGCACAGCACAAGCCAAATGGTCAGGCGCGCTCAGAGACGGGGCGGGTTCCCTCTCGATGCAGAGCGGCGCGTTCGACGAACAACCCTATTCCTTCAAGGCGCGCTTCGAGGATGAGAGCGGCAAGTCCGGCACCAACCCGGAGGAACTGATGGCCGCAGCTCACGCTGGCTGTTTCGCCATGCAGCTCTCGCACTTTCTCGCCGAGGCTGGCCACCCCGCCAGGCAACTCACTGTCGACGCAGTCATCACCATCGAGCCCGGCGAGAAGGGACAGACGATCAAGTCGAGCGCGCTCACGCTGGTCGGCGACGTGCCCGGCATGGACGAGGCGACGTTCCTGGAACAGGCCAACCGGGCCAAGGAAGGCTGCCCGGTCTCCCGCGCCCTCGGCGCCATCGAGATCACGCTGGACGCAAAGCTGACCGGCTAGCGCGGCTCAACAAACAGGCTCATTCCATCTTCCGGTCGCAGCGTGATGCGGATGTTGGGATGCAGCCTGTAGTCCGGGTCCGGCAGGAAGCGCAGCTCCCGCACCAATGTCGCAAGGATCGCCACCGCCTCCATGTAGGCGAACTTCATGCCGATGCAGATGCGCGGCCCCGCGCCGAACGGAATGAACTGGTGCCGGTCGCGCCCTTCCGACCGCTCCGGCGAGAACCGGTCCGGATCAAACGCTTCGGGCCGTTCCCACAGCAGCTTGTGGCGATGCATCACCCAGATGATCGCAAAGCCGAGATCGCCTTTCTTCACTTCGATGTCGCCGATTCGGACATCGCGATTGGCCATCCTGTCGATGATCGCCACCGGCGGATAAAGCCGCATCGCCTCCTTGATCACCTGTTCGTGGAACGGCATCGCGTCCAGCATCTCCGCCGTCACCGGTTCGTCGCCGCACGCCTCGCGCACCTCGGCGACCAGCCGGTCCTGTACGTCGGGAGCGTTGGCGATCAGGTAGAGCGCATAGGTCAACGCCAGCGCTGTCGTCTCGTGACCTGCGCCGATGAACGTCACTACGTTGTCGCGCAGCTCGACGTCCGACAGTCCCTTGCCGGTTTCAGGATCGCGCGCCGCGAGCAACAGGCCCAACAGGTCGTTGCGATCTTCTCCGCTCGTCCTGCGCCGTTCAATCGCGTCGACCGCCGCCGCCTTCAGCGTGTCCGCCGCCCTGCGCCCCTGCGCCGCCCACGGTCGCGGCACCCAGCCGGGCACATTGAACATGTCGAGCAGGTCCGGCCGACCGAGCGCTGACACATAATCGCTCACCGCCACAGCGACCTTGTCGTGACTGAAGCCCGGGTCAGATCCACCGAGGATCGTTTCCAGAATCACATCCAGCGTCGCCTGCTGCATCTGCCCCATGATGTCGACGCCAGCTTCGCGCGGCGCCGCCTTCATCCGTTCGACCGTCGACGCGGCGGAGGCCGAAAACGCCGGTACAAGCGCGCGTAAGGCGTCGATCCGGAATGCAGGCGAAGCGGCGCGGCGCTGAAACTTCCAGTGCTCGCCCTCCGCCGTCAGCAGCCCCTCGCCCGTCGCCGGCGTCAGCAACTTGCGCTGGAAGGGCGACTTGTCGAATACGTCGACATGATCGAGCAGCAGCGCCTTTATGTGTTGCGGTGTGCGGAAATAGTGAAACCTGCGGCCAAGCCATTTGACCCCATGATAGGGATTTTCGTACATCGCCCGCGGCCAGACCTTCAGGGGGTTGCGCGTCATCTGCCAGAGGCCGCGCACCATGCCCAAGGGCCGCTCCGGCGGTGTCGGCGTTTCCGGGACAAACAGATCCGTCTGCAGGCTGGCGGTGTCGGCCATCAGGCGCGGCTTTCCTCTCGCGAATGCTGTGGACAAACCTATCACGGCGTCCGCGGTGTGCACACCAAACGCGCGCAACTGCACATTCTCACCGCACCGAGTCTTGAAAATTCTCCCCCAGCACCGAGCTTTTTTGAAGAGCGCCCATCAGGCGACGCGATTTCTACGCCCGTTGGATTTGGTGATGCGAATCGACTCGCCCCGGGCTAGAACCGCATTTACCGGCGCGTGATCGAGGACTAATTCTTTCCGCCGGGCACAGGAGGGCAAGTTGGACCGCAAGGGACCGACCCAGGATCAGATCGGCTACCAGGCGCTGACACAGTCAGCGATGAAGGGCGTCTTCCGCGCGGCGTTGCAAAAGGCGTCGACGCTTGGCGCGCTTCCGGGCGAGCATCATTTCTACATCACCTTCCGCACCCACGCCCCGGGCGTGCAGATCGCCGACTATCTCAAAGACAAGTTCACCGACGAGATGACCATCGTCATCCAGCACCAGTACTGGGATCTGGAAGTGCACGATGACCGTTTCGAGATCATCCTGAAGTTCTCGGGCGTGCCGCAGCACCTGCGCATCCCTTACGCTGCGGTCACCCGGTTCTACGATCCTTCTGTCGGCTTCGGTCTGCAGTTCGAGGATCTCGAATCCGACGAAGAGATCTTCGCCGACCCGGTCCAGCCGACAACTCAGTCTGCGGTGTCCGGCGACAGCGAAGAAGCGACTGTTGTCTCGCTCGACGCCTTCCGCCGGAAATAGCACGCCACTCTCTGACCCCGCTCATCCCGGCGCAGGCCGGGATCCAGCCCCCAAAAGGAAGCCTGGCGAAGCCCGTCTTCATCATCTGTTTGCTGGATTCCCGCATACGCGGGAATGAGCAGGTTGTGGTTGCTGGTAGAACTGCCGCCGGGGTCTGAAAGGTTCTAGCGCCCGATCAGCGCGCGCCATTCAGCTTCGCTGAGAACCGTCACACCCAGCTTTTCCGCATTGGTCAGCTTCGATCCCGCCCCGGGGCCGGCGACAAGGTAGTCGGTCTTCTTCGACACCGAGCCGGAGACTTTCGCGCCCAGCGCCTGCGCCTGTGACTTGGCCTCATCGCGCGTCATGGTTTCCAACGTGCCGGTGAATACCACCGTCTTGCCGCTCACCGGACTGCCGGCCGATGACGCATCCTCGAAATCCTCGACAGTCACCTTGGCGAGCAACGCATCAATCATGTCGCGATTGTGCGGCTCGGCGAAGAAGTCCACCAGCGCCTCGGCCGCCGCCTCGCCCAGACCATCGATTGCCGCGATTGCGGCGAACCCCTCGCCGGGCCGTCCCTGCGCCGCGGCCTGCACTTCCGACCGGAACGTCTTCCAGTCGGCGTACTCGGCCGCCAGCGCCGCAACCGCCGTCTTGTTCAGCTGCTTGATCTGCGCGGCGATGATTGCGCCCTCCAGACTTTCATCCAGCGACATAGGCGGCTCAGCTGGCAAATCGTCCGCTGCGTCCAGCAAGGCAGACATCGCCTTCGCGCCCAACCGCGGCACGGATTCCAGACGGCGATAGGCGTCATTGGGCCGTTCGCCTTCGGCCTTCGACATGGCGTCCATCAAGGCTTTGAACGATCCGAAATTCTGCGCAATCAGTCGCGACGAGGTCTCGCCGACATGGCGCACGCCGAGCGCATTCAGAAACCGGGCGAACGGTTGCCGGCTGGCCTGGCCGATCGCCGCCAGAAGGTTCGCCGCCGAGGTCTCTCCAAAGCCCTCCCATTCCTGCAGCGGCGGCAGCCCCGCTTCGGCAATGCGCGCTTCAAGATTGAAGATATGCTGAGGCGCCGTCACGACGCCCTTCTCCTGAAACAGTTCAACCTGTTTCGCGCCAAGGCCATCGATGTCGAACGCGCGGCGCGAAACGAAATGCTTCAACCGCTCCTTCGCCTGCGCCGGACAGATCAGCCCGCCCGTGCAGCGTCTGTCTGCGTCCATGTCCTCGCCGGCGCCCTCGCGCACAGCGCTCGAATGGCACTCAGGACACTCGGTCGGGAACACGAACGGCTCGGCATCCTTCGGCCGCTTCTCCATGACAACAGACACGATCTGCGGGATCACGTCGCCGGCGCGCTGGACGATGACCCAATCCTTCAGCCACACGCCCTTGCGCTGGATCTCGTCTTCGTTGTGCAGGGTGGCGTTGGAGACGACCACGCCGCCGACCGTCACTGGCGCCAGCCGCGCCACCGGCGCTAGCTTGCCCGTGCGGCCCACCTGAATATCGATCTTCAGCAATTGCGTCATCGCCTGCTCGGCCGGAAATTTGTGCGCCGCCGCCCAGCGCGGGCTGCGCGAGACGAACCCCAGCCGTTGCTGCCAGTCCAGCCGGTCGACCTTGTAGACGACGCCGTCGATGTCATAGCCGAGGCTGGCGCGCTGCGCCTCGATGTCGCGATAGATCGCCATCAGGTCTTCGAGCGAGTCTGCGCGTTTCATCGCCGGATTAAGCGGCAGGCCCCATTTGCCGAACGCGCGCACCGCGTCCCATTGGGTATCTGCGAACTCATCCGACACATCGCCCCATGCATAGGCGAAGAATTGCAGCGGCCGGCTGCGTGTGATCTCCGCATCTAGTTGGCGCAGCGAACCGGCGGCGGCGTTTCGCGGATTTGCGAAGGTCTTGCGTCCGGCGCCCTCTTCGCGCGCGTTCAGCGCAGCGAAGTCCTCGTGCGACATGTAGATCTCGCCGCGAATTTCGATCCGCGTCGGCCAGCCCTTGCTCTTCAGCTTGTCGGGAATGGACGTGATCGTGCGCACATTGGCCGTGACGTCTTCGCCCACACGCCCGTCGCCGCGCGTCGCCGCGCGCACCAGCTTGCCGTCTTCGTAGAGCAGGCTGCAAGACAGGCCGTCGATTTTCGGCTCTGCGGTGAATGCGACAGGTTCATCCGCCCTGAGACCGAGAAACCTGCGAATCCTGCCAATGAAATCGCCAGCCTCGTCCTCATCGAAGAGGTTGTCGAGCGACAGCATCGGCTTGAGGTGTTCAACCTTGCCGAAGCCTGACGCGGGCGCCGCGCCAACCGTCTGCGTTGGGCTATCCTCGCTCGCAAGATCCGGGAATTGCGCCTCGATCGCAAGCAGACGCTGGCGCAAAACGTCATAATCCGCATCGGTCAGTTCCGGCGCATCGTCCTGATAATAGGCCGCGTCGGCGCTGCGAATCGCATCGGCCAGCCGCGTCCATTCCGCCTTCGCCTGCCTGGCGGTAAGATCTTCAACAGCGATCGGTTTCTTCATGCCGGAGGTATAGTCCGCCGCTCACGCGCCCGCCAGCAGCCTTCCGGCCGCAGCGCGCGCCTCGCGCGTCACTTCGGCGCCGGCCAGCATGCGGGCGATCTCTTCCTTGCGCGCCTTTGGCTCCAGAACGTGGACTGAGGTCCGCGCTTGCCCCTTCGTCTCGGACTTCGCGACCCGGATCTGGCGGAAAGCTGCGGCTGCGACCTGAGGAGAATGGGTAATCGCCAGAACCTGTCTGTCCTCGCCCAGCCTGGCCAGGCGCTGGCCGACCGCCGCCGCGACCGCGCCGCCGACGCCAACATCCGCCTCATCGAAGACCAGCGTCGAACAGGACGACGCGCGCGCAAGGCAGACGCTGATAGCCAGCGACAGCCGCGCCATTTCCCCACCCGAAGCGATCTGCGTCATCGGCCCGAACTCCTGCGCGCCATTGGTTGCGATCTCGAACACAATCTCGTTGAGGCCAGACGGCCCGGCCGCGCTTTCATCCTGTTCGCTGATACCGACCCGGAACCTGGTCTTGCCCAGTTTCAGCGGCGCGAACTCCTTCGCCACCGCCCGTTCGAGTTTCCGCGCGCCCGCCTTGCGCTTTTCGGTCAGGCGCTGCGCCGCCGCCATGTAGGCTGCGCGCGCAGTTTCTTCTTCCGCCATCGCCGCCGCCAGCCGGTCATCAGCGGTCTCGATTTCGTCAAGCTGCGCGCGAAACGCTTCACGCATGCTCGCCAGCTGGTCCGGGTCGACGCCATGCTTGCGCGCGGCGGCGCGCAGGGCGAACAGCCGCGCCTCGGATGCTTCCAGCGCCGCCGGTGAATACGCGCAACCGGACGCCGCCGTATCGAGCGCAATCCGCGCTTCTTCGGCCTCGATCAGCGCCCGGTCGAGCGCCGCGATCGCTGCGCAGACCTTTCTGGATAGCTCGGTTTCTCCTTCCTCCGCCTTCATCCCCGGCAGGGATTGCGCGCGCCCAAGCACGCGCACGGCCGTCGCGATAGCGCCTTCGACATTCGCCCGCCGCAGAGCGCTTTCTGCATCGCCTATGGCGTCGGCGACGCGCTCGCTGGCCTGCAACGCAGCGCGGTCCAGCGCCAGCCGTTGTGATTCACCTGCCTCCGGCGCCAACTCGTCGAGTTCGCCGAGGACATGCTCGAGATAGGTCCGTTCCGCAGCGGCCTTGTTCAGCCGCGCCTCGATCACCGCGCGCGCCTCCTTGGCGGCACACCAGCTTCGCCAGGCGGCGCCGACCGATCGCAATTCCGCGCCGCTGTCGGATGCGCCGTCCAGCAACATGCGGTGACGGCCGACATTCAACAGGCCCTGCCCCTCATGCTGGCCATGGATTTCGATCAACAGCGCGCCAGCATCCTCAAGCAGGCCGGCGCTCACCGCCTGGTCATTGATGAACGCCCGCGCCGGACCGCTTCGCCGCACGATGCGCCGCAGCAGCAAGGGCTCGCCGGCGGGTATGTCCACGCCGCGCGCCGACAACAGCTCGCGAACCGGATGGCCGTCGGACACTTCGAAACTCACGGTTACGCTCGCCGCATCCGCTCCCTTGCGAATACTGGTGCGCGTCGCCCGTTCGCCCAGCGCGAAGCCAAGGGCGGACAGGAGAATCGACTTCCCCGCTCCGGTTTCACCGGTCAGCGCCGTAAACCCGCCGCCCGGTTCGAGGTCGAGGCGGGTGACGAGCAGAAAGTCGCGAATGGACAATCCTGTCAGCATGCGGGGCGTGATAGCACGATCGGAACAAAATGAGAACATATACTTTGGCGGGCTTTTTGGAGCGCCTGCTCCTCGCCGGCAGAAACACAATTGTGATGCAGTTTTTGCGTGACGAAACCCCGGCCCGCGCCGATAGCATGGATCGCAAACCAATCTGCTCGGAGGACTATTTGATGAAACGCATGCTCGCCGCCGCAGCGACCGTCGCCCTACTGGCCGCTCCCGCATTCGCAGCCCTGGAAAAGGGCGCTGACGCTCCCGGCTTCACCGCCACCGGCATGAAAGGCGGCGAAGCGTTCACGTTCAATCTCGATGAGGCGCTGGAAGAGGGCCCGGTCGTGGCGTTCTTCTTCCCTGCAGCATTCACCGCAGGCTGCACCGTCGAGACCAAGATGTTCGCCGACGCCGCGGAAGAATTCGAAGCCGCCGGCGCAACGTTGATCGGCGTTACGGGCGGCGCGCGCATGAAAGACGGTTCGATGGCCAGCGCGACCGAAAGCCTTGAGCGCCTCGCGGAATTCTCGGCCGAACACTGCCGCGACAAGTTCCCGATCGCCGCCGTGTCGGAGGAGACCATCGCCGCCTACGACGTCGTCCTGCCGCAACGCGCGGATTTCTCCGACCGGACTTCCTATGTGATCGCCCAGGACAAGACGATCGCGCTGGCGTTTACCGCCATGCAGCCGGACGAGCATGTCTCTAAGACACTCGAGGCGGTTCAGGCCCTGAAAGCGTCGCACGCCGACCATTCATCGCACTAGTAGTTGGTCGCCACAGCTTGAATGCAGAACGCCCCCGTCGCTGATGGGGGCGTTTTCATTTTGCATCGGTATCTCGGCGAAATCAGAACAGCCGGGAGAACCAGCCTTCCTTCTTCTCCGGCTCATCCGGCAGGGCGATGCCCGCACCCGTCATCAGATTGTAGGTGTCCACATACCAGACGCTGTCGGGGTAGTTGTAACCCAACACCGAGGCTGCAGCCTGCGCCTGCCCGGTCAGACCGATCGACAGATAGGCCTCCACCATCCTGTGCAGCGCCTCGGGCGTGTGGGTGGTGGTGTCATAATCCTCGATCACCCGCTTGAAGCGGTTGATCGCGGCGAGGTGTTCGTCGCGCTTCAGGTAATAGCGGCCAACTTCCATTTCCTTGCCGGCCAACTGGTCGCGCACCATGTCCGATTTCAATTCGGCGTCGCGCGCATATTCGCTCTCCGGGAAACGCGCCGTCACCTCGTTCAGCGCCGCGAGCGCAAGTTCGGACCGCGCCTGTTCGCGACCGACATCGATGATCTGGTCGAAATGGCAGGCGGCGATCAGATAATAGGCGTAGGGCGCGCCGTCGCCGCCGGGATGCAGCGTGATGTATTCGCGTGCGCTGGAAATCGCCTCGTCGTAATCGCGCGCCTGATAGCGGGCGTAGGAGGCCATCAACAGGGCGCGCTGGGCCCAGATCGAATACGGGTGCTGGCGCTGCACTTCGTCAAATTGCGCCGCCGCCAGCGCATAGACCCGGCGATCCAGGCTGTACATTGCGGCGTTGTAGATGTTCTCGACCGGCTGTTCGACATAGGCCAGCTGCTCGGAACGCGAATTAGACGCGCAACCTGCCGCCGCAATCAGCGCAGCAGTCGCGGCCAGCCCGGTTTTCCAAGGCGTTTTCGTCGGCATCTACATGTCTCCAGGACGTTCTCGCGGAGGTTCTAGACCAATGCAGCGCCTGCGTCCAAGTCGCGAAACAGTCGCTTTTCGCCTCACCCGCCTGCGTTTGCGGCCGAAGACGCCGCTTTGCGCGTCTTAGAACGCTTGCGCCAGCGCCAGATCACCAGCCAGGCGATCCCGCCAAGCAGGACAACCCAGACCAGCAGCCCGGAAATCAGGTTCACCAGCGCCGCAAACGAGCGGACCACATTTCCTAGGAAGCCCTCGAAGGCGTCGCCCAGAGGCCGCCAGATCGATTCCGACACCGCGCTGTAACGCGCCTGATAGTTGAGCGTCAGGACCGACATCGAAACCCGCAGTTTCATCGCCGCCAGGATCGACTCGGTTGAATCGATCTGCTGTTGCACCCGCGCCAGCTCCCGTTCGATTTCCAGGAGGTCCGAGAGACGACCGGGCCGGTCAGCCAATAATTGCTGCAGCCGGTCGCGCAGCGTCTTGCGCGATTCCAGCATGGAAGTCGTATCGATGATCCGGGTGGTCAGGTCTTCGGCCGTTGAATCCGATGAATCCAGCGTCGCCCCGAACGGCTCCAGATTGTCCGGGATAGCGGCGCGGAAGGTCTCGATCCACGCGGTGGATGCGCGAATCCGCATGAAGCCGTTGGCGTAGTCCTCGCCAAGTCCGCTGATATTGCTCTGCTCGATGTAACAGGTCGCCGGACCGGCGGCCTCGCACGCCGCCTTGTGCGCATTCTGCATCGCCTCAAGGTTATCGGTCGGCACGCGGAACCCGTACGAATAGGTGTAGGCGATCTGGCGCGCCGCATCGGGATTGGCGTTGGGATCTCCGCCGGGCGCCTGCTGCGGCGCTGGCTGCCCGCCAGCCTGCTCTTCCACCACGTCCATGACCGGGGGCGGCGCCGGGGGTGGCGCGAACGCCATGTCCGAACGCGCCATCTCCGGCGCCGCCATCGGCGCGTCGTACTCCGCCGACGAATAGCCGTCGCCGCCCTGCCCGCATCCCGCCAGCACCAGCGTCAAGCCGGCTGCGACCATCAGTTTCGTGCGCATGATTCGTCCGTCCGTTTCTCCCCGCGGCCACCAGAGACGGCCACCTTGGCAAAATCAAGGAGAAAACAGATCAGAGGCGCCCGAAGCACACGGCTAGTCGGGGTCGACCAGCCATTCATGACTGGAGGGGTCGTCGAATACTGACCGTAACAGCCGATTGTTCAGCGCATGGCCCGGTTGCTCGCCCTCATAGGCGCCCTCGATCGGGCCGCCTGCAAGAAACAGGTCGCCAATCACGTCCAGCAGTTTGTGACGGACAAATTCGTCCGGCGCCTGTAGCCCGTCGGGGTTCAGAACATCGTCGCCGTCGATAACGATCGCATTGGCCAGCGACCCGCCGCGCGCCAGCCCCATGGATCGCAACTGCTCAACTTCATGCGCGAAGCCAAACGTCCGCGCAAAGGCGACGTCGTTGCAGAACGCCCCGTCGCTCAGTTCGAACGCGATCTGCTGTCGGCCGATCGCTCGCGTCGGAAAGTCGATGCTGACGTTCGCGGAGAATCCCTCGCCGGGCGACAGCCTCACGCGTTTTGCGCCGTCGGCGATCTCCACCACCTTCAGGATCTTCAGGCGCCTGCGCGGGCTGGGAAGCTCCACCAGCCCGCCGCTCGAGATCAGCTCGCAGAACGGTCGCGACGACCCATCGAGGATGGGCAGTTCCGGACCGTCGAGCTCGGCGATCACGTTGTCCAGCCGCATTCCCGAGCAGGCGGCGAGGAAGTGCTCGACCGTCGCCACCGAAACGCCGGCTTCGTTGGTCAGATTGGTGCCAAGTTGCGTTGTCGATACCGCCAGGGCGCTGGCCGCAATCTCGTTTGCACGATCCTTGACGTCTGCGCGGACGAAACGCACGCCCGTTCCGGCTTCTGCCGGCTTCAGGCGCAACAGCGCGCGTTCGCCGGAATGCAGGCCGACGCCGTCAATCTCCACGATGTTCGCGATGGTCTGCTGGCGCGCCATGTCTGTTCCGAATCCGATCCGGAACAGTTAGGCGCGCAGCCACAGCCGCGCAATACGCAGCGCCAGTGGTTAGCGTTCTAGGAGCTGGCCGAACGGCGAAGGAAGGCGGGAATCTCCAGCTCGTCGTCGAGATCATCGACTTCTTCGCTGGCGGCTTCCTCGCGGGGCTCGATGGACGTCACGGTCGTCGACGTCTTGCCGCCCCAACCGAAAAGCTTCTTGAATGAATGCCCGCTTGACGCCGGTTGCACCGGCTCGTCATCGAAGTCCGCATCCGTTTCGGCTTCAGCCTCGGCCTCGGCTTCCACAGCCTCCTCCGGCTCGTCCTCTTCGGCCTCGACAATCTCGCCTTCGATCGTCTCGTGCTCGATGACGTCGTCGCTGTCGTCCTCATCCTGCGGACGCGTGCGGATCACCGGTCCGCCAGCGCGGGCGGGCGGGGCCTCCGCCACTGCTTCGCTGACAGATGTGTCCTCAGCGTCGTCAACCTCTTCGGCTTCCACGATTTCGACTTCAGGTTCCGGTTCGGGCGCTGGCGTTGCTGCAGCCGAACGGAAACGCGCCGTGCGCTCGTCGAACAATTCGGTTTCAGAGGCCTTCTCGACATCCAGGCGCGTCACGCCCGCAGCGACCACGGACACGCGGATCTTGCCGTCCATGTTCTCGTCGAACGTCGAACCCAGGATGATGTTCGCATCCGCATCCACTTCGCGGCGGATTTCATTGGCCGCCTCATCGACCTCGAACAGGGTCATGTCGTAGCCGCCGGTGATGTTGATGATGACGCCCTTGGCGCCCTGCATCGAGACGTCGTCCAGCAGCGGATTGGCGATCGCGGCCTTGGCCGCTTTCAGTGCACGCTCTTCACCGGCCGCCTCGCCCTCGCCCATCATCGCCGTGCCCATGCCGGCCATGACCGTGTTGACGTCAGCGAAGTCGAGATTGATCAGGCCCGGCATGACCATCAGATCGGTGATGCCGCGCACGCCAGAATAGAGCACCCGGTCAGCCAGGTGGAACGCTTCGGCGAAGGTGGTTTCCTTGCTGGCGATGCGGAACAGGTTCTGGTTCGGAATGATGATCAGCGTGTCGACTTCGTCGCGCAGTTCCTCGATGCCGTTATCGGCGACCGTCATCCGGCGCTTGCCCTCGAAATCGAACGGCTTGGTGACGACGCCAACCGTCAGCACCTTCTGCTCGCGGGCGATGCGGGCGATGATCGGGGCTGCGCCCGTACCCGTGCCGCCGCCCATGCCGGCGGCGATGAAGCACATGTGCGCGCCCTTCAGGAGCTGCTTGATCTCCTCAGCGGACTCGCGCGCAGCCTCGGCGCCCACTTCGGGGTTGGCGCCGGCGCCCATGCCTTCGGTCCGGTTGACGCCCAGCTGGATGTGTTTCTTGGCCTTCGAGCGCGCAATCGCCTGCGCATCGGTGTTTGCAACGACGAATTCGACCCCCTGGAGGTCGGCCTCGATCATGTTGTTCACGGCGTTGCCGCCGGCGCCGCCTACGCCGATCACCACGATGCGGGGTTTTAGCTCAACCGCCATCAGTTTCCTCGAACACGCTTCCCCGGCGCGCACTCCGGGCGCCGTTTGAATTGTGAAGATCGCTGGGTTTGCCTAAGCGCGTCTTAAGACCGCACGCCGCCTCAGAAATTTTCCCGAAGCCATCCGATCAGACGTCCAAACAGGCCCTGGCCCGTTACTCCACTGCTCCGGTCGATACCAGCCCGCATCGGCTCCGGCTTGCCCACCAGTTCCGACCTTAACAGCCCCGCCGCCGCTGCGAAAGACGAGGAACTGAAAGACTCCCCCATTCCACGGACATTTACCGGCTTTGCGATGCGAACCGGGGCCCGGAACACGTCGGTCGCCAGTTCGGCCAGCCCGGCGATCTGGCTGGAGCCGCCGGTCAGCACAATCCGGCGCGGCAACGGCCGCCCCTTGGCCGAGGCCTTGGACAGGCGCGCATCGATCAGTTCAAGTATTTCCTCGATCCGCGGACACAGGACATTCGCCAGATCGGCGCGCGTGCAATGCGCTGCTTCCAGCCGCCCGTCCGTGCCCAGTCGGGGCGCTTCGACCTGTTCGATTGCGCTGACCTCGGCAAACCCAACCGCCCCGTGCGCGGTCTTGATCCGTTCAGCCGCCGCGAATGTCGTGCCGACGCCCTCTGCAAGATCCGAGGTCGCCCAGGCCCCGCCCATGGGCAGCGCCTCGACGTGCAGCAGCACGCCGTCACAGAACGCCGCGGCGCTGGTCACGCCGGCGCCGAAATCAATCACCACCGCGCCCTGCTCGGCCTCATCCTCGACCATGCAGGCCAGCCCCGCCGCGTAAGGGGCCGCAATCACCGAAACCGGGTTCAGGTGGGCGCGCGAGACGCATTGCAGGATATTGCGCAGCCCGGCCATCGGCGCGGAAACGATCAGATGGCTGGCCGTCAGCGTTTCGGCGTACATGCCGACCGGATCCCTGACGCCGGACGTGCGATCCACCGAATAGCCCAGCAGCGCGGAATGCAGCACCTGTCGGTTGGAGCTCGAGAAGCTGTCCAGCGCCGCGCGTCCTGCTTCACGCACATGCGCCTGCGTGATCTCGCGTCCGCCCAGCGGGAGTTTGGCCTTGACCACGTCGCTGCGCAGGTCCGGTCCGGACACGCCGACAACGACATCGTCGACCCGAATGCCTGCAGCGCGCTCGGCCTGTTCAACGGCAAGGCGGATCGAACGCTCAAGCTGTTCAAGATCGTACGCCGCCCCCGAACGCACACCCCGCGTCTGTTGAACGCCAGCCCCTGCAACCAGCGGCACGCCGTCGACGGCGTCGGCGCGTCGCGAAATCAGGCACGTCACCTTCGACGAGCCTATATCGAGCGCTGCAATGACGGGGTTGCGGCCGTTCACCCGGTCTTTGACCAGAGAACGCTGGGACAGCGATGACATACTCTGACTAGGCGCCTCCGCTGTCGGGTCCTCCCGGCGCGGGCCGGATCGCGAAACGTTCTGCATCGCGTGCGTCAATTCTGGTAATCGGCATATCGAGCACGCCATTCCTGACGTGAAGAAGATTCAGGGAAGCCAGCGCTTCCTTCAGTTCATGATCTTCAGGCATGGCGACGCTGACGCCGCCCTTGAAACGAATGTCCCAGCGGCGTCCCGAAATCCGGTAGGCGCTCTCCATGCGCGATGACAGCTCCGGGAAGTCGGCGATCAGGGTGACCAGGCTGGCCGCCGCGCCCGCGGCGTTGGGACCGATCACCTGCGGCAGGTCCAGGTAATCGTCCGGGTTGGCGCGCGCGAAGGTGCGGCCCGACTGATCGATCACGCGCCAGTCGCCGTCATCCTGCCACAGGGCCAGCGGCTCGCGCGTCTCGGCGATGATCGTCACCTGATCCGGCCAGAAGCGATGGACGCTGACGCCGGCCACGGCGTCGAGCTTCTCGACACGGTCACGGATCTTGTACGGGTCGGCGGAAAGCATGTTGTCGCCGAGATGGATGTTCGCGGCCTCGCGCGCACGCTCCTCGACCAGCGGATCGAGGCCAACAATGTCCACCTTGCGGATCGACAGGCCCGCCTTCTGGGCGATCACGTCCACGCCGTTCGACAGGCGCTGGCCGAACGCGCCAAGCGAACCGCCCATCCACGCAGCCAACGCGATCATCGCGGCGAGGCAGATCACCGTTCCAAAAGCATAGGTCGCCAACTTGTGACGCATGTGCAGCCACCAATAATCTACATCGTCATCCGCCTCTCGGATGACGGCCGGCAGGTTCTCTTCCTCGTCGCGCTCGGGCGACTTGATCCTCGGTCGCTTCACCTTGGGCATGAGGCGTCCTCAATCATCCAGCGCACCAGTTCGACGTACGAAATCCCGACATGGGCCGCCTGTTCTGGAACAAGCGAAGTCGGCGTCATTCCCGGTTGCGTATTCGTCTCCAAAATCACCAGTCGAGACGACCTCTCGTCGTATCGAAAGTCGGTTCGCGAAACTCCCCTGCATCCCAAAGCCCGATGCGCCTTCAACGACGCTTCCAGAGCGCGTGTCGCAACATCAGACGGCAGGTCCGCAGGGATAACGTGACGTGAACCGCCAGCCTCATATTTGGCCGCGTAGTCGTAAAAATCTCTTAAAGTCGTGATCTCTGTGATCGCCAAAGGCCGATCGCCCATTACAGATACGCAAAGTTCGCGTCCGGGGATGAATTCCTCGAGCAAAGCCTCGTCGCCAAAGGTCCAGGTTCCGTCCGTCAGCTCCTTCGGCGGCCGGTTGGCCCCTTCCCTGACGATGAACACGCCAAAGCTCGATCCTTCGGCCACCGGCTTGATTACATAGGGCGGTTTCATCACGTGATCGGCGGCCAGTTCGGCGACCGGATACACGCCGCCAGCAGCGATATCGATGCCGTGCTGGGCGTAAACAGCGCGCGATTTATCCTTGTCCATGGCCAGCGCCGAGGCCAGCACGCCAGAGTGCGAGTAAGGCAGCCCCATAATCTCGAACAGGCCCTGCACGCAGCCGTCTTCTCCCCATGGGCCGTGAAGGGCGTTCAGTGCGACGTCCGGTTTCGCATCGGCCAGCTGATCGGCGAGATTGCGGCCCGCATCGATCTCCACGACGTCATAACCTGCCTCGCGCGCGGCCTTGGCCATGCCCTTGCCCGAGGACAGTGAAACCTCGCGCTCGGACGACCAGCCTCCGGCGATGACGGCGACACGGCTCATGTTTGGCCTCCTCCAGTAACGGGTATGGAACGCAACCAGTTACCGGAGAGCTACCGGGAATCGGTTCGCAATCTCACTCTGGCCCAGATCGCGGCTGTTGTGAGGCGCAAACAGCGGCCTTGCGCTTGGCGGGGAAACGTTGGAGGTCTTCGCCCTCAATCCCTGCGCCAAACGGCAAGAATGCCTGATCCCCTACAGATTTCCGCTTTCATCATCGCCCAGGACGAAGCGCATCGTATCGACGCGACGATCGACAGCCTTTCCGGTCTGGTGGATGAAATTGTCGTCGTCGACAGCGGTAGTTCAGACGGCACGCAGGATCTTTGCGCCGCCAAGGGCGCACGAGTGATCCACAATGACTGGCCGGGCTATGGCCCGCAGAAGCGCTTCGCCGAGGATCAGTGCAAGAACGACTGGCTGTTGAACCTCGACGCCGATGAAGTGCTCAGCCCACAGATCATCGCCGCCATCCGCCAGACCTTTGCGGAAACGCCAGCTGCGGACGGTTTCGTCTTCTCGATCCGCGATTGCCTGCCCGGAGAAGCCCGGCCCCGCCGCTTCGCCCACACGACTAGGGCGGTCAGGCTGTATGACCGAAGAAAAGGGCGGTACGTCGACAGTCCAGTTCATGATCGCGTCAAGTTCTTATCTAGCGATCCGGAAATAGAAAAACTCGATGGACTGGTGTGGCACCATTCCGTTGTGTCTCTTGGCCAGTTCATAGCCAAACTGAACAAGTATTCTGACGCGCAAGTCTTGGATATGCAGGAGCGAGGTCGGGTTCCGTCATCCCTGACAATTCGACTGCTATTCGAGTTTCCCCTTTCGTTCCTGAAATACTACATACTCCGCGGAGATATCATGCGCGGGCGGCGTGGGTTCATCCATTCCATGGCCTACGCCTTCCATCGCTTCGCGAGAATCGCGAAAGTGTGGGAGTCGGTCCACGACAAGCCGCGTTCTTGAAGGAGACTGGTCAGATGCAACCGTCCATCATCGGCGTCGATGCAGACGACACGCTCTGGCACAACGAGACGGTCTTCCGCTTCACGCACGAACGCTTCAACGAATTACTCTCCGAATTCGCCGACGCCGCAACGCTGGATGAACGTCTGGCCGCCTGCGAACGCCGCAATCTGGAAACCTACGGCTACGGCGCAAAGGGCTTCACGCTTTCGATGATCGAGACCGCGCTGGAAGTAAGCGAGCGCAAGATCCCCGCCGAAGTGCTCAACGAGATCCTCACCGCCGGCCGTGAAATGATGCGCCACCCGGTTGATCCGCTGCCCGGCGTCGAGGATGCGCTCGAGGCGCTGGCGAAGCGCGGCCCGGTCATCCTCGTCACCAAGGGCGACCTGTTCCACCAGGAAAGCAAGCTGGCGGCGTCGGGGCTCGGCTCGTTCTTTTCGGGCGTCGAAGTCGTCAGCGAGAAGGACGTCGACACCTACAACCGCGTCTTCGCCCGCTACGACACGCCCCCGGAGAAGGCGCTGATGGCGGGCAATTCGGTTCGTTCAGACATTTTGCCTGTGCTGGAGGCTGGCGGGTTCGCCGCGCTCGTCCCCTATCCGCTGGTCTGGGAGCACGAGGCCGCCGAGACGCCCGACAGCCATCCGCGATTCCGCGAACTGGCCTGCCTTGGCGACCTGCCGAACTGGCTGGACGAGCTGCACTAGGATTGCGGCGGGACCGGTGGAGGCACTGGCCGGCTGGCGACGAACACCGCTGATGCAACCAGCAGAACAGCCGAAACGATCCGTGCGATCATCGGCGCTCCGGAGAACCAGATCAGCACATAGGACGCCGCCATCGAACCAATGGCGACGACCTTTGTCCGTGTGGCGATCGCGCCTGTTTCCCGCCACGCCACGACCTGCGGTCCCAGTTTCGGGTGGGTGATCAGCCAGTTCTCGAAGCTGCGGGATGAGCGCGCGAAACACGCCGCGGCGATGATCAGGAAGACGGTCCCCGGCAATACGGGCAGCATCACGCCCGCCACCCCGACGACGACGCAGATGCAGCCGGCGACAAAGAACACTGGACGCATGTATCTGCGCGAGGTTGCTGGCGGTTCGTTCATTCGTCCCTTCTACGTCATTGGGCCTGCGCGGCACGACCCCGAATTGACGCCCCACTCCTGCAATTTTCGCCTGTCCTGCGTCCCAAAGCATCGCCCGGAATGCGAGTAAACGTCTCGTGATGAATGCTTGGCGGTCGCAGATAAACCTGCCTATTGTCTCGGCAAAACAGCGATTCCGCTGAAATACCTGAGGGAGACGGGTGATGACCAACAATCCGATAAAGGCTTGCGGCCTTCTACTGGCCGCTTCTGTGCTCGCCCTGTCGGCGTGCAGCAACGAGACGTCGACCGACACCGCGCCCGCCCATGTCGCCAGCCCGGCGGATGACCTCGGCTGGCCGTCAGCCGCCGCCTCCAACGCGACCAGCCTCGGCTTCACCGCCGAGGGCCTCGCCGCGCTCGACGCCCGCATGGCCCAGTCCGTCGCCGACAACGATGTCGCCGGCATGGTCACCCTTCTCGCCAAAGGCGGCGAAGTCGCCCAGTTCAACGCCTACGGTCAGGCGACCGACACGACGCCGATGACAAAAGACTCGGTGTTCCGCATCTACTCGATGACCAAGCCGATCACCGGCGTCGCCATGATGCAGCTCTACGAGCAGGGCCTGTGGCAGCTTGACGATCCCGTCACCAAGCATGTTCCTGAATTCGCCGACCTGAAACTGCTGACCGGCGTCGATGCGGACGGCAACGCCATCGTCGGCAATCCCTCCCGCGCGCCGACCATGCGCGAGATCATGAGCCACACGGCCGGCTTCGGTTACGGCCTGTCGGGCGACGATCCGGTCAACACCGCGTTCCGCGACCAGGCCGTTCTCGGTTCGGCCGATCTCAATGAACTGATGACCAAGGTCGCCGGCATTCCCCTGCTCCATGATCCGGGCACGCGCTGGTACTACTCGGTCGCGGTCGACATCCAGGGCGCCATCGTCGAACGCATGTCGGGTCAGAAACTCGGCGCATACATGGACGAGCATATCTTCACGCCGCTCGGCATGAACGACACGGCCTTCTATGTGTCCGAAGAACAAAAGCCGCGCTTCGCCGACGTCTATTCCTGGGACGCCGACGCCGGCCAGCTGGTCGCCAATCCCGAGCGTCCGGACCGTCCGTCCTTCACCGACCCCAACCGGATGGAATCCGGCGGCGGCGGTCTGATCTCGACCACGCATGACTACGCCCGTTTCTGCCAGATGATGCTCAACAAGGGCGAACTGGCCGGCAATCGCGTGCTCAAGCCCGAAACCATCGACCTGATGACGCAGAACCATATCGGCGAACTGCGCCTCTACTCCGACGGCACGCTCGAGAATCCCGGCCTCCCGGGCGTCGGCTTCGGCCTCGACTACGCCGTCCACATCGACACAGGCGCCTCCAACGCGCCTTACGGTCTCGGCACCTATTACTGGGGCGGCGCAGCCGGCACCTGGTTCTGGATCGATCCGGTCAACGACCTCTTCTTCGTCGGCATGATCCAGTCGATGGGCGGCCGTCGCCCGGGCGCGATGAACTTCCGCAACGAGTCGGCTGAGCTGGTCTACGCCGCTCTGGCGGGCGCTCCGGTCGCCGCAGCAGCCGAGTCCTCTGAGTAACTCGATCCGGCGCTGACGGATCGCGTGTTCAGCGCCGTTCAAACTTGTGGGCCGCCTTCTACGGAGGGCGGCCCAAAATCTGAAAAGGACGGGTCCCAATGCTGAACCATCGCGAATTGCCCCGTGTTCGTATGCTCATGGCCGCCTGCGCCATCGCTGCGCTTGCCGCCTGTGCGAACACTGCTGACACCGACAACTCAACCCTCTCAGCCACCACCGCGATCGACACGTCGTGGCCGGCGGCCAGCGATCAAGTCGCCGCTCATCCTGCGTTTTCGCCGGACGGCCTCGCCGCCCTCGACGCCCGCATGAAGGAAGCGGTCGACAAGGGCGAGGTCGCGGGCCTCATCCACGTGCTCGTCAAGGATGGCGAGGTCGCCGACTTCGACATCTGGGGCAGCCAGTCTTACGGCGGCGCGCCGATGACCGAAGACACGATCTTCCGCATCCGCTCGATGACCAAGCCGATCACCGGCGTCGCCATGATGCAGCTCTGGGAACAGGGCAAGTGGAAGCCGGAAGACCCGGTCACGAAATTCCTCCCGGAACTCGCCAACCTCAAGGTCGCAACCTCTACGGACAATCTCGACGAACTGACCGAACCGACCCACATCCCGACCATGCACGAGCTGATGACCCACACTGCGGGCTTCGGTTATTCCCTCTCGCCGCGCACCGCGGTTGAGCGCGCCTACATCGAAGACAACCCGATGGGCAAAGCCGACCTCGACGGCCTCGTCCAGCGCGTCGCCGACATCCCCCTGCTCCTCCAGCCGGGCGAGCGCTGGTCCTATTCGATCGCTGTCGACCTGCAAGGCGCGGTGGTCGAGCGCATCTCGGGCATGAGCTTCGGCGAGTATCTCGACAAGAACATCTTCGCGCCGCTCGGCATGGACGATACGGCATTCACCTTGCCGGAAGCCGATCGTTCGCGCCTCGCCACCGTCTATTCGCTCAACAGCGACAGCGGTGAGTTCGAGGAATATCCCGACGTCTATTCCTTCTTCGTCAAGGATCACGCCGAATCCGGCGGCGGCGGCCTCGCCTCCACCGCGCACGACTACACCCGCTTCGTGCAGATGCTGATCAACGAAGGCGAACTCGACGGCGCACAGATCCTGAAGCCGGAAACCGCGCGCTTCATGATGTCGAACCGGATCGGCGACACGCCCGGCGTCTTCACCGGCGGCGGATTCGGATATGGCGGCGCAGTCGCCACCCGCGAGCCAACAGAACGCTCTCCGGCTCCGGTCGGCTCGTATTCATGGTTCGGCATCGACGGCACGTGGTTCTGGGTCGATCCGGTCAACGACCTTGGCTATGTCGGCATGATCCAGCGGCGCGGCAATGCTGGACGTGGCGCGGTCAACCTGCGTGGCGAGTCCGCACAGCTGGTCTACGAAGCGCTCAACGATTAAGGCCTCCACCCGCAACAGCGTCCGCCGGGCTCACTCGGCGGGCGTGCCGGGTTCAGCTCAGGCGGGCAACGGCACGCGTGGCGATTCCGCAAACACACTCGGCTTGAGCCAGGAAGAGATATTGCGCGTCAGTCCTGCATCGCCCTGCACGACGAGATCCCCAGCCTTGATCGCCTCGCGATAGGTCCGGTCACCCATCCACACATCGCACATCGTCCGCACCGTGCAGGTGAAATAGACGTCCACATCCTTGCCGGGATCCTTCAGGCAAAGATCGATATGGTCGCCCTTGACCAGCAGCCACCAGTCCGGGTTCTGCTCCTGGTCGGTAAACTTGAACTGGACCACTGATTCGTTGCCGGGCAATTTTGCGGGCTCGATGCTGCGCTCGAGATAGAACATCAAGAGATCGACATCGAAGTCCGCGTCGATCACGTGGTGCCGCGCCCAGCACAATCCCCATTCACCGATCGAGATCAGCACCGGCAGCAACTGTTCGCACGCCTCGGTCGGGTAGTACTCATACCCTTTCATGCCCTGCGCCTTGCGCCGCACGAGCATGCCGTGGCCTTCAAGGGATTTCAGGCGCGCCGTCAGCAAGGCTGGAGAAATATCGCCGAGGCCGCGTTGCAGTTCGTTGAAGCGCCGTCCGCCCATCAGCAGTTCGCGCAGGATCAGGATGGTCCACTTCTCGCCCAGAATCTCCGTCGCCTTGGCGATGGGACAGAACTGTCCGTACATTCCGGATCTCCCCCAAACACCGGCAAATCAGCCGAATTCGCAGCAAATTGCTGTTTCTGAAGCGCTCTACTCTAATTTCTGAAGTGGTTTGCTACAAGCGGTGAACTATCTGGGCGGCCGCCCAGCGGGCATTTCTCTCCTCGTCGCCGGACACACCCGGCCAACAGAACGAAGAAGAGAAACCAGAATGAACCGTACATCCTCCCCAACCGCCAACCAATTGTTCGGGCTGATACTGGCCGTAGGCGCGAACGTCCTGTTCCTCGGCCTCCTGTTCAGCAAACAACCGATCATCGTTTAACGCTCACCAGTTTTCCACCCGGCAGCAAGAAGGAGAATTCACATGCCGCTCGTCACCATCGACGTCATCAAGGACGTTTTCACCCCCACCCAGAAAGAGGAGATCATCTCCAAGGTCACCGACGCCATGGTCGCCGTCGAAGGCGAAGCCATGCGCCCCGTCACCTGGGTTCGCATTCAGGAAGTCGAGCAAGGCGACTGGGCGATCGGCGGGCAATTGCTCCGCGCTGCTGATGTCCACGCCATGAGCCGCCAGAGCGACGCTGCCTGACGGAACTCTATGAAGCGCTGAAGGGCGGGCGGCTCAGTCGTCCGCCCATTCGGTGCGCAACATGCCGAACAACACCAGATCGCGCCATTCGCCGCCGCGCCGCGCCGCCTGCCTCAGCCTGCCCTCTTCGACAAAGCCGAGCTTGCGATAGACGTGCTGCGCGCGCTGATTGTCGTCGAGAACATCCAGCCACAAGCGATGCGCGTTCAGGTCCTCGAACACCCGATGCATCAGCAAGCCCATCGCGCTCTGCCCGTGGCCGGCATCGGTCTTGGTGATCACGATACGCTTCAGTTCGACAACCGGCTCTGATCCGATCACCCCGCGCAGAATGACATAGCCGACTGGCTCGTTTCCGCGCTTGGCGATCAGGTACAGGCACGACTGGTCAGCCATCTGGCGCTGGTGGTTGATGGCGCTGTCGCCGGAAACGAAGCCGCCCTGAACGGCGGACTCCTCGACGTTCAGGATCCACTCCAGGTCGCCGACGTCGGCGTCGCTCAGTGTCAGCGGTCCATCGGACGGGGCGGCATCTGTCATTGTGATTTTCCTATCCGTTTGATTTCCCAACGCAGGTCCACGCCGGATGTCTTGCGAACCGCCGCACGCACCTCTTCGCCGAGGCCCTCAATGTCTGCGGCGCTCGCATCGCCGGTATTTATAAGGAAATTGCAGTGCTTTTCACTGACCTGTGCGCCGCCTTTTCGCGCGCCGCGCATTCCTGCCGCATCTATGAGCTTCCATGCCTTCCTCTGGTCGGGCGTGCCGGGCGGGTCGGGATTGGCGAAGGTCGATCCGCCAGTCTTCTCGCGGATCGGCTGAGCGTCCTCACGCCTGGCGCGCAGCGCGGCCATCCGTTCCAGCACGGCCTCCGGCTTGTCTTCCTGTCCGCGGAACACCGCCTCGATGAAAATCAGGTCATCCGGCGCGGTCGAGTGACGATAGGTATAACCGAAATCCCCGGGTCGAAGCGTGACGATCTCGCCCGCCCGGTTCACCGCCCGCGCTTCAACCAGAACGTCCTTGGTCTCGGTGTCGTAACACCCTGCATTCATCCTCAAGGCGCCCCCGATCGTGCCCGGCACGCCAGAGAAGAATTCCAGTCCCGCAACGCCGGCCTTCGCCGCCGCCTGCGCCACCTTCAGGTCCAACGCAGCCGCTCCGGCGGTCACAGTCGTACCCTCAACCTCGATCCGACCGAACGGCGGGGTCAGACGCACCACGGCCCCCTCCACGCCCCCTCCACGCACGATCACGTTGGATGCCGCGCCTAGCACCGTCACCGGCATGTCTGCCGGCGCCGCTTTCAGAAAAACCTGAAGGTCTTCAACATCCTGGGGCAGGAACAACAGGTCAGCCGCTCCGCCGACCCGGAACCAGGTAAACGGCGCCAGCTCCGCGTTTTCCAGCAGCTTCCCCCGAACGCCCTGAAACATTTCCGCAAGCCACTTCATCGCGCCCGTCTAGCACTCCTGAGGCGCAATTGCGAAGCGCCCGGCCAGCAAATCGCTGACGCGCAAGTTTCAGTGGCAGGCGTAGCCGTCACCCACATCGAGGTGGAAGTGGTTGGCGTGGTCGAGGTTGAAGTCGGGCCCAAGCGTCACATTGAACAAGCCACAGGCGCCGCGCCGGATCTCCCGCAGAAACCGGCCCTCAGCACTGTCTTCCCGATAAGACTTCAGCACCGACACGTTTCGCCCGTCATCGGTGCGAAACCCGGCGATATCGATCGCCTTGCCGAATGCGTGCTCACTAAGGTGCTGCGTGCCCGCAACCTTGCGGCACGAATAAGTTCCCAACACGTCCATGCGCGTAACCGGCGTGCCTAGATACTTGTCGGCCGCGGGCGCCACGACCTGCAATTCCCAGAGATACAACCGCGCCGCCAGCGGGCAGGTCATGGTGGTGGGGGCGGAAAACCGGGAAAGCGCACCGGGCAAGTCCACTGCGGCCTCGTAACCGCAGCCGTTCTGCGTGCTTCGGGAGACGGCTTCGTTCCAGGAGATGCCGATCGCGCTTAGCGCCTCCCGGCAGATCTGATCGTCTGCGGCGAGATCCGTGAACTCGCCGATCTCCGAGAGCTTCCAGCCGCGCGCGAGATCAAGAATCGGGGCTGGCGTCTCCGGCTCGAACGATGGCCGGGCGAATTTGCCAAACCGCGGCGTCGAGGCTTCGATCGAGCCGCCAAACGCCAACGTCGCGCCCACCACGCAAGCCACGGCGGCGCAACCTACCAGAATGTAATGCAGACGCCGGTTCACGAATGAACGTCCAACAAGCCGAGGCGCCAACGGGCGCCGGATTCGCGGTCATTAGACCGCCATCATGGTTGCCGCTTTGCTAATGCCGAACGCCCGCCGGGACGGCTATTTCGCCAGACGGTCCGCCAAAGTCGCCGCGTGAGCCGTGATATCCCCGGCCCCAAGGCACACGACCATGTCGCCGGGCTCAAGCGCGCTCGCGAGGGCGCCCGGCAGATCGTCGAGGTCTTCGAGTACGCCGACATCCCGGTGCCCGTGGTCGATCAGCCCCTTGGCGAGGCTCTCGGCCGACACGCCGTCAATCGGTGTCTCGCCGGCAGCATAGACCGGCGCGACGAGGACGCGATCGGCATTGTTGAAGCAGGTGCAGAAATCCTCGAACAGGTCCCTCAGCCGGGTGTAGCGGTGCGGCTGGACCACGGCGATCACCCTGCCCTTGCCCTGCACGTCGCGCGCGGCGGCCAGCACGGCGGATATCTCGACCGGGTGATGCCCGTAATCATCGATAATGCGCGCACCGTTCCATTCACCGACCTGGGTGAAGCGCCGCTTGACGCCCTCGAACCGGGACAGCGCTGCACGGATGTCTTTCTCCGCACCGCCCAGCTCGCGCGCCACCGCGATCGCCGCCAACGAGTTCTGCACGTTGTGACGCCCGGACATGGGAAGCTCGAGCCCGGTCCAGCGGGTTTCCTCATCCTGGCCGCGACTGCGCATGACCAGATCGAATTTCGAGCCAGTCGTCGTCGGTTCGACGTTTACCGCCCACACATCGGCCTGTGGATTGAAGCCGTAGGTGATGCGCCGGCGGTCCGGGATGCGGCTCGCCAGCGCCTGCACTTCGGGATGATCGGCGCACAGAACGGCGAAGCCGTAGAACGGCAGGTTCTCTACGAACGTGTCGAAGCCCTTGCGCAATTCGTCCATGGATCCGTAGTGGTCGAGGTGTTCCGGATCGATGTTGGTGACCACCGCCGCCGTCGCGCGCAGCTTGGTGAAGGTGCCGTCGCTTTCATCCGCCTCGACGACCATCCATTTGCCGGCGCCGGCCTTGGCGTTGGAGCCATAGGCGTTGATGACGCCGCCATTGATGACGGTCGGATCCAGACCGACGCCGTCCATCAGCGCCGCTATCATGGAGGTGGTCGTCGTCTTGCCGTGGGTTCCGGCCACCGCGACCGTCCACTTCAACCGGATAAGTTCAGCCAGCATGTCGGCGCGGCGCACAACCGGCAGCCCGATCGCGCGCGCGGCCACGACTTCGGGATTGGTCGACTTGATCGCGGTCGAAGTCACCAGCGCCCCGACGCCCTCAATGTTCTCAGCCTTCTGACCAATGATGATCCGCGCGCCGCGTTTGGCCAGGCGTTCGGTATTGGCGCTCTCCTTCATGTCCGATCCGGACACGTCGTAGCCAAGGTTCAGCATGACCTCGGCGATCCCGGACATGCCGATCCCGCCAATGCCGACAAAGTGGATCGGGCCAACGTCAAAGGGAATGGAACTACGCATCGCGCCTGACTGTCACACCTGCGGCGTCTTCGGCAAGGTTCGCCAGTTCGCGGGCGGCGTCTGGCCGGCCCAGCGCGAATGCGGATTTCGCCCGCGCCGTAAGAACGGCGGCATTTGACAGGCGCTCCTTCAGCAGCGCGGTGAGCGCCGTAGGCGTGAACCTCTCCTCGCTGACGACATCGGCGGCGCCTGCTGCGACCATGCCTTCGGCGTTGGCCGTCTGGTGATCATCCATCGCGATCGCCAGCGGGATCAGGATCGACGGCCGGCCGGCGATCGCCAGTTCCGTAACCGTCGAGGCGCCAGCCCGCGCGATCACCAGATGGGCCGCGGCCAGTTGATCCTGCATGTCGCTGAAGAAGCTTTCCGCCCGCGCCTTGACCCCCGCTTCCTGATAGGCGGCGCGCACCTCGTCGAGCTGTTCCTCTCGCGCCTGCTGGACGACATCCAGCCGCGCACGAAGGTTTTCGGGAAGCCCGGCGATGGCTTTTGGAATGACTTCCCCGAACAGCCGGGCGCCCTGACTGCCCCCGGTGATCAGTATGCGCAGCGGTCCGTCCTCGGTCGGTTGCGGATAGGGTTTTTCGCGCACGGCGAGGATTGGCCCGCGCACCGGATTGCCGACAACGCGCTTGTTCGCCGTTGCGCCATTGGACAAACGATCGAGCCGGTCAAACCCGCACGCCACATACTTCGCCGAGTTCGCAAACAACCGGTTGACCCGGCCAAGCACCGAATTCTGCTCGTGAATAATAATCGGAATGCCCTGCGCGCGAGCGGCGGACAGGGATGGATAAGATGGATAGCCGCCAAAACCCGCGACCAGCGC
>JBHIWT010000018.1:0-29808 GCA_041987265.1 Hyphomonadaceae bacterium
CATCAGCGGCGCAATCAGCCGCGATGGCCAGACTATCCCTCATCCGTGTAGATGTCCCGAAGCGGAACAGTTTTTCTGTCGGGTCGCCCACTCCCGACGCACGCCGCCGGCGGCGGCCGCTGGTCCCCGCCTGATTTCGTGCCAAAACAGCTGTAGATTCCGACTTTTCAACCTTGGCGATAAATCGCAAAGTGTGAACGCGGCGGGGGCGTCGTGGCGCCGCTTGTGCGGCTTGAGTTCGCCACAAATAACGATCAGACACGACCCATGAATGACTTTAGCGACAGACGAGCCGGAAATCGTGTCCGGGCGCGGCTGGAAGCCGCGCGCACAGCAGGAAGCTGGATGCCGTGGATGGGCTTTGGTCTCGCCGCCTTGTTGTGGGGCGGCGCCGGCGCCTGGTTCGTCGGCTCACTCGGGGTCGACGGCATTCTGGCGACGCCGCCTCTGCAACTCGCCGGAGCGGCGCTGTTGCTCCTTGCAACGGGATCCGCCCTGATCGCAGCCGGTATCATGGCGCGCGAAAGCCGGCGTTCATCGGAATCGAACGCGCTGGTCCTGTCTTCGGCGCGGCTGCTTCTCGAGCCTGCCGAGCACTCGCGGAACGAAATCACAGCCATCGGCGAAGCAGTGGTCGGCGAAAGCCAGCGCGTCAATCGCGTGTTGTCCGACGTGCGCGCCCAGATGGACGCGATGAAGGCCGATATCGAAACCAACGTCACATCGGTCCTGAAGGCGGCGGAGATCGTGCGCACCGACAGCGATGTGCTCGCCAACCGCATGCTGGCTGAACGCCAGAGCCTCAGCGAGCTGTCCAACTCGATCCGCGAGCAGAGCGAGAACCTCGCCAAGGCGATCCCGCTGCATGTGCAAATGGTTTCTGACGCGTCGAAAGCCGCGCAGGAGGAAGTGCGCAAGTCCGACGAGATGCTCGACCAGCGCCTTCACGGTCTCGAAGGCACGGCGCGTCGCCTTGCCGAACGCATCGACCAGCTCGACACGATGGGCGCGGAAAGCCGCAAGCGCGCCCAGAACCTGGCCACGGCGCTGATGCGCCTCGACGAACAACTGGTCCAGTCGACCCGCATGGTCGATTCCGCGCGGCAGGCTGGCGAACTCGCCACAGCAGCTTCCAAGAATACCGCAGATGCGTTGCGCGATGCGATGTCTGATGCGCTCGACGCGGCGATGAAGGCGAACGAGACGCTGAGCACGCGCGCCAGTGCGGCGTCGCAGGAGGCGCAGGCCGCCATGGCGCAGCTCCAGGAGATGGGCGTACGTACCGAAAGCGCAACGCGCGCCGCAGCGCTCGCCGTTCGCCAGCAGGCGGACGAAACCGAACAACGCATGTCGCGTCTGGCCGAGCATCTGGTTCAGTCAACCACGCGCGCAACGCGCGCAGCCGATAGCGGCCTTGATCAGGCCAAGCAGCGCATCGAAAAGGCTTCCCTGCTCTTCGGCGGCGACCAGCCCGCGGCCAATCCTCCGCCGGCCGTGCACGAGAACGCCCGCGATCCTGACCATGCTGCGCCGAAGCCCACCGCGTTCCGTGATGCGCAATCGGCAGCGCAAGGCTTTGCCCCGCTTCTCCCGGACGACAAACCTGAAGACGTCCGCGATATCCCGCATGTCGCCGAAGAGGGACCGTCCGGCTTGTCCTGGAGAGAAATGCTGACCGGCGTTGAATCCCGCAACGCTAACGGCTCCGGCCAGTCGAACGAATTGCTGGCGACACTCAACCGCAATGGCGTCAGCCTTTCGGTTGTCAAAGCCTCGGACCTGCGCCGCATCGCATCGGCCTCCAGCCAGGGCGAACTGCAACGGCGTCGCGCCATCCGCGATACGGCACCGGGCGAGATCCAGCGCGTGTCCCAGTTGCTTGATCGCGACGCGAACCTGCAGAAGTCGGTTCGCACCTTCCTCGCCGCCGAGGGGCCGCAGGCCCTGCGCGCACTGGCGACGGCCGAAACGGCACGGGAAGACGCAGAACCGCGCCTGTCAGCTTATCTTCTTCTGGACGCTGCGCTCAGCGCCTCGACCTAGCGACCGCCTGAGTCGCGGATCGCGCTTGAGGCGACGAATTCGGCTACCGCATTCGCAACATCCTGCGCCGCAACGGCCAGCGCGGCTGCGCGCGCCTGTGATGATCCCGACGCGGGCTGGCGACTAGCCGTCATTCGGTCCTGGGCGATGATCCTGCGCGAGACCGTCTCAACGACGCTGGCTTCCACGACCGCGCTTACCGGACCAGCATTGCGCGTAACGCTCATGTCGATGATCCGCCAGCGCAGATCAAAGTCGCCACGCGTCGCCAGCTCAGCAGTCGCCGCGCGGCCATTGCCGCCGGCCTTCGACAGGGCGTTGACCACTGCGTTCTGCATCAGGCGCGGGGCAGCGTCGGCCCAGCGCATATCCGAGAGGAACACGAGCTCCTGTTCTGCGCGAACCGGAATATTCACGCCGGCGAATGCGCGATTGGAATCCGGTGCGTAGACAACGACGTCGGCCATCAGCGCGCCCTGCGGCGCCTGCGCCCGGCTATCGGGCAATTCAAGCAGCGCCTCGGGCGCCTTGGGTTCCGGCAGGACCGACACGCAGCCCGCCGCGAGCGTCAGGGCGAATGCGCCTGCCGCGAGACGCCGCAATTTGCTGGGGCGATGGTTGGTCATGCCGTCCTACTCCACAGGCCTTGGGACACGAATGACGAAGCGGCTGGGGTCCTGCTCCACCTCAGCGACCAGTCCCTGCAACCGTCCCATCAGGACACGCAGGTCAGCAGCCGCCAGCGAGAATTGCTCGAGCGCGATCCCGGCGGTTGGCGTCAGGCTGCTTTCAAGGTTCGCGGCGACTTCGGCAAGATCGGACAACGCCTGCCGGGCGTCCGCCATCGCCGGGCCCAGATCATCCATGGCCGGTTGCGCTCCGGCAGCGACTGCGGAGATGTCGCGCGCGGCGACATCCACAGCAACGGCCGCCGCCTCCATGGCGCGCGCCGCATCATCAAACGCCGCCATCGCCTCGGCCGCCTGATCGACAACGCCATCGTCCGCCGCCAGCTTGCCGGAAATCGTTTCGACGTTAGCGAGAATACCGGTCAACGACTGGACATTCTGGTCTGACAAAAGCCGGTTGAAGTTGTTCAACGTGTCGCCCGTGACCGACATCAAATCCTGCCCGCCGGAGAACAACTCGTCCAACGCGGTGCGCTCAGTCATGATCACTGGCGGTTCCTGAAATTCCTCCGGGGTCAGGAGCGGTTTGTCCGCCGATCCGGCGCGAATCTGGATGAACGTGACGCCGGTAATGCCGAGGAAATCGAGTTGGGCGACACTGTCTGTCCGGACCGGCGTCTCGGACGCGACACGCACGCGCGCAATCACGCGGTTGGGATCTTCGCGATCAAGCGATAGCCGGGCGACTTCACCGACCTTAATGCCGTTGAAGCGGACCTCTCCGCCCTCGCTGAGGCCGTTCACCGGCCCCGTGAAGACGACATCGTAGGTGTGATAGCTGCGATTGAAGGGCGATCCTGCGATCCACACGGTAAACAACAGGAACGCGATCGCTCCCATCAGAACGAACGCGCCGATCAATACGTAGTTGGCCCGCGTCTCCATCGTTTACCTTTGCGCCGCCCGGCCCCGCGGGCCGGAGAAGTATTCCTGGATCCACGGATGTGGGTCCGTTCGCACCTCGTCGGGAGTCCCAATTGCAAGCACTTTGCCGTTGTTGAGAACCGCTACACGGTCACAGGTTGCAAACAGCGTATCGAGATCGTGTGTTACGAGAAAAACCGTCAGTCCCAGCGCGTCCTTCAGTGACCGGATCAGCTCATCAAACCGGCCGGCGCTGATCGGATCCAACCCGGCGGTGGGTTCATCGAGAAACAGGAGGCTTGGGTCCAGCGACAACGCCCTGGCCAGTGCGGCGCGCTTGCGCATGCCGCCTGACAGGCCAGACGGCTTCTGTGCGCCCGCCTCGACATCCAGCCCCGCGATGCGGATCTTCATGTCCGCCAGCTCACGCATCAGTGCATGGTCCAGATCAGTATGCTCGACCATCGGCGCCATGACGTTCTCGCGCACGGTCATGTTGGAGAACAGGGCGCCATCCTGAAACATCACACCCCAGCGCCGCTCGATTGACTGACGCTCGGTTCGGCTCAGGGTCTCCAGCCGTTTGCCCAACACTTCGATGTCGGATTCGACTGGCGTGATCAGCCCGACGATCGAGCGCAGCAAGACCGACTTGCCGCAGCCTGAAGGCCCGATAATGCCGATGATCTCATTCTCGAAGATGTCGATCTCGAGATCCTCGTGCACCGTCTTGGTCCCGAACCGGTTGGTCAGGTCGCGCACGCGAATGGCGATGGGCCGCTCGCTGGTCGGCGCTTCGGCGCCCGTATGTCTATCCAGCGGCGTCATACGTCGATCAGGTAGTAAATGACGGCGAACACCGCATCGAGCGCGATGACGAGAAAGATCGACTGGACGACCGATGTCGTCGTCCGCTGGCCGAGCGAGAGCACATTGCCTTCCACCAGCATGCCCTGCCGGCACCCGACCAGCGCCACGACGATGGCGAAGACCGGCGTCTTGATCATGCCCACCCAGAAATGCTGTGGCGGCACCGTGTCCTGAAACCGCTCGATGAACAGCGTCGGGGAAATGCCCATCGCGATCCACGCGGCGAACAATCCGCCGGCGACGCCCGCAATCGTCGCCGCAAACGTCAGCAGCGGCGTCATCACCAACAGCGCGATCAGCCGCGGCGCCACCAGCGTCTCCATCGGATCAAGCCCGATCACGCGCATGGCGTCGACTTCCTCGCGCATGCGCATGGCGCCGATCTGGGCGGTGAAGGCGCTGTCTGTCCGCCCCGCCAGGATGATCGCAGTCAGCACCGCGCCGAATTCGCGCAGCATGCCGATGCCAACCAGTTCCACCGTGAACACCGACGCATTGAACATCGCCAGGAGATTGGCGCCGATGAAGGCGATCACCAGCCCGATAAAGAAGGAGAGAAACGTGACGATCGGCAAGGCGTCGATGCCGACCTCTTCCATCAGCGCCACAACCGAGGTCCACCGGATACGCGACGGCCGCACCAGCAGCCGCGCCAGTGTCGCCATCGTCTCGCCGACAAAAGACAGCGTCCCGAGCAATTCCTTCCACGCGTCCAGCGCGCCCCGCCCCGCGCGATCGAGGAGCAGGATCACGCCGGGCCGATGCGGCTCCTCCAGCCGGACAGGCCTCGGGCCTTCGCGGACAACCTCCAGAAGCCCATTCAACTGCTCGTGCGCGCCAACGATTTCGGCTGGCGCGTCGCGGTCGCCGCCATTCAGCACGCGTTCGATGAGATAGGCCCCGGACGTATCGAGGCTGCCAAGCGCCGAGACGTCAACGCGCAATGCTCCGCCAAGCTCCTGATTCCGCAGACGACGCGCGACATTGCCGATGGACCAGATGGTCCAGTCACCGGATATCGACAGCGTCCGCATACCATCGGAAGCAGAACCGAGTTCAAAACTTGCTGGCTGGCCAGACATGATCAAGTTTTACTGCAAACGAGTGTAGCAATTATCAATCTCTGCTTCACACCCGCTTTGGATTCTGTCACGGGGATTCGCGTGTGCGGTTACCCAGCCGTTTACGACTTGACCTCGCCCCATCTGCATGGCCTTCACGATTCATGAACGCCACGATCGCCATCGCTGCCGCCTACGGATTGCTGCTCACCGTCGCCGGAGCGCTTGGCGCGCACGCGATCCCGGTTGATTCAGCCGACCTGCGCTCGACATGGGACAGCGCCCTGCTCTTCGGATTCGTTCATGTGCTCGCAGCCGTGCTAGCCAGTCAGGTTGCCAGTACGCGGCCGCTGGCGCGCTTTGCCGGGTGGGCGTTCCTGCTCGGCGCAACCTTCTTCAGCCTCCTGTTGGTGATCGCAACAGCGGCGAAGAGCGGGGCGCTACCTGCAGCGCTTCAGGGCGCAGGTTCGCTCGCACCGGTCGGCGGCGTGTCCTTCATGATTGGCTGGCTGGTTCTGATAGTCGCCGCTCTGCGCAGCGACGCCTGAGGCCGGCTCTACCCGGCGGCGCGATTGCTCGAAGCCTGCGCGATGCTGTTCGCGGTGCGCGCCTCGGCAAGGCGGTCGGCGGCCTGGACCGCGAGCTGGATCGCACGGTCCAGCGAACCCAATCCGTCTTTCAGCTCCCCAGCGGTCGCGGTGTCGCCGCCCACCTTCTGAATCGCCTCATACAGCGACTGGCGCGACTGACGGGCGTGGATCAGCGCGCTCTCGAACTTGTTGACGTCAGTGCGCGCAGGCTCGCCGGAATTGATCAGTTCCAAGGCGAGGCCGGTCAGTTCTTCCAACTCGAGCGTCGTATTCGTGAGATCGACAGTAATGACATCCACTGTGCTCACACCCGCCTCGGCGCTCTCGCTGACGGCGGCCCAGTACTTGTCGGCGGCGGAATCCTTGCCCAACAGCGCGCCGGCCAGCCCGCCGAGGGTCGACTCGCCCTGCGCAAGCCCCCGATCCCGCGTTTTTTCGCAGTATTCATCCGCAGCGGAGCGAAGACTGACGTTGGGTTGCGCGAAGGTGATTTCGGCTGCATCTACTGGCTCGTACACGGCCACCGTGGCGCAACCGCCTGACGCGGCCGCCATGAATGCCAGTAGAGCAAGCGACTTTAGCGGGAACACCGTTCCTTTCCCCTCACGATTCCAGTTTTCACCGTTATAGGTGTGTCGATTCCAAAAGGCGAGCCATCGTTTCAACTATCGACTATACTGAATTGAACCCGGACGCATGAAGCATTGATGAATAACTTTGTTGAGTTTCGATCTCTCTATCCGTCAATCGATACGCGTCGCACCGGCCGTCTGAAGGTCAGCGACCTCCACGAACTCTACTGGGAAGAGAGCGGGAACCCGGACGGCCTGCCCGTCGTCGCCGTTCACGGCGGGCCTGGCGGAGGCTCTAGCCCGGAGATGCGGCGCTTTTTTGACCCGCGCCGCTATCGGATCATCGTCTTCGATCAGCGCGGCTGCGGCCGGTCGACGCCGCATTCAGAGCTGCGTGAGAACACGACCTGGGACCTGATCAACGATATGGAGGCGCTCCGCACGCACCTCGGCGTCGAGAAATGGGTGGTGTTCGGAGGGTCCTGGGGCTCAACGCTTGCGCTCGCCTACGCGGCGACCCATCGGGACCGTGTCCACGGATTGCTGCTTCGGGGCATCTTCCTGCTGACCAAGAGCGAGCTGCACTGGTTCTACCAGAACGGCGCGAGCAACCTCTTCCCCGATTCCTACGACCGCTATGTCGCGCCGATCCCCGACGGCGAACGTGATGACCTTCTCCACGCCTTCCACCGTCGCCTCACCGGCGATGACCCGAAGGCGCGGTCGACCGCAGCAGCCTCGTGGGCGCGCTGGGAAGGCGAAACCCTTTCGATTCAGGGCCCGGGCGGGCGCCCGCCACGGTTTGACGAGAGCGACTTCCTCGACGCCTTCGCCCGGATCGAATGCCACTACTTCGTCAATGGCGGCTTCTTTGAAACCGACGGCTGGCTGCTTGAACGGGCGGCGCAGTTCGGCGACCTGCCAGGCGTCATCGTGCATGGCCGCTATGACGTGATCACGCCGCTCGCCTCGGCATGGGCGCTCAAGAAGGCGTGGCCGAATGCAGACCTGCGCATCATACCTGACGCCGGTCACTCTTCGCTTGAACCCGGGATTGTGCACCAGCTCATTCAGGCGAGCGACGCGTTTGCTACCCGCTTCGGCGCACCCTAGAAAACGCCGCGGATCGCCATCTGGCTGTCGCGGTTGAGGTGCACGGCCATCAGGAAGCCGAAGCCGACCATCACCGTCATCATGACCGTGCCGCCGTATGAAATCAGCGGCAGCGGAATACCGACGACCGGCAACAGGCCGATGACCATGCCGATATTGATGACGACATAGAAGAACAGCGTCGCAACGAAACCGGCCGCCGCCAGCCCGCCGAACAGGTTGCGCGAGCGCAGCGCGATATTCATTCCGAGCACGATCACCGCGGCCCACAACAAGAGCAGCGCGATAGATCCCATGAAGCCAAACTCTTCGGCCACGATGGTGAAGATGAAGTCAGTCTGCTGTTCGGGAATGTAGTCGAGCTGTTTCTGCTCGCCTTCGAGAAACCCCTTCCCGGTCACTCCGCCTGAACCAATGGCGATCAACGCCTGCTGAAGCTGGTAGCCGGCGCCAAGCGGGTCGGCTTCCGGGTTGAACAGGGTCTCGATCCGTCGTCGCTGGTAATCGTGCAGCGCGAAGAAGTAGATCAGCGGCGTCGCCATCGCCACAAGCATCATGACGCCAACGACGATCCGCAGGCTGATGCCCGCAAAGAAGATCACGGCGAAACCCGCAGCCAGAATCATCAGCGCCGTACCGAGGTCAGGCTGGCGCAACACGAGAATTGTCGGGATGGCGACAATGATCAGCGCCCACATGTGCGACCAGAAGCTCTGCCGCTCGCCTTCCCAGATCTGATGGTAGAAACGTGCCAGCGCCAGCGGAACCGCCAGCTTCATCAGCTCTGACGGCTGGATGCGGATTGGTCCGAGCTGCAGCCAGCGCTCCGCGCCGTTCACGGTAACGCCGAACAGTTCGACCAGAATCAGACAGATGACGCCGACAAAATATGCGGGGTAAGCCGCCGTCGCCCAAAGCCGTAGCGGGATCAGCGCGACGCCAAGCGCAAGCGCAAGCAACACGCCGAACCTCCAGGCGTGAGCGATCGAAAGCTCCGCGTTGAGAACCTGCATGCCGGTCAAAGGATCGATCTCGCCGGAGCCGGCCGAGAACAGCACCATGATGCCAAGCGCCGCCAATCCAAGGATCGTCAGCAACAGGAACCACGGCAGCCCAACCAGCCGGTGCGCGATTGAATCCCTGCGGATCATGTCGGCTCCGACTCATGCGGCTCGACCTGAGCCATCTCGTTGGTCGGCTTGTAGGGCGCCTTCGCGCCCGGATCATTGCGCAGAGCGGCGCTCAGCACTTCGGCAAGTATGGGCGCGGCGACCCGCGAACCGCTATCGCCATGTTCGACCACAACCACACCGGCATAGCGCGGGTTTTCCGCAGGCGCATAGGCGACGAACAGCGCATGGTCGCGCAGCTTCCATTCCAGATCGGCGTTGGCGATCACGCCCGTTGCGCGCTCCGCCGCGGTGATGACGCGCACCTGAGCCGTGCCGGACTTACCGGCCATGCGGGCGCCCGTATAAGGCGGCGGCAGGTCATTGTCCGGATCGAGCGAGCCAGCGCGCACCGCCGTACCCCCCGCCTCCGATGTCACCGCGTACATGCCGGCGCGCAACCGATCCATCGTTTCCGGCGAAATGCCTTCCAGCGGCGTCACTTCGTTGTCCGGAACGTCGATGCCGTTCACCAGCAGCTTGGGATTCGGACACGCCTGCCCGGCCGCAACCCTCGCCGCCATCACAGCCAGCTGCACCGGCGAGGCGGACATGTAGCCCTGCCCGATGCCCACGCTCAGCGTTTCGCCTTCATACCATTGCTCGCCAAACCGATTGCGTTTCCATTCGTCGTTGGGAACCACGCCCGACTTGCCGCCTGTCAGCCCCAGTTCGTAGCGATGCCCCAGGCCGAACTTCTTCGCCATCTCGGCGATCTTCTCGATGCCGGTCCGCTTGGCCGCCTCGTAGAAATAACAGTCGCACGAGTTCTGCAGCGCGGTGTGCATGTTCATCGAACCGTGACCGCGCGGCCGCCAGCAGTGGAAGTAGCGGTTCACATACCAGACCTTGCCAGAGCAATAGACGCGCGTGTCCGGCGACATCGCGCCGGATTCAAGCGCGGCTGCGGCGACGACAACCTTGAAGGTCGAACCCGGCGGATAAATGCCGTCATAGGCCTTGTGGTAAAGCGGGTTCTTCTCGTTCGTCAGCAACGCATCGTACGAGCGCTGCGATATACCCGAGACGAACTCGTTCGGATCCGGCGCCGGGGTGGACGCCAGAACGATGATCTCTCCGGTGTGCGTATCCATCACTACGCAGCTTCCCGCCTCGTCACCAAAGCGCTCGATCGCCAGCGTTTGCAGTTCGGCGTCAATGCTCATGACGATGTCGGCGCCTGAGGTCGCCGCGATGTCATCGCTTGGCAGGCGGTCGATGATACGTCCGGCGGCGTTGACCTTCACCCGTGTCTTGCCCGGCTTGCCCTTCAGCGCGCTCTCGGCGAAGTACTCGACGCCCTGCTTGCCAACGCGCATCTGCGGGTGCTTGTAGATCCGGCGGATGGTGGTCGCGCGCGCCCTTCCCTCCGGCGAGGCCGGGTCGATACCCATCTGCGCAAGATCCGCCTCGATCATCCTGCCAATGTCGTTGTCGTTGGCCTTCTGAACATAACCGACGGTGTGATAGAATGAGCCGACATAAGGATAAGCCCGCAGCTCGCCGACCTCGGCCGAGACGCCGCCAAGCTCCGGCGCCATCACGTTGACGCGGGCGAAGTCCTCCCACGTCAGGTCGTCGGCGACGAGAATGTCCAGAAACCCCGGTTGGTTGGCCGCGTCGCGAATGATCGACGCCTTGCGCGCATCCGACATCGGCAGGATCGCGCTCAGCCTGTCGACAACATCGACAAGCTGCCGTGGCGAAGAAAACATCTCCGGCCGCAGGGTGACGTAAAAGTTCCGCTTGTTGCTCGCGATCACGCGGCCTGCGCGGTCGTATATGATCCCGCGTTGCGGCGGTGAGGGGTCGAGGCGGATCTGGTTTTCTTCCGCTTCGCTCGCGTATTGCTCGGCACGGAACAACTGCAGCTCCGCCAGACGCGCCGTCAGCCCGGTGAACGCAACAGCGCCCGCACCCCAGAAGAGATTGCGGCGCGTAACGAATTCTCGTGTCCAGTCGCGGCTCATCGCCTCGCCTCCCGCAAATCGGATGGCACCAACAGGTAACGCGCCAGAGGATAGAGCGCTGCAGTCATCAGGAAGTCTGTCAGGAATCCCGCCCGCGAAAACCCTTCATGTCCGGCGACGCCCGCCGCCAGTCCCAGAGCCAGCGTCGCGGCGATCAGTCCGCCAACCACCGCCATCACCTCAACCACTAGGCGGCTGACCGGCGGGTGGCGATCCCAGGCGAACACGGCCACGCCGTAGGCCAGAATGAAGGCCAGCGGCCATGCACCGATCGGAGCGTCGGTCATCAGATCGAGGATCACTCCGTTCAAGAGGAGGCAGACCGCCGCCCAGACCGACAAGCCGTAGGGCGCAAACCCCGCCGCCAGCCACAGCCCGGCGACCGGCCACCAGACGCCAGCAAGCGCCGGCTGCATGCCGAACGCCGTGATGAACGCCGACAGGGCCGTCATCATGAACACCCAGATGCGCCACGGCAGGTTCACTCGCTCGCGCCTCCTTCCGGTGTATCAGCGCCCGGGCCGGGAGCTTCGGAACGCAGGGATGTCGGCAGGTTCGGCGCTGCGGAATCCAGCTCGGTGGCGGGCGCAACTTCTGGCGCGGCAAAGTCTGGCGGGGGCGCAAGGCGCACGAAGTCGACCGGCCCCTCCGTCATCGAAAGCTGTATGCGCCACTCATCGCCCTGCTTCACCGCGCGGCCCACGCGAATGCCCAGCGGCAGCTGACCATCGTCGCCAGACGTGACCCACACCTCGCCGGGAACGATCCGCTCGGGCGTTTCCGGCTCGACAAGACGCGCGCCGCTCTCGCTGTCGCCGACCATCAAGGCGCGGTCGCCAGATTGCTGGCCCATCACCGGGATCCGGCTGTTGAAATCGGTGACCATCAGAATGCGGGACGTGTGTTCGCCGACACGGATCACTCGTCCGATCAGGCCGTTGGCGTTCACGGCCGCGAACCCCTCGCGGACGCCTTCGGCATGGCCGGCATTTGCAATTCTCGCCGCTGCAAACGGTCCGCGAATTTCTGCGACAACCCGCGCGGTCAGCGCTGGCGCCTGGGTCTCGCCGACCAGGTTCAGCAATTCCTCATAGCGCTCCATGCGCAGGACCATCGTCTCCGATAATTCCTTGTAGCGCTGGAGCTCCAGATTTTCTCGCTGCAGGCGTTCGATCTCGCTGCGGGACGCACTGTCGCCGCCAAAGCCGATCGACCAGCTCGTCACCGACGTCGCAAAGCTCGCAAGACTGGCGGTCGTCCCATCCATGGACGCGCGCGAGCGATCCATACCGCTACGAATCGCCGTCGAGGTCTGCACCGCCAGGAAGCCGAGCATGGCGAGCACGAGACCCGCGATCGCCGCCGGGGCGCCGGGGTTGGCTTCACCGGATCGTCTGCGACCATACCAGGCCATTTGTCAGCTCCTCGCGGATCCGTTCGGTCTGCGGGCGTGATTCGAGTCTAGCGGAACTCAGACTTCCGGCGCCAGCACGGATTTCATGCGGTCGAGTTCCTCAAGCACCTTGCCCGACCCCATGACAACGCACTTCAGCGGATCTTCCGCCAGCGTCACCGGCAGGCCGGTCCGCTCACGCAGAACGACATCGAGGTTGCGCAACAGCGCGCCGCCGCCCGTCAGGACGATCCCCTTGTCGACGATGTCCGCGGCCAGTTCGGGCGGCATCGCCTCCAGCGCCACCTTCACGGCGTCGACAATCTGCTGGACCGGTTCGGCCAGCGCGCGCGCGACCATCGACTCGGTGATCTCGGTTTCCTTTGGGACGCCGTTCATCAGGTCACGGCCGCGAATGTCCAGCGACATGCCCTTGTCGTGGTCCGGCTCCTTGGCCGTTCCGATCTCTTTCTTGATCCGCTCGGCCGAGGCTTCGCCTATCAGGAGATTCTCTTCCCGGCGCAGCCAGTTGACGATCGCCTCGTCCATCTTGTCGCCGCCGACGCGCACGGAGCGCGAATAGACGATCCCGCCAAGCGACAGGACCGCAACTTCCGTCGTGCCCCCGCCGATATCGACAACCATCGATCCGGCCGGCTCATCAATCGGAAGGCCCGCCCCGATCGCAGCCGCCATCGGCTCGTCGATCAGGTGCACTGTCCGCGCGCCCGCCATCTGGGCTGACTGGTGGATCGCCCGGCGCTCCACCGGGGTCGCCCCCGTGGGTACACAGATGATGATGACCGGCGAAATGAAGGAACGGCGCGTTTGAACTTTCTGGATGAAGCGCTTGATCATCTCCTCGGCGACTTCAAAGTCGGCGATGACCCCGTCCCGCATCGGACGGACGGCTTCCATGTAGATTGGCGTCTTGCCAAGCATCTGCTTGGCTTCTGTGCCGACAGCGTGAACCACCTTGCGGCCGTTCTGGTTCACATAGGCCACCACAGAGGGCTCATCGAGCAGCACGCCCTCGCCCTTTACATAGACCAGAGTGTTCGCTGTTCCGAGGTCGATCGCCATGTCGGTCGACATGAGCGAGAAAATCTTGCCAAACATCGGACTCAAGGCTCCCGATGCGCGAGGTGGCCATCGCGCCGCTTAAGCCCCCCTTAGCCTGTTTGGCGTTTCGGAATTGCTAATGCAAGGGCGTTTCTGCTGATCATTGCATTAAATAGAAACGGATTGTTCCATATAAAAATCTACCGCAGCCCGGCGATTTAATGACGATTTTCGACCGAGAAACTCGCCACAGGCACCGCATCTCTACCGACGGACTGGTCATGCCTGCGGGCGATTACCATTAACGGAACGATGCGTACCATATATTCATCGCCCATTTTTCGATCCTCCCCTTGCGACTCACCGGCGCTGCATGCCTATAGACGGCAGCGATACCCGCTGAGGGGACTAACCGCACAAGATGTCAGACAGCCAGGCGCAGCCCGCCGGACGCTTTACCGCTTTCCGTCACTCGTCTTTCACGCTCTACTGGATCGCCCGTCTCCTTGCGACGTTCGGGGCGCAGATCCTGTCTGTGGCGGTCCTCTGGCACATCTACGATCTGACGAGAAACCCGCTCTACCCCGGCCTGGTCGGGCTGGTTCAGTTTCTGCCGATGTTCCTGCTGGTGCTCGTAACGGGCGTTACCGTCGATCGCTTTGGCCGGCGCACGATCATGGGGCTATCGATCATTCTGGCTGCGTCCTGCGCCGCCGCCATGGCGTTTCTCTCCGCCACCGGGCAGATCACCCCGACCCACATGCTTTCCATTCTCGCCGTGTTCGGCGTCGCGCGCGCCTTCCTCGGACCTTCGGCCTCGTCCCTCGTCGTCAGCCTCGTACCCAAGGCTGACTTCGCTAACGCGGTGACGTGGAATTCCTCGGCATGGCAGATCGCCTCCATTGTCGGCCCCGCGTTCGGCGGGCTGCTGCTCGTCTTCGGCGAGGAAGGCTTCACAAGCTGGTTGAGGGCGGGCGGCAATGCCGCCGCCGCCGACCTGTTATCCGGGCAGGGACCGACCATCGCCTATCTCACCGCCTTCGGCATGATCGTGACCGGCGCAGTGCTGATCTTCATTATCCCGAAGCCAAAGCACGCTTCCAACAAGGAACGTCCGACACTCGCAAACATGCTGGAAGGCTTCCGGTACATCTGGAAGCAGAAGATCGTCCTTGGCGCGGTTTCGCTCGATCTCTTCGCCGTGCTGATGGGCGGGGTCATCGCCCTGCTCCCGGTCTACGCCGAGGAGGTGCTGCACCTTGGCCCCAGCGGCCTTGGCTGGCTGCGGGCGGCGCCGGGGATTGGCGCGGTGATCACCGCAGGCGTCCTCGCCGCAATCCCGATTCGTGACCATGCAGGCCACATCATGTTTCTCTGCGTCGGCCTGTTCGGCGTGTTCACCATCGTGTTCGGCCTGTCGACCATCGCCTGGCTGTCGATCCTCGCCCTCATTCTCCTTGGCGCCGCCGACATGGTCAGTGTCGTGGTCCGCGAGACCCTTCTGCAATTGTGGACGCCTGATGAAGTGCGCGGCCGGGTGAATGCGGTGAACTCGGTGTTTGTGTCCGCCTCGAACGAACTCGGCGAATTTCGCGCCGGCGGCATGGCCAGCCTGCTCGGCGCTGGCGCGACCGGCGCCATTGCAGCAGCGACGATCGGCGGCGTCGGAGCGGTGATTGTCGCGGTGTCGTGGGCGGTTATGTTCCCCACGTTGAGAAAGATTCGCCGGCTCGACACCGGTGTTGAAACCTAGGAAGCCTGCGCATGGCCTATTGGCTGATCAAATCGGAACCTGACGTCTTCTCGTGGGACGATCTGGTCGCGAAAGGCAAGAAGGGGGAGATGTGGGACGGGGTCCGCAATCACGCCGCCAAGCTGAACCTGATGGCGATGAAGAAAGGCGACCGTGCGTTCTTCTATCATTCGAATATCGGCAAGGAGATCGTCGGGATCGCCGAGGTCAGGAAGGAGGCCTACCCCGACCCGACCGCCGATGAAGGCTCGCCCTGGGTGGTCACAGAGTTCATTGCGGTCGAACCGCTGGCCAAGCCGATCACCCTCGCCGACATCAAGGCCGACCCCAAATTGTCGGAGATGGCGCTCGTGAAGCTCTCGCGTCTTTCAGTCGGCCCGGTCACCGCCGCTGAGTGGAAACACCTTTGCAAGAAGGGCGGCGTTGCAGCCTAGCTCGCGCGCCGGTCCTCGGCGCGCGGCTCATATTGCTCGTCGTCAGCGTTGTTTCCCAGAACCCGCAGGATCTCCGAGATCAGCTCACGCTCAGCCAGCGGCTTGGACAGATAGCCGTCCATACCCATCGCGAGATACCGCTCCTTGTCGCCGCTCATCGCGTCGGCGGTCAGCGCGATAACCGGAATCGACTGCCAGCTTTCGCTGGTCGCCCGGATGTTTCTGATTGTCGTCGGGCCGTCCATGACCGGCATGTGCATGTCCAGCAGGACGACGTCGAAGGTTTCTCGTGCGAGCGCGGCCAACGCTTCCTCGCCGTTCACCGCCTCGACAACGCGCAGGTTGAACGGGCGCAGGAACAGGCTCGCGACCTGGCGGTTGATCGGATGATCGTCGACAAGCAGAATCCGCAGATTGGATGTCTTCAGGCGCTCACGCTGGTCTGTCTCGTCCGCCGACTGATCCGCCGAACGGCGGCGCGGGGTCGCCGACGATTGGTGGGCCTGGAACGAGATCACGAATTCCGAACCGCGCCCCACTTCGCTCGTTGCGCTTGCCGTACCGCCCATCATTTCCGCGAGCCGCTTGGTGATCGAAAGCCCCAGCCCGGTGCCGCCATGCTTGCGGGTGATCGTTTCGTCCGCCTGGGCAAAGGGCTGGAAAAGGCGCGACAGGGTCTCTTCGTCCATCCCCTCTCCGGTATCGCTCACCCGGATTTCAATCAGATGAGCCCCATCAGGACCAGGGCGAGCGCTGGCGTATAATTCCACCTTGCCCGACGGCGTGAACTTGATGGCGTTCGACACGAGGTTGGAGACACATTGCTGAACACGAACCGGGTCGAACGACAGAAAACCCGGCAGGTCGCAGTCCAGCGCCAGACTCAGTTCCAGCCCCTTTTCCTGCGCGCGCGGCAACCACAGCTTGCGGATGCGGCGAAGAATATGGTGCAGATCGGCGTCGACGGGAGCGATGTCCAGCTTGCGCGCCTCGATCTTCGACAGGTCCAGAACATCGTTGAGAAGCGCCATCAGCGTCTTCCCCGATTCCAGGATCGTGGTCATGTATTCGCGCTGTTCCTCGTTGAGTTCGGTCGAACTCATCACCTGCGCCATGCCCATGATGCCGTTCAGCGGCGTGCGGATTTCATGGCTCATGTTCGCGAGAAACGCCGACTTCGATTCACTTGCGGCTTCGGCCTGCCGCCGCGCTTTCTTCAGTTCCCGTTCGCGCTGGATCTCCTCCGTCACATCGACCGAGATTGCAGCGCGCCTGCCGTCCGACATCTCGCGGAAGGTGATCTTCACGAAGCTGCCGTCGTCGGCCTTGTCGGTATAGGTTTCGCCGTTGTGGAAATAGGCGTGGAACCTGTCGGTCCACCTCTGAATGTCGGACTCGTCAGCCTCAGGATTGGCGCGGCGGATGCGCCGCTCGAGCGCTTCACGATAGGAAATGTTCTGCGATCCCATCTCTTCGTAGATCGCGCCGTAGCGACTGCGCGTGACGCGGTTCAGCATCAGCGGCGTTTCGTCGTCGTCGTAGATCGCAAAACCATCGGAAAGGACGTCCAACGCTTCCAACAGCAGTTTGACGTCGAGCTTTGTCTCGTCGGTCATCTGGAACACCGCCTTTTTGCGACCGCCTCCCGCAGCCGCGCAGCATTCCTAACAGGGTCAGGTTAATTCGATGTTTGCGCGTGGCTTTTTGTCAATCGACGCGGATGAGGCGCGCCGGGTGTTGTGTCCCAGCGCCGCCCCATCAAGCGCGAGTTCTGAATGCGCAAATGAATCCGGCTAAGCGGCGATCCGCTTGCGCTTGCGCACCTCGAGCTTGGAAAGCGCGTGGCAATAGGCGCGCGCTGAAGCCACCAGCGTGTCGGGATCGGACGCCTTGCCCGTCGAAACGAGCCCGTCTTCGGCCAATCGCACCGAAACCGTCGCCTGCGCATCGGTGCCCTCGGTTACGGCGTGCACCTGATAGAGTTGCAGTCGCGCCTCGTGTTCGGTGATCGCGCGAATGGCGTTGAACACCGCATCAACCGGACCATTGCCCTGCGACTGCGCAGCGTGAATCGCGCCGTCGATCTCCAGCTCGATCTCCGCGGTCTGTGGGCCGGAGGTCCCCGCGACCACTTTCAGGCTGGCGACCTGGATGCGCTCATGCGCGCCCGTCAACTGATCGTCGACGAGTGCGATAATGTCCTCGTCGAAGACGTGCTTCTTCTTGTCGGCCAGCGCCTTGAAGCGGCGGAACGCATCGTTCAGCGCATCCTGCTCCAACTCGTATCCCAGCGACTCGAGCTTGTCGCGGAACGCGTTGCGTCCCGACAGTTTCCCCAGGATCAGGGATGTCGAGGGCACGCCGACGTCCTCGGGATCCATGATCTCGTAGGTCTGGTTGTTCTTCAGCATGCCGTCCTGGTGGATGCCGCTCTCGTGCGCAAAGGCGTTCTTGCCGACGATCGCCTTGTTGTACTGCACCGGGAAGCCGGTGATCTGCGACACCATCTTGGACGCGCGCGAAAGTTTCTGGCTGTCGATGCCGGTCTCGAACGGCATCGAGTCGCCACGCACGCGCAACGCCATCACGACCTCTTCCAGCGCCGCATTGCCTGCACGCTCGCCCATGCCGTTGATCGCGCACTCAACCTGCCGCGCGCCGTTGATCACGCCCGCCAGGGAATTCGCAACAGCCATGCCCAGATCGTTGTGGCAGTGCGTCGACCAGACAACCTTGTCCGAGTTCGGGATGTTCTCGATCAGGCGCCGGATCAGGTCGCCATATTCCGCCGGGTGCGAATAGCCGACCGTGTCGGGGATGTTGATGGTCGTTGCGCCCGATGCGATCGCGGTATCGATCGCCCGGCAGAGAAAGTCCCAGTCGGTGCGGGTGGCGTCTTCCGGCGACCACTCGACATCGTCCACCAGATTGCGCGCGCGCGACACCGAGGCGCCGATCGCCTCGAGCACGGCGTTCTCACCCATCCTCAGCTTGTGCTTCATGTGCACGGGACTGGTGGAGATGAAGGTGTGAATGCGCGGGCGCCTCGCCTTTGCGATGGCCTCGCCCGCCTTGTCGATGTCGGTCAGGGTCGAGCGCGCCAGCGAGCAGATCACCATGTCCTTGGCGTTTTCCGCGATCGAGCGCACGCATTCGAAGTCGCCTTCAGACGCGGCCGCGAAGCCCGCTTCGCAGATATCGACCTTCATCTCTTCGAGGAGCTGGGCCAGATCGATCTTTTCTCGCAGCGTCATCGATGCGCCCGGCGATTGCTCGCCATCGCGCATGGTTGTGTCGAAAATCAACACCCGGTCCTTGCCGGAAGCTGTCGTCTTGTCTTGTTGGGTCATTGCGCCTGCGTCCTGCAGATTTCTACTGTTGCGGTGGGTTGTGGCTCAATCCCCTGGACGCGCCGGCCGCAATCAGTCGCGACCGTACAGACTACGCCCAGGGGCCCATAAGGAGCCCCTGCAGGTCGAGCTGGCTTTCTAGCCGCAATATGTCGCCCGCATCGCGCATAGCGCATCTATCTCGCTAAGTGTGAATAACGTCAAGCGATGTCGGAAAATCTCATCGCCTGCGCCGCAGCTCATCCTTGATCCGCTCGGCCGCGATCCGCAGTTCAGTCTTTCGCGCAGTCGGGATATCGCGCCAATCCATGCCCGCAAGCGCAGCTTCCAGCGCATAAAGAAAGTTCAGCGTGACGCGCGGCCCAAGCGCAAATCTGAGCTGGCGCCAGGCCGCGACTGCGCCGATCTCCTGCAATTCCTCCACGGATCTTACGCCCGCCTCGCGCAGCATGCGCGCGCTGGCCGGCCCCAGATTCGCGAGTTCGGCCAGTTCGTCAGTGACCGGAGTTCGCGCCATCGCCTTGCCCCGCGACTTCGACGGTCTCGTCAGCCGCCGCCGGCTCATCCCGAACCGCCCGTCGCGCCGCAAGCGCCACCGAGACCCAGATCCCGACCACGGTAATCGCCACGCCGATCGCCAATAGCAGCCCGCCGCCCATGGCCGACAGGACCGACTGGCCGAGCAGCGCCACGATCGCTGTCTTGGGGATGACGCCGATGATCAGCCCGGCGAGGTAGCGCCAGAAGATGGCGTGGCTGGCCCCGAACGCCATGTTCACGACAATGAATGGCGCAGTGGGAACGTTGCGGACAATCAGGCTCGCCAGAAAATCATTCTGCCCGATGAAGCGCGAAAGGCGGTTCGCCGTGTCGCCGCCATAGCGGCGCAACATGCCTGCGCCCGCCCAGCGGCCAGTATAGAAGGTCAGCGCGCCAGAAACGATCGTCCCCGCCCAGGCGTACAGGAAACCATACAGCGGTCCGAACGCGACCACGCAGGCGCCGATCAGCACAAATTGCGGCGCAGCGATATAGGCCGACAGCGAGAACACCAGGATCACCGCCGGCAGTCCCCACGGCGATTCACGCAGGCTCGTCAGCAATTGTTCGACGTCTTCGGACACCAGGCCCAGTGCGCCCGTCTTGCCCAGAACGATCATCGCCCCGACGCCCAACAATAGCGCCAACGACACCCAGGTCGTACGCTGGGCGCGCGCATCCATGTTGTTGAGAAATGCCAGTAGTTTCTTCATCGGGCGCTTCTGTTGCGCCCTGCCCCCGTGGAGGTCAAGCCGACATGCCAGCTCGGCGAACTCAGCCTAGCCGCATGACGCGCGGGGGACCGCCTGGGCCTGAAGCGCAAGTTGGACCGCGTTCAGCAGCACCGCAGGCGCCGTCGGCTTCTCCAAGACGAAGCTGACGATCCTGAACAGGTCCGGATGGCGCGCTGCTGCTTCATTGGCCTCGGACGAGGAAATGATGATCGGCGGATGCTTTCCTTCAGCGAGGCTCCTCAGGACGTCCAGCCCGCCAAGCACCGGCATGTGCAGATCCAGCAGGATCGCATCAAAGGTATCCGTCGCCAGCAGATCCAGCGCTATCTGCCCGTCAGCGGCCTCGAAGACTTCGCAGCCAGCCGATTCCAGCACCACGCGGCTGAACCGCCGCTGGCGAGCCGAATCGTCGACAACAAGCACCCTTAGGGAGGGCATTGAAACCTCAGCAAACATGATTTTCCAGGTAGATCAGGAGCTTGGATCCACGTGCATGGCGTAAACGAGCGCTCAGGCACTTGTGTCAATCTATCCTGTCCGCACACGCACTTCTTGACATGAGCCGACAAATTTCGTGCTTCTGGCGACTAATTCGTTGTCGTATCATTAAACCGCTCGCATAGCGGCACGATCGAACTGGTATTGTTTGGTTGCGTCAGGGGACCTGGAGGCTCGACCAGCTAGAATGCGAGCCGAAACATGTTAGGGGGCGCACCCAGCCGGCAAGACGCCGGTCCGTGCGCGGCGATTGAAGCATGCGTGAATTCATCCGGGCAGACGCTTGGATTGGTCTGTGCGACCTGATCGACGAGCTCGGGGGAGATTCAGCGGATGTCCTGAAATCCTCGGGCCTCTCACCTGAGCAATTGTCGCCAGTCGACCGCTACCTGCCGACATCGTGTTTCATCGCAACGCTCAAGTATGCCGTTGCGTCTACCGGACGCAAGGATTTCGGGATGCTGCTCGGCCTGCGCCGCCAGCTGACAAGCATCGGCGTTGTCGGACTGGCGCTCGCCAACGGTGAGAACTGGCGGTCAATCATCGCCGTCGCGCAGCGCATCGGACATGTCGCCAATCCGCTCATATCCTATCAGCTGGCGCCGACATCACGGCCGGGAGCGGAGATGATAGCCGTCATCCCCTCCGATGCAGCCGATCCGGATTACCATCAGGTTGTGGAGCGAACCGTCGGCTTCATTCTCACATCGGCGCGCAACCTGGTGCGTCCGGACATTGTGCCGCTCGCCGTCCACTTCGCCCACGACCGCATCGCCGACATGGACGCCTATCGCGCCGTGCTGGGCGTTGCGCCGGACTTCAATCAGCCAGCGTCGGGACTTGTAGTGACGACGGAAGATCTCGACCGTCCGATTGCATCGCGCAGCAACGAGATCAGTAAAATGGCGCTGTCGTATCTGGAAGCGCAGGGGCTGACCCGCGACAATGAATTGCTGCGCGCGGCCCAGACTTCCGCCCGCGCACTGGTCGAGCTGCGGGCGGGCGGAGCCAGCGAGCTGGCGCGCACGCTCGGTATGGAATTGCGCACGCTTCAGCGACGCCTGAAGGACGAGGACGCCACTGTTGAGGGCGTCTTCGACGACGCGCGTCGCTCGCTGCTTGAGCGGTTATTGATCGACGACGTCCATACCAATGCGCAGATCGCTCATGCGCTCGGGTATTCTTCCGAAGCGACGCTGAACCGCAATTGCAAGCGCTGGTTCGGGGATACGCCATCGAGCGTGCGCTCCATGCTGGTCGCGGCGGCGCACGATGAAGGTGTAATGCACAACGGCAACGGGCAATCATGAGCGAAATGATCCGCGCCAGCGCCTGGTTGGGGCTGCCTGAACTGCTAGCGGAACTCGGCGCCGACCCGTCCGCGGTGCTCGCCGAAGCTGGCCTATCGCTGGCGACCATAGCCAGAACTGACGAATACCTTCCCGTCCGCGCGTTTGCCGACACGATCAAAGCTGCGAACCGCGCGACCGGTCGCACCGATATCGGCATGCTCACTTCCAAGCGCAGCGCCGACAAGACGCTTGGCGTACTCGGCATCGCCGCGCGCAACGCCAGAACCATCCGCGAGGCGATCGAAATAGGTTCGCGGTACATCCACATTCATCGCCCGGGCGGCGCCATGACCCTGGCGCCGGTTCCGGGGACCAGACACGAATTTCTCGAAATCGAGATCGCCGACCTCGACGATCCGGACATGCTGCAGATTTCCGAGCGCATCCTGGCGATGACCTACAAGGTCAACGACTTCTTCAGCAGCGGTCTGTTCAAGCCGCTGGAATTCCACCTCACGCACGACCGGATCTCCCCGATCCAGCAATATCTCGACGTCTTCGGGATGGCGCCCAGGTTCAACCAGCCCGCAGTCGGCATGCTGCTGGAGTCAGCACAGCTCGATCAGGAACTGCCGAACCGGAGCGCTGAACTCAGCGATATGGCGATCCTGCATCTCCAGACCGTCGCAGAGCGGCGGGGCGGAACGTTCGCGGACAAAGCGCTTGTGGTCACCAGAATCCTGGTCGATCTCGGCCAATGCCGGCCGGAGGAACTGGCGGCGGCGCTCGGCGTGAAAGAGCGCACGTTGCAACGAAGGCTGAACGATGAAGGCTTGAGTTTTGAAACCCTGCGCGACGAAGCGCGAAGACGGATGGCCGAAGTCCTCCTGCGGCAGGGAAAGCAGAGCCTGACCGAGATCGCGCTGATGCTGGGCTATTCCGACTCCTCCAGTCTGTCGCGATCGTGCAAGCGGTGGTTTGGCGTGTCGCCGCGCGAGATGCGCGCCGGACAAGCGCGTTAGCCAGCTAGAGCGCGGTCGTCACCCAGACGGGCGTCGACTTGAAGGACGGCGTGCGGCTGCGCGGATCGACTTCGGTTCCGGTCAGGACGTTGGCTTCGGGATAATAGGCAAGCGCATCGCCCCTCGGCAGGTCGTAGGAATAGACCGTCACGCCCTCCATCACGCCATGGCGGGACCGCAGATTGGCGCGCCCGCCCGGTTCGACATTCAGGTCGCGCATATCGTCAGCATTCATCATCACACACCAGCGTGTCTGTGTGCCGCGATAGCTGTCGCGCTCCTCATAAACGATGGAGTTGAACTGACCTTCTGATCGCACGGTCGACAGGGTGAACGGCGCCTCGCCCTCAGCCGATCCGGGCGTCTCGACCACGCGAAACCTCGCCCTGCCGCTCGGCGTCGCGAATTGCGGCTGGTGCAGTATGCGATTGTTGATGTGGAATTCCCTTTTCGCCACATCGATATCGGCCAGCGCTTCCATGCCCGGCACTGTTGCAGCGATCGCCTCACGCACCCTGCGGTGCTGCTTGAACGCCGCAAAGTCGATCGGGCTGTCCGGCATCAATCGTTCGCCCAGCTCGGCGAGAATGTTGGTCTCCGGACGGACGCCATCCAAACGATGCACCCCGCCATCGCTCAGGCGCACATAGTTGAACATGGATTCCTGGGTCGTCGGCTCCCATTCCTCGTCCCGCGCCGTCACCGGCAGGACAAGGCTTTCGCCATCCCCCAGCCCGCACACATGGCCGCGATTTAGCGTCGTGGTCAGGAACAGCTTGAAACCGATACGGCCAAGCGCTTCCTCCGCCCATGCGGAATTCGGATTGGCCGCATAAAGATTGCCGCCCATCACCAGCGCCGCGTCGATCTCGCCGCGATCGGCCGCCTGCATGCACGCCATCGTGTCCATGCCCTCGCTGCGCGGCAGGTCGACGCCAAGCGTCTCTTCCATGCGCGCCAACACCTCGTCGGCCAGGACAGGTTTGACCCCGATCGTGCCAATACCCTGTACGTTGGAATGCCCGCGCAACGGCAACAGCCCGGCATGCGGGCGTCCCATCATACCGCGCAGCAAGGCGAGATTGACGATCGCCTCGACATTCTCAACGCCGTGCACGTGGTGGGTCACGCCCATGCCCCATGCGAACACCGCCGACTTCGCCTTCATGTAGAGCTTGGCGATGCGTTCGATCTCTTTGCGGTCCAGCCCGCTGACCCGTTCGACCGCAGCCCAATCCAACGCCTTCACGTCGTCGCAGAACGCCGCGAACCCTTCCGTATGCGCCTCAATGAACGCCTCATCGAAACCGCCCGCCTCGACAACCGCTTTCGCAATCCCCTTCAGCACCAGGATGTCGCTTCCGATCTTCGGCTGCAGGTAGGCCGATGCGATTTCATCGCCGCCCTTCAACATCGAGGTCGGGCTCTTCGGTATCGCGAACTTGACCAGTCCCGGCTCCTTCGCCGGGTTGATGACGATCACCTCGCCCCCGCGATCCCTGCAGCCTTTCAGCTTGTGAATGAAGCGCGGGTGGTTCGACGATGGATTGGCCCCAATCACGAAGATCATGTCGCAATGCTTGAGGTCGGCCAGCTCAACCGTCGAGGTTCCCGACCCGATCATCCCGCCCAGCGCCACGCCGGTCGCCTGATGGCAGTAGAACGAGCAATTGTTGACGTTGTTCGTCCCAAACGCCCGCGCCAGCAATTGCAGGACGAAGCCCGCCTCGTTCGATGACCGCCCGGAGGAATAGAAGAACGTCCGCTCGGGCGTGGCGGCGGCGAACCTCTCGGCCGCGATCGACATCGCCTCGTCCCAACCGATCGGGTTGTAGCGATCCGCCCCCGCCGCCTTGAAGACCGGCGTGTTCAGTCGCCCGAGATGCTCCATCTCGTGACCGGAAAGATCGCGCAACTCGCTGATCGGATGCTCGAAGATTTCTTCGGGGATGGGCGGTTGGATATCCGTCGACTGCGCCTGCACGCTCTTGTTGCAGACCGAGGGGAAATCGCCCAGCTCGTCGGTCATCCCGCCGCGCTGGCCGCCCATGCCCAGCCCGCAGGCCTTGCAGGCGTTCTTCGCCGTCAGCGCCTTGGCCGAATTGGCCAGCCCGATCCGCTGCACGGTTTTCAGCGTGTACAGCACCTTCTTGGCGCCGCCCCCCACTCTGGCGCCCACCCTTGCGTCTGCATTGGCCTTCTGTCGCGTCATCGTTACACTCTGGCGCGAGGCTGGCGTCTGGTCCAGCAAGCTGATTCATCCGAGTTTTCCAAAATGATCTCCATCCGCGCAGCCGCCTGTCTCGCCCCCATCGCCCTCACTCTTGCGGCCTGCGCACCCTCATCACCGCCCGAACCGGAGCCCGAAATCGTGAGCGAACAGATCGACTGGCCCTACCCCACGCTCGGCGGCAAGCGTCCGCTCGTCATCGCCCACCGCGGCGCCTCCGGCGAACGCCCGGAACACACGATCGCCGCCTACGAACTCGCCGTCCAACAGGGCGCGGACTGCATCGAACCAGATCTCGTCGTCACGAAGGACGGCGTTCTCGTCGACCGGCACGACATCTACCTTTCGACAACCACCGACGTCGCTGACCGCCCCGAATTCGCGGATCGCAAACGGCCCTCGCCGGACGACGCCCATGCCGGCATGGAAGACTGGTGGGTCGCCGATTTTACACTCGAGGAACTCAAGACGCTGCGCGCGCGTCAGCCGTTCGATGGTCGCTCCAAGGAGTTCGACGGCCAGTTTGACATTCCGACTTTCGAAGAGGTGATCGACGCCGCCTCCCTGCTGGGAACTGACGGTCAGCCCGTCTGCATCTACCCGGAAGCCAAGGCGCCCGCCTACCATCTCTCGCTTGGCCACGACATGGTCGAGATGATCGCTTCGACACTCGCGGCGAAATGGGTCAACGCCGCGCCCGACAGCGTCTTCATCCAGTCGTTCGAACCGCCGTTCGTGAAGCGCATGAAGGAGCGCAATACCGGCCATCCGATCGTCATGCTCGCCGGTAACGCCGAGGCGTATGCGGCGGCGATGGCCCACGAAGGCGCGCCGTTCTGGGATGGCGCCGGGGTGACCCATCAGACCGTTGTGGACGACGCCGGCGTGTCGACAGGCTTCATCGAATCCGCCCACGCCGCTGGCATCGCCGTGCATACCTGGACCTACCGGGATGACGCGCCCTTCGGCGACAAGCCGGTCGAGGATTCCATGCGGGCGGCGCTGGCGATCGGCCTCGACGGCTACTTCACCGATTTCCCGGCGACCGGGCGGCGGGTCGTCGATGAGATTACGGCGGACTGACCGGCCCGCCCGCCTTACGGAAAGGTAATCGGACGGCCTGCAATCCCTTATCGACTTTCGGCAAGAGAAACTCTAGCGTTTCCGTCAGCCGCGCATGAGGCGCGGAAAGCGTTTGGGAGAGAAACATGCGCAAGATCATCATCGCAGCAGCGATCGCCGCCGCCTCGCTGGCGCCCGCAGCCTTCGCGGACGAAGGCGCTGCGAAGTACAGCACATCCACCACCACGATCGGCGAGATCATGGAAAACGACGTCACCAAGGCGGCGTTCGAAAAGGTCATGCCGGACCTCGCCGCCAACCCGGACCTCGTTCAGGGCTACGACTTCACGCTGGTCGACATCCAGAGCTACGCGCCGGACATGATCACAGACGAGAAGCTGAAGGAGCTCGACGCCGAACTGGCCAAGATCGAGTAGTCCTCGCAACATTCGCCGAAAGGGGCGCGGCGCTTCGGCGTCGCGCCTTTTTTGTTGGCTGACCGCTACCCCAAACGAAAAGCGCCCCGGCGGTTGGCCGGGGCGCTTTCATGTCTGGATCGATCGAGCGCTCTAGTGGGCGCCGCCCGCCATCGCGGCCAGCATCAACAGCGCCACGATATTGGTGATCTTGATCATCGGGTTCACAGCCGGACCGGCCGTGTCCTTGTAGGGGTCGCCGACCGTATCGCCGGTCACCGAAGCCTTGTGCGCATCCGATCCCTTCTGGTGCACGACGCCGTCCTTGTCGGTGAAGCCGTCCTCGAACGACTTCTTGGCGTTGTCCCATGCGCCGCCGCCCGCCGTCATCGAGATGGCGACGAACAGGCCGGTGACGATCACGCCGAGTAGCATGGCGCCGACGGCGGAAAGGGCCTGGTTCTTGGCTTCGATCGCATCGGCGCCCGTCAGGCCGCCAATCGCCCAGATCACCAGGAACAGCACAATCGGCGAGAGAACCGGCAGTAGCGAAGGGATGATCATTTCCTTGATCGCCGACTTTGTCAGCATGTCCACGGCGCGACCGTAATCCGGCTTGGCCTTGTATTCCATGATGCCGGGGATTTCCTTGAACTGCCTGCGCACCTCTTCGACGACAGACTGGGCTGCGCGCCCGACCGCCATCATCGAGACGCCGCCAAACAGGTAAGGCAGAAGACCGCCGAACAGCAGGCCGACCACCACGTACGGGTTCGACAGCGAGAAGTCCGCGTTGACGCCGTACAGGAACGACCCCTCGCCCGCCTGCGCGGAGAAGTAGTCAAGGTCGGCGGTAAAGGCCGCGAACAGAACCAGCGCGCCAAGGCCCGCCGAACCGATCGCGTAACCCTTGGTCACGGCTTTCGTCGTGTTGCCAACCGCGTCCAGCGTATCGGTGGTTTCGCGCACGCTGTCGTCCAGCGAGGACATTTCGGCGATACCGCCGGCGTTGTCCGTCACGGGGCCGAACGCGTCGAGCGCCACAACCATGCCCGCCAGCGCCAGCATCGTGGTCACCGCGATCGCAATACCGATCAGGCCCGCCAGCGTGTAGGTGAAGATGATGCCGGCGATGATGATCACCGCGGGAATTGCCGTTGCTTCAAGCGAAACGGCGAGGCCCTGAATGACGTTGGTGCCGTGGCCGGAAATCGACGCCTGCGCGATCGACTTCACCGGGCGGAAGTCGGTGCCGGTGTAGTATTCCGTCACCCACACGATCAGACCGGTGACAACCAGGCCGGCGACGCCGCAGAGGATCAGATCCCAGCCGGAAATCTCGGTACCGTTGACGGTCACAAGCTGCGCGCTCACGCCGCCCAGCTCGCTCAGGGTCAGTTCGACCGCGCCCATGACAGCGAAGATCGACAGGAAGGCGGTCACGAAGAAGCCCTTGTAGAGAGCGCCCATGACATTGCGCGAGTTCGATCCGAGACGGACGAAGAACGTGCCGATGATCGAGGTCACGATGCAGAGCCCGCCGATCATCAGCGGCAACAGCATCATCGGCGCAAGCGCATCCTGACCAAGGAAGTAGATCGAAGAGAGCACCATGGTGGCGACCACGGTCACCGCATAGGTCTCGAACAGGTCGGCCGCCATACCGGCGCAGTCGCCGACATTGTCGCCCACGTTGTCGGCGATCGTCGCCGGGTTGCGAGGGTCGTCCTCGGGAATTCCCGCTTCAACCTTGCCAACCATGTCGCCGCCAACGTCGGCGCCCTTGGTGAAGATGCCGCCGCCGAGACGGGCGAAGATCGAGATCAGCGAAGCGCCAAAACCAAGCGCCACGAGCGCGTCGACAACCGTACGGCTGCCCGGATCCATGCCGAGGCCCGCCGTCAGCAGCGCGTAATAGCCGGCCAGACCCAGCAGCGCGAGGCCGACCACATACATGCCGGTCACGGCGCCCGACTGGAACGCCACCTTCAGGCCGTCGCCAAGACCTTTGGAGGAAGCTTCCGTGGTGCGCACGTTGGCCTGCACCGACACTTTCATGCCGATAAAGCCCGCCGCGCCGGAAAGCACCGCGCCGATCAGAAAGCCGAGCGGCGCTTCCCAGTTACGGAAGAAGATCGCCAGCGCGATGGTCACAACCACACCGACGATCGCGATGGTCTGGTACTGACGTTTCAGATAGGCGTTCGCGCCTTCCTGAATTGCCGATGCGATCTCCTGCATCTTGGCGCTGCCCGTTGACATGGCCATCAGGCGCTGGGTGGTGACGACGCCAAATCCGACGGCGATCAGGCCGGCAAGGATCGGCAACCAAAGCGACATGGTCATAGGTGTTTCTCTCCCGCAAACACGTGGTTCGGGCCGACCGCTTAGCGAGCGATGTTTCTAGCGCGAACGTAAAATCGGGCGGACCATGCCAAGATTGCTTGGAGCGCGCAATACGCCAATATTTCCCGAGCGTTAGCGTTTCCTTCACCGAATTCACGCTGGCCGAGGCAACCAAAACTTCATCTCCCCGATTACACGAACGCCTTGCTGGGGCCCGCGAACCCATCCACCCTCGCGTGCGAATTTCCCCGACCAGTGGAGCCCGTCATGATGCGATCCGTCTCTCTTGCACTCGCCGCCGCGACCATTTCCGCTGGCGCCGCACACGCCGAAGACGCCGGGCTGGCGATCAGCGGTTCAATCGGCACGACCGGTGGCACGCTGGAAGGCCAGGCCCAGATCACCCCGTGGCTCCAGCTGCGCGGCGGCTTCAACTATTTCGAATACTCGGTCGACGAGGAATTCGACGACATCGATTATGACGGCGATCTCGACCTATCCACGTTCGGCGTGTTCGCCGACCTGCGCCCGTTCTCGAACAGTTTCGTGATTTCCGGCGGCGCCTATATCGGCGACAAGACGCTCAACATGCTGGCCTCGCCCACCGGCCCGGTCGAGATTGGCGACACCACCTTCACCCCGGATCAGGTCGGCATGCTCCAGCTGGACGCCGACATGGAAGAGACCGCGCCGTTCGTGGGCATCGGCTTCGACACGACGATCCAGGGGTCCGGC
>JBHIWT010000019.1:0-28814 GCA_041987265.1 Hyphomonadaceae bacterium
ACCATCAGGACGGCGTTGGGATGCTTCTTCAGAAGTTCGACATGGCGATCGGCAAAGGTCTGTCCCTCGAAATTCTTGTACTTCGCTGCACGCGCGACCGAGACGAGCAGTACCTGATCCGGCGCAATGCCGAGTTCAGCGCGAACGTCTGCACGGTTCAGTTGCCGTTCGACCGGGTCAACCAGCGTCGGAAGCAAGAGACTGCGTTCCTTGCTGACGCCTCGCCGGTCAACACAGATATCGGCGGCGGCCTGACGCAGGCTCAGGACAGAATGGGCGACGCTGGCGCCGAACCAGAACAGGTGATCAGCGTGGTTCAGCATCAATACGGGTGGCAGCGATTGTTGCTTTGCGAAGGCAATCATCGGCACTTCGTCTTCGCAGTGAACATGCATCACAATGAGATCGTAGCCGCGCCCCAGTTCACGCAGCTTGCGCGCGCGGTCGAGCTGCGTGCCTGCTTGCCCGGCCAGCAGCGTGATCGTGCCACCGCTGTCTTTGACTGCATCGAGTATGTGCTGTGGTATCGCTCCGTCGTGCGAGGTCAGCGCGATCGAGTTTTTCCGTTTCGTGTCGGCGTCGATCCAACGACTGAGAAGGCGGGGCGAACCACCAATAGCGGTCAGTTCGGTCGCGACATGCAAGACACGGTGAACGTCACTCGCCTGTTTCACGCGCTCGATCTGCGCGCCGTCCGCACAGACCTCGCCCGCAATCCCGTGAAGGAGCGTCTCCAGGCGCTTGCTTCCGAACAAGCCCGCATGTGTGTGCACGCAGACACGCGCAGCCATCACGGCCTGCATGGCCGCCTCATCCAGCCGGCGTTCCGCCAGCAAGGCTTCCGCTGAATCGACATACGATAGGAAGCGCGCGTGATTTTCCAGCAACCGCGACTGGGCGCTCGAGTGCGCTGTCGACGGAGCTTCAGCCTTCACTTCAGGCGCTGGATCCGACTGGCCGACATCGGCCGTCATCATGCTCGCGTGGCCTGCTTGAGAACATCGCAAACGGTCGCGACTTCATCATCGCTCATCTGCGGATAGAACGGCAGGATGATGGAATGATCCTGCTCGGCTTCGGAATGGCGCAGGTCCCCGTGAGCGACGTCCTTGTAAGCCGCCTCGCGGTGCGCACACATGATGCCGCGGCGTGTGGCAACGCCCGCATCCAGCATGAACTGCATCACGCCGCGCTGATCGGCCTCGTCCGGCAGGCGCACACAATAGCTCTGCCAGTTTGTCCGCGCGTACTCAGGCTCTTGAGGAATACCGATCCATTGCGCGTCCTTCAGCATCGCCCGGTAGGTTTCGGCCAATTCGCGGCGACGTTCGACGATACCCGGCAAGCGTTTGAGCTGTTCGCGTCCAACGGCTGCCTGAATGTCTGTCATACGGTAATTGTAGCCAAGCACCGGATAACTTTCGAACACGACGCTCTTAGAGTTATGGCGAACCGTGTCGGGCACGCTCATGCCATGCTGACGCAGCAGGCGAAACTTGTCGGCGTAGTCCTTGTGCGGCGTGGTAATCATGCCGCCATCGCCGGTGGAGAGCACCTTGCGTGGGTGGAACGAGAAGACTGCGGCGTCGCCGCGCACGCGACCGACTTTTTCCCACTCATCTTGCCAAAGAACCTCTGAACCGGCGGCGCAGGCGGCGTCTTCGATGACTTTCAGACCGTGGGCGCGCGCGATCGCAACCGTGCGGGTGAGATCACAGGGCATGCCCATCTGGTGCACGACCAGGATCGCCGCCGTTCGCGGCGTGATCGCCGCCTCGATCAGATCCGGATCCATGTTGCGCGTGACCGGATCGATGTCGACAAACACCGGCGTCGCGCCACAATAGCGCACCGTGTTGGCCGTCGCGATGTATGAGTGGCTGACAGTAATGACTTCGTCGCCCGGCGATACGCCCGCAGCGAGCAGCGCCAGATGCAGGCCAGTCGTGCAGTTCGACACTGCGACTGCGTGGTCCGCACCGACATAGTCGGCAAACTCTGTCTCGAAGGCCGCGACCTCTGGGCCCTGCGTTACCCAGCCCGACATGATGACACGAGATGCGGCCTGCGCCTCGCGTTCATCCATCAGCGGCTGCATGATCGGGATCATTTCAAAACCTCACACCGCCAGGCGAAAGGCCGGGCTCACAATCGTTACTCAGCAGGCATCGTCCAGTTGCGATAATCAGCTTCAAGCAGTTTCGACGGATCCTCGTAGGTCTTGCGGAACCACTCGACGTAGTTCGCGATACCGGTCGAGAAGTCGACTGTCGGCTTGAAGCCCAGCAGCTTGTCGGCTTTTTCCGTGTGCGCGATCAAAGACTGGATGTCGCCGGGACGCTCTGGAACGTGCTCAAGCGAAATGTCGTTGCGGCCGCACTGACGAATGATTTCCTCTCCGACTTCCTTGACCGTGACCACACGGCCCCAGCCCAGGTTGATCGTCTCACCGATCATCGCGTCGGTGTGCGCCGCTCGCCATAGGCCGTCTGCCGTATCGGTGACGTAAGTGAAATCGCGGCCCTGCGATCCGTCGCCGAAGACGATTGGCGACTGGCCGTTCAGAACCTTGATCAGGAAGCGTGGAATGACTTCCGCCAGAACGCCCTGGTCATGCTCGCGCGGACCGAACGCGTTGAACGGACGGACGACCGAGGTTTCCATGCCGTAGGTGCGCAGATACGCCAGCGTGTAGAGTTCGCCAACATACTTCGATCCGCCATAGACTGTGGTCGGCTGCGGGATCGTGGCGTCTTCATCGAGTTCGCCTATCGACGTGTTGCCGTAGACTTCCGAAGACGAGCAGTAGACGAAGCGCTTCACGTTCGCTCGCCGTGCCGCTTCCAGCGTCATCAGGGTGCCGGTCGCGTTGATGTGGTGGTTAGAGACCGGGTCACCGATCGACTTGCGGACACATTCCACGGCGAGGTGGAAGACAGCGTCCACGCCCGCCATGGCGGCGTCGAGGTCATCCTGCTTCAGGATCGAGCCTTCAAGGAAGGTGAGATTCGAAGACGTCGAAGCATCTTCAAGGTTTGCGCGCTTTCCCGACGCCAGATTGTCGAGCACGACGACCTCATGACCTTCCGCGATGATGCGGTCGACCAGGTGGCTGCCGATGAAGCCTGCGCCTCCGGTAACAAGATACTTCATGATGTACGATCCATTCTGTTGGCGACGGCGCCCTAGGCGGGCACAGCCACGTCAGATTCCTTCTGGAGTTTGGCGACGGCTTCCACGACGACTTCCTGCATGTCGCCGGTGAGTTCCGGGTACATTGGCAGCGACATCACTTCAGCAGCGGCTTTTTCGGCATGCGGGAATTGCCCGTCCTTGTAGCCGAGGAAATCGAACGCCTTCAGCTTGTGAAGCGGGAACGGGTAGTGGATCCCGGTCTGGATTTCCTTCTCGCCGAGTTCCTTCATCCAGCGCTCGCGATCCGGCGTGCGGATGGCGTAGACGTGGTAGACGTGGCGGCGATCCTCAAGCTCGACCGGGATCTGCACGTCAGTGCCGGCGAACATGTCGGCGTACCGTTTGGCGGCGGCGCGACGCATCTCGGTCCACTTTTCGATATACTTCAATTTCACGCGGAGGACGGCGCCCTGCATGCCCTCCATGCGCATATTGTAGCCGATAATCTCGTGGTGATACTTCTTCTCGGCGCCCCAGTCGCGAAGCATGCGAACCTTGCGATCGATCTCGGCGTTGTTGGTAACGGTCATGCCGCCCTCGCCCGCCGCGCCCATGTTCTTGCCGGGATAGAAGGAGAAGCCTGCGATATCGCCAACCGACCCTGCGCGACGTCCCTTGTATTCCGCGCCGTGCGATTGCGCCGCGTCTTCCATCACGATCAGGCCATGCTTTCTCGCAATCGCCATGATCGGGTCCATATCCGCCATCTGGCCGTACAGGTGAACCGGAACGATCGCCTTCGTGTTCGGCGTGATCGCTGCCTCCAGCGCTTCAGGATCCATCGTGAAGGTCACCGGATCGATATCGCAGAAGACAACCTTGGCGCCCGTGTAGTGGATAGCCGAAGCTGACGCGATGAAGGTGTGCGGCACGGTGATGACTTCGTCACCCGGCCCGATCCCCGCAGCCAGCAGGCCCAGGTACAACGCGTTGGTGCCATTGGAGACGCCAGCCGCATGCGGGGCGTTACAGTATTCGGCGAACTCGCTTTCCAGCGCCGCCACTTCCGGGCCAAGCGTGAAGGCGCAGGTTTCCAGCGTCTTCAGGACCGCAGCATCAACCTCGTCCTTGATCGAACGATACTGAGCCTTGAGATCAACAAACGGGATCATTGCGCAGCTTCCTTGCGTTTCAGATAAACAGTTTCACCCTGGCCGCGCATTGACGACGTCGCCGCTTCAATGACTTCGACCATGCGGAGACCAAACCGGCCGTCGGACGGCGAAGGATTCCCGCTCTTGATGCATTCGACAAAGCGCTGGCCTTCGACGGCAAGCGCTTCGATGTTCGGGATCTGCGGCGCGGTCATGTCGCCGGTGCGATAGCCAACGCGCATGGCGTGGATCTCTTCCGGATTGTCGGTCAGCGACACGCCCTTGTCGTAGATCTTCAATTTTTCCGACGGCTGAAGCTCGTCGTATGTGATCATCTTGTCCGAGCAGCCGATCAGGATCTGGCGGATCTTCACCGGCGCCAACCAGGACACGTTGACGTGGGCGATGAAGCCGCCGTCATAGAACAGCGTGATGTAGGCCAGGTTCTCCGGCGTGCCCGGATAGTGATTGATGCCGGCTGCGGAAACCGCGGTCGGGTGTTTGCCGAACACATAGTCGATGATCGAGAAGTCGTGGACGGCCAGATCCGAAATGACGTTCACGTCGCGCTGGAACAGGCCGAGGTTCACGCGGGTCGAGTCATAATACAGTGTCTTGCCGACTTCACCCGACTGGACCAGTTCGCGCATTTTCTGAACCGGACCGGTGTAGATAAAGGTATGATCGACGTGCAGCGTCAGGCCGCGCGCCTCGGCTTCCTCGACCAGCGCCTGGGCCTGAAGCGAGGTCTCCGTCATCGGCTTTTCCAGCCAGACGTGCTTGCCGGCCTTGAGCGCCGCCATGGCGAGCGAGAAGTGGGTCGAAACCGGGGTCGCAATCGCGATGGCGTCGATTTCAGGATCCTGGATCAGTTCCTGCGCATCGGTTGTGGTGCGGACGCCGGGATAGCGTTTCTTGACCTTTTCCAGCGCCGCCGGATTGAGATCGGCAACCGCATACATGCGTCCGTCTTCAAGCTCGGCGAAGTTGCGAACCAGGTTCGGGCCCCAATAGCCGTAGCCGATCACGCCGATCTTCACTTCGCCCTTGGGCGGGACGGCTTTCTTGGCCGGCGCCGCTTTGGTCTTGGTGGATTTGCGCGACTTGGTCGCTTGCGGGGAGTCTTTAAGCGTCGACACGGACATCACCTATTACCTTTGCGGGAACACCAGCTACGATTGCGAATTCTGGGACGTCGCGCGTCACCACCGCCCCGGCAGCAATAATTGCGCCTTCTCCGATTGTGAGGTTGGGCAAAATGGTGGCGTTCGAACCGATCGATGCACGGCGCTTGACCAGCGTCGGCTCGACGGTCCAGTCGGCCTCGGACTGGGGCGAGCCGTCGGGATTGGTTGCGCGGGGGCGCGTGTCATTGGTGAACATCACGCCGTGACCGACGAACACTTCGTCTTCAATGGTGACGCCCTCACAGATGAAAGTATGCGAGGAAATCTTGCAGCGTTCGCCGACAATCGCGCCCTTCTGGATCTCGACGAACGTGCCGATGCGCGAGCCATCGCCGACCGAACAACCGTAGAGGTTGACCAGGTCCGGATGGTAGATCGAGACCTCACCATTAAGTTTGACGTTGGGAGAAATTGGCACGGGATCAGTCCCTGATTGCTTCAAAATTTTGGTCAACCGGACGCACATGCCGGTCAACGACATGCAGCGCGAGGTTGAATGCTATTCGCGCGGAGGTTGTTTCTAGTTGGACGTGCAAGTGGCCCCGCGAGTGCTTTACAATTCCGACGTGTATTTACCGTTGCGGATCGCCCAGAATTTTCCGGCAATTCGCGTTCGCCTGACGCGACGCAAGTCCGAGGCCATGTTCGCGTAACGCCCGCAAAAGCGGCAAACACGTGTGGGTTGAGCCGTCGTGCGGCACAAAACGGTCCGAAACGTCGCCATTTCGTCATTACGAAACGACAGCGTTAGCCATTTGTCTCAAATGGAGACGAGGCTGTTGGCGGAATAATCGCTGCGAGGGGATAGAGCACGCGCTGTGTCTCTTGAGGCGAAAGCGGAGGCTTAACGAACCGTCCGATGACTGTCCCTACGCATCTCTCCGCAGGCGCCAAACCAGACAATTCGCCCGGCGCAAGAATTGCAGCCGAGCCAGGACAGCTGACCAAGGACGGTTGCTCGTTCACGCGTGCAGAGTCAGAACGTCAGCGCCCGGTTCCAGTTAACAGACGGCCCATCTCACCATGTTGAAAACCGCCAAGTCCCTATTCTGGAAGACCGGGATCACGAGAGCTCAGGTCGCGCCAATCAGGATGTGCTGCGAACGGCACACGATTGCCGCGTTCGGACGTCCGCACAAACGCTATATCGGACGCATCCTCTGTTATCACTCGATTGGCCAGCGCGAATGGGGGACCAACGACGTTACTCCAGCCCGCTTTCGCCGTCAGATCGAGATGGCGCTGGACGCCGGCTATCGCTTCGTGCCGGCCTCCGAAATCGCGCTTACCGGGGGCGGCGAGAAAGATCTCGCGATCACGTTTGATGATGGCCTGAAGAGCGTCCTTACCGAGGCCGCGCCGATCCTGAAGGAATTCGACCTGCCGTGGACATTCTTCCCGGTTTCAGAATGGTCTGACGAACGCCATGCATTCGACGATGATGTCGTCCTGTCCTGGCATGACATCGAAGAACTGCTCAAATCGGGCGCCGAGATGGGCAGCCACTCTGCGACCCACCCGGATTTCGGACACATCGAGACATCACAGATCGTCGATGAACTTGGCGGTTCACGCGACCTCTTCGAGAAGCGTCTTGGATTCGCGCCGGAAACCTTCGCCATCCCGCTCGGGCAGTCCGGCAACTGGCGAGCCGAAGCCCACAAGGCCGCCAAGGACGCTGGCTATTCGCTCATCTACGCTCAGGCCGAGCAGACCCGGCCTGACGGCACGATTCCGCGGACCTTCATCACCCAGTTTGATGGCGACCGGATCTTCAAGGCGGTTCTCAAGGGCAAGTTCGATACCTGGGAGGAATGGCTGTGACGGAAGTCCAGCAACAGGTCTCCATCGTCGTTCCCACCCGTGACCGGCCCCACGTTCTTCGCCAGGCGCTCGAGAGCATTCGCGCGCTCGAAGGGCCGGACCTGACCTTTGAAATCCTGGTTGGCGACAATGGAACCGACCCGGCCAGCAGGGAAATCGCCGAGGAGTTTGGCGGCATCTACATGCACACAGAGAAAAACGGCGCTGCGGCTGCCCGCAATCTGTGCCTTCAACGTGCGAGCGGCGGCTTCATCGCCTTCCTCGACGACGACGACGCCCTCTTGTCAGGCGCCGTACGGGCGCAGTTGAAATACTTCGCAGATCATCCCGAGTGCCAGATCGTGTTCGGCCAGGTCATCCTCGCTGACCATAAACTCGTGCCCCTGGCCGAGCAGCGCACCAGGTCGACACCTGAAGATGGCGACATCTTCAAGATGATGCTGTCCGGCTTCTTCCCTCAACTCGGCGGTACGGTGGTTCGCCGCGAGATGGTCGAAGCAGTTGGTTTGATGGACGAGACGCTGACCGGCGACCAGGACTGGGACTGGCAATTGCGCATCGTCCAGGATCATCCGGCGGCAATTGTCGACACCCCATGCGTCCTGTTCCGTGGAAAGGAAGCAGGCGGATCTGATGCGCTGATCGAAATGCGTGTCGGCTTCACTCGGAAGGTCTTCTTCCGCCACGCCATGCCGAACCGGAAACGATGGGGCACAATGATCTCGATGGTTCGCTCGTATTTTTCGACGATCGAACACTACTTCTACTATTTCCTGGAATCCGCTGAACAGCACAGGTCGAAAGGGCGATCGAAGGCGGCTGGGCGCGCATTGCGCTTTGCCTTCACGACCTACCCTACACGGTTTGTGCGCCTTCTCCTGAAGGACCGTTCTTTCCGCCAGCTGCACTTTGGCGCGCGCCAGAACGACTTGCCGACCAACACGCTGTAAGCGCCGGCGGCTACTTCACGCTACATGATCTCTGCTTGCGGTCTTCGCCCTAGCCTACTGTGGGCTGCTTGGAGTCAAGGCGGGCGATCAGGCTGGCGACGACCGGGAAACGGCCGCCGGCAAGCCCCAATACGCTGAGCGTTGTGGGGCGGTCGATCATCAACATCGCTCCTGCGTAGAGGATAGCGCCGACCCCAGCCCCGATCGCGAGGCGGGCGACAGGAACCGCCTCGAACAGCTTCAAGTTGTCCAGCCCGATCCAGACGACCGCCGCCATGAAGACAGCCGCAAACACCGGCTTCAGAGCAGACAGCGCGCCGTCGCCTATGCGTACACCGAGGCGGTTCATCCAGAACAGGTAGATCAACGGTATGACCGTCAGGTTGCCAATAAGGATGCCGATGACGACCATGACCAGCACGCCGGTCTGCGCGCCAATATAGGCGCCTACCGCTGCAGCAGCCGCGCAAGCGACAGCAATTCCAAGGTTAATGTGCGCTTGGCCCATACTGCTGAAATAGGAGCTCGAGCCGTTGATGATCGAGCGCGTCGCCGCTGAGACGCTCATGATCGCCATGACTGGAATGGCTGCGATCCATTCCTCGCCGAACAGCAGACGGATCGCCGGTTCCGACACAGCGCCCATGCCCAGATAGACCGGCGCCTGCACCGCGTTCGACATGTGAATGCTCTTGATCGTCGTGCGTTTCATCCGCTCAACGTCGTCGCGAATGCGCACGAACGCCGGCAAGAGCGCTACCGCCAAGCTCGAACTCAGGATCATACGCGGCAGGCCGGACAGGCGCAGGGAGATGTCGTAGATACCGATGGAGGATGTCGGCAGGTGCCTGCCAAGGATTACCATAGGAATCCCGCCGATGAAGAACTGGAACACGTCGGTCGCCAGCACGTTAGCAGAGAAGCTGGCGTATGGGCGAAACTCGCTGGGCCGGCAGTGAAACTTCAGATTGAGGCCGGTCCGCCAGAGCACGATGGGCAAGCGGACCAGAAGCGAGACGAATTGCTGAATCACGAGGCTCCAGACCCCTGCGCCCGCGAAAGCGGCGGCGACGGCAACCACCGCACCGAGAATGTCTGCCGACATGTCCGAAGTCGCCAGACGACTATGTCGCTGGTCGCGCATCAATCGCGCCCAGCCGATGCTCTGCAGTAGCTGAAGCGGGATCAGCAGCGAGAAAGCGCGAATGAGAGGCGTAGATTCAGGGACCTTAACCAATGCCGCCAGCTGCGGCGCAGCAAAGAATGCGCCGGCGCCGAGCAGCAGCCCGATCGTCAGGTTCATCCAGAATGCCGTGCTCCACAATTCCCGCTTGTCTTCCTTGGCGATGATCAGCGCTTGCGGGAGCCCTGCATACCCAACGATGAAGAAGAAGATCACGATCGAGAAGCCGACCGCCGCGACGCCAAATTCCTCAGGCGCCAAAATCCGTGCGAGAACCGGCGTCAGCAGGAATTTGGCGATAATCGAGACGCCATAGCCGATCGAACGCCAGCTTGCGTCAGCGAACAGCGACTTGGCGCTGACCTCGCGCTCTGGCGGTTTGGACTGGTCTGAACTCATGCGGGTGTCCTGCCTCGATCACTCGAGCCGGTAATCGATTTCTACCGATCTGCAAGCGTCTTGCCAGTAAACCCGATGAAAATGACCGGATCGACAATGAATCCGGGGACTCTGCGAGAGGGCGCCGATACATGCGCCGGCGACTTAGGGGCCTTTCGCGGATCAGCGGCTGATCAATCGACCCGCTCGAGCGGCGGAACCTTCCAATTGCGATCGATCAGCTGCTGTTTTGGCAGGTAGGCGCGCAACGCCAGCCGCATGCCGCCAGCAGGTGACGGCAGCCAGTTGGCCGCCATCGCGCCCTCTGGTCTTTCCCGCTGGATCAGGATTTCAAAACTGCCATCCGGTTCGACAACGAGACCCGGCGTGCGATCTCCGATCGAGTAGCGATTGATCGGATTTTCGACCAGAAAGAAGCGACCGTCCGGATATGTCTCGTACATCGTCAGGGACCAGAACGCGTCGGCGGGCACGCCGCCGGCCGGCACCCGCCAGCGGTAATTGTCCAGCCCAGACAATCGTTCGCCTTCCGGATCGAAGTTGGCGTGGAAATACATCGCCTCCTCCTCTCCGAGCGCCGCCAGCCCGCCCAGCGCAACGCCTGCGCGCAGGGCGTCGTTCTCGCCAAAGTCACCAACGCCCGGTTCCTGGTAGGCCCAACCGTCGATAATCAGGTCACGGTAGACGAAGGCCTCCCGTAGCTCCTCGAAACCCGTCGGCATGAACGCGTCCCAGCGCGCCAGCAATTCTGCACTTGGCTGCTGGTTCGGGCCGACCCCGACGTCCGCAAACTGAGCCGCGCGCGCCAGTTGTCCCTTCCTTCCGGGCGAACGGGCCAACATCTCGTTGACCACAGCGAGCAACTTGGCCGCGTCCGGTTCGCCGCTTGCGTCGTTGACGAATGGCCGGGCGGCCGGGCGACCCTCCGGAATAACAAGACTGATCTGGTTCTGCAGCGCCTGCGCATCGGCGAGATCCTCTGGGCCGTCGACCAGTATCCGCGCCAGCATCCACACATCGTTGGAGTCGGACTGGATCAGGTTGGTCCCGGCCGGAACCTCGCCGGTCCATTCCGGTCCCACGATCCAGTATGTGCCTCCATCGCCGCCCGTCGCACGTGTGCCGATATAGGCAAAGTTGTCTGTGAGGACATTCATGAACGCGATGGAGAAATAGCGTTCATGGTCCGTTGGTGCGTGCAGTTCGATTGGACCACCGGCCAGGTCGAGAAACGCCGACGTGTAGATCGTGTCGTTGTTCGGGCCCGTCACCTGCCGCGAGGTATGGTCGAGCAATTGAGCGCGGTTGGCGATCATGTTCAGTCGACCGGGATTGCCGTTGATCGCGCCGGTGCGGTCCTGTGCCGTGCGCGCGATTTCGAACATCGGATAGACGTATTGAAACGCTGCGCGCAGGTGCGCCTCCGCCGTGTCCTCGGATTTGGCGCTCGCGTCCTCGCGGGGCTCTTGCTGACAAGCCGTCACAACCAGCAACAGCAAACCGATAACCGGCCCTATGCTCAAACCGCGCTTCATAGAGGTGGCTCCGTGATGGTCGCGACGGGCTCAATTTCCCCGCCGTCGTATATGATGTAACTCTGCCGTAACACACCGACAGTGACAAGCCCGCTATGCGCCTGGCCTCAGGGAATGACCCGTTTGTCATTGACAAAGTCGACATCGGGATTCTCCCCGACGAACATCGACTTCGTCTCGAAGAAGGGGAACGCGCCGCCCCATGGCGGCGGCGTGAACGCGCGGTCGGGCGCCAGGAATGCGGCGCTCCAGGCATTGTAATCGTCAAACCAGAACTCCGCCACGCGCTGATAGGGCTGTGTTGAAGAAACGGTCCTGTAGCGCGCGAGTCTCTTGACGCCCGGCAGGGCGGCAAGCTCAGGGGCAAGTGTCTGATCCCAGTAAGCGTCGCCATCTTCGGCGGTCATACCTTCCGGGGGCTTCATGAAGACGATCCAGCGCAAGTATGGCGTCTCCTTCGGCGGCGTGGCCCTGGTCAGGTAGACATCGTTCGGGTTCACCGGGACCGTCGCCGTGGTCGACACGAACAGGCGGTTGTTCCGCCAGCCGCCGGGCGGCGGCGTGTAGGAATCCAGCGCGCCATAGACATTGTTCGGGCGCGTCTCCCGGAAATCCTCGATCGTATCGAAGTGGATTTCGGTCATACGTCCATAGCCGACGCCGAACGCTTCAACCGCCTCAGCCGGCGGCAGGTACGACCGGAACGACACATAATTGCGCTGCCACGCCTTGAAGGCGCGACGCACTTCCGGAGCGTGGTAGGTCATATAGAATCGGTCGAGCTCAATCTGGTCGGCTCCAGGAAGCAACTCGACAAAAATGTAATGCTTCACCGCCCCTACCGCCCACGCAGGCGGCGCCCAGGCCAGCGCGCCGCCAGCCAGCATTCCGGTCAGCGCGTAACGTCTTGAGACTGTTGTCCACTTGTCGGCGCCGGTCATCGTTCTTCGCCTTTCATGCTTCAGATTGCGGCAGAGCCAATGCGACCAGCCGGTGCGGCGTGGATCGGAATCCCATACCGCAGACGATGTATTGGCGTCCGCCAGCCATGTAGGTCATCGGCGGACCATGTGTGTAGTCAGGAAGCGCGACCTCTGCGTGCACCTCCCCTGTCGCCTTGTCGTAGGCGCGCAATACCTTGTTGGAAGTGCGGGGATTGTGCGGCCCCTCGCCCATGAACAACAAGGTCGCAGTCAGTAGCGGTCCTGTTCGCGACGTGGTTCCGATCCAGCCCGGATCAAACGGCGCAAACGCCGCGCTGTCCTTCGCGCCCGGACCATTGGGACGCATCCACACATGCTCGCCGGAATTGAGATCGATCGCTGTGATCCGTCCATAGGGCGGCTTCACCAATGGCAGGCCTCGTGGGCCACGCACAACGGTCGCACGTCCCGCGATTTCCTCTGTTCCGTCTGCAGCGTCGGTCCTGCTGCCAGCCTGATCCAGCGCCATCGCCACAACCGCCGTGATCGAGGGAATGTAGAGAAGTCCCGTTTCCGGATCGAGCGCCGCGCCCCACCAGTTTGCCCCGCCGACCCAGCTCGGCAGCACGGTCGTAGGTTTTTCACCTAGCGGTGTAAACAGGGGACCGGCGTTGTATCCGGCAAGAATGTCGCGCGCCTCTTCATGAATTTCCGGCGTGTAGTCCACCAGATCAGCCTCAGTCAGCCCTTGACGTTCGAATGGCGCTGGCCGGACCGGGAATGGCTGTGTCGGGGCTGCGCTCTCGCCGGCGATGGTCGATGGTGGAACGGGCCTCTCCTCGATCGGCCATACCGGCGCGCCGGTGACACGGTCGAACACGAAACAGAAGCCCTGTTTGGTCGGCTGCGCGACCGCCTTGATCCCGCGGCCATCGACTGTGATGTCGGCAAGGATGGGTGCACACGGCAGGTCGTAGTCCCAGATGTCGTGATGGACGACCTGAAAGTGCCAGACGCGTTCGCCAGTTTCAGCATCCAGCGCGATCAGGGCGTTGCCGAAGAGATTGTCGCCGGGCCGGTCGCCGCCATAGAAGTTGTTGGTCGGGCACGAGCCCGGCAGATAGACTATTCCTAGTTCGTCATCCGCGCTCATGGGCGCCCAGATGTTGGCGTTCCCGGTGCGCGCAGCACTCCCGTTTTCCCAGGTTTCCGCCCCGTACTCACCGGGCGCAGGTATCGTGTGGAAACTCCACTTCAGCGCGCCCGTGCGCACATCATAGCCGCGCACGTCTCCCGGCGGCATCGGGTCCTGAACGGTGCGGTCATGGATGTACTGGCCGACGATAATCGTGTCGCGACAGATCAGCGGCGGAGACGTGCCGCCGAATACATCAGAACGGGAATCGGAAACGGGTCTCTGTAACCCCGCACCGGCAAGATCGACCTCGCCGTTTTCGCCGAAGCCGGCAACCGGCGCGCCGGACCCCGCGTCCAGCGCGATGAGCCGATTGTCACCCGTTGAAATGATGATCCGCGCATCTTCGTCCGCGCGCCAGTACGCGACGCCTCGGTGCTGGAATCCCTTGCTGGTTGGCGGCCCTGCTTTCCAGGTCTGCGGATCGTATCGCCAGACCGTCTCGCCGGTCTCAGCGTTGATGGCGACGACCTGCGACATCGCGGTGGACGTATAGAGCACGCCCTCGACCATGATCGGCGTCGCCTGAAATTCGCCGGGCGCAAGGTCTGGATTACCGTCGAGAATCTCCTCGTCCGGGGAAATCCACTCCCATGCGACTTCCAGATCGCCCACATTCCCGGCGTTGATCTGGGTTAGCGGAGAATACTTGTTGGCGGCGTTGGTTCCCCCATAGACGGGCCAGTCACCCTGCAAACCCGCAATACCTGGCCCAGAGATATTGTGCACGGTCGAACAGGCGGCGAGCGCCGTCAGGCTGACGCCGCCTGCCAACAGCGTACGCTTCGAAACCGCGACGGAGGCGCCGGTCCGAAAGACCCTTGTGTCTTCCCCGTGCATCGAGCCGCCCTTTCTCCTTAATCGATCGATAGATTCAGCGGCCCCGCCGCATGAATTGCTCAACAAGGATATCGAAGGCGTCTGCGCGATCCGGCGACTTCACCGCGACGCTTTCGCCGAACTCAATCTGTTGGTCGGTATCGGGATCATACGCCGGCCAATCCGGCGCGCCTATGCACGAAGGCTTGCCAGTCCTCGCAAAACTCACCCAGCACTCAGACATCATTTCCGACATCTGGCGATCCTGACGGCGCAGCATGCGAGCGAGCCGCATGTTCGCCCAGGTCTTGAACACATAGGGAATTTCCGAGCCATGGCTTGCCCCCGGCGCCTCGGCGCGCCGACGTGTAAGCACGTAGTCGAAATAGTAGAGATAGGCCGCCGCGCCATCAGCGGCCTGTTGAGCAACCCAGCGGGACGGCGCGACAAAGATGGCGTCTCCCATCGCCTGACGCAGGAATTCCTCTTCTGTCGTATCCGCGCCGTAGACGGCGCGAAACTCCGCCATCTTGCCGCCGACCAGCGGTCTCAGCAGCGCCGACGACACGCCAAGCGTTCGCAGCACGCTGGCTTCATTCGAGTTGGCGCCGACGATCAGAGGAACATCGTTTTCGCGCCCGTCCCGAAAGGCGACCCAAGGCGCCTCGGTAACGAGCCTGCCATCGATGAATGGTCCGAATCCAAGCCCGCCCTGCAGGCCGCCCTGCGCAGCGATCCAGTCAGTCGCCGATTTGGCTCGCAGATCCGCCAGCGACGCGCCTTCGTCAAGCCCGATGGCGGCGGCGTACTTAACGCCAGCCTTTTCCTGAGCAGCGAGTTCCTGCGGCCGCTGCAATCCTCCACCCGACTGCACGATGGCCTTGGCGAACAATCCCTCGGCATGGGGCGAAGCAAGCAGGTACAACGTGTCCGCCGCTCCTGCGCTTTCGCCGAATACCGTCACATTGTCGGGATCGCCCCCAAATGCGCTGATGTTTTCCTGCACCCATTCTAGAGCTGCGAGTTGATCCATGATGCCGTAATTGCCGAGTGGCTCGTCGGTCGCCGCAACCGCCGTCACTGCCGGATGCGCAAAGTACCCAAGGAGACCCAGCCGGTAATTGATGGTGACGACGACGACGTCCTGTTTGGCGATTTCGCTGCCGCTGTAGAGGGCCGCCGTACCGGACCCAAGCCTGTGTGCGCCGCCATGGATCCACACCATAACCGGAAGCCCGTCGCCCTCAGGCCGTGCCAGTGGCGTCCAGACATTGAGCGTCAGGCAGTCTTCGCTCTGATTGTCGAACCGTCCGACGCCCCCGCCGTCGGTCCGTGCCGGCTGCGGGCAAGCGGCCCCATACTCGTCCGCCCGACGCACCCCTTCCCAGCCGGCAGGCGCTGCTGGCGGCTTCCACCGCAGTTCGCCGACTGGCGGCGCCGCAAAGGGAATTCCCTTGAACGAGACAACGCCCTTGTCAGCGACGCCCTGCAACTTTCCTTGCTCAACCGTCGCAGCCAAAGCGGTCTGGGCGTGGGCTGCGGCGGTTAGCGCGCTGCCCATGATCAGAGCGAACAAAGCGGCCTTGACTTTCATCTTCACGATCCTTCGTGCTTACAGGCGATGCTGGCCTATCGCTCTCCTCCCGCCGCCACGGTGTCGGCTGACGCCGTCTCGCTGGCAGGTTGCGCGGGCTGATGCAGAAATTCGACGACCGCGGTAGCGATCCGGTCCGGCGCTTCGGGCAACAGCGCGTGTCCGGCATTCTCCACCACATTGATGGTCACGCGGTCGGCGTAGTCACGCTTCAGCGCAGCGGACGTGATCTCTGCCGGCGCAACCCGATCAGCATCGCCCTGCAGGATCAGGATTGGCGCCCATCCGCCGGCGTCACGCCATTCGGCGACCGGCGTTGCACGAACGGCCGCCGATTGCGCACGGGACGCTTCCTGGTGCCAGCCATGAAACCAGTCATCCGGAATTGGGTTGTCGCCGGCGAAGAAAGCATATCTGACGTCGTTCTTCCGCAGCGGCGGCGGCTTCCACCAGACGAAACTGCCTCGCAATGCGGACAGCACTTCCGGCATCTCCTGCAAATTCTGCGAGCCGCCGGATGCAACGAGGGCGAGTTTGTCGACGCGGTCCGGGTACTTGTGTGCGAAGGCGCGCGCGACACGATTGCCGAAGGCGTGCCCGATCACGGCGACGGTCTCGCCTTCCGCCAGGCCGTCCGCCAGCAGCGCCGCCTCGATGTCCTTCCCTAAGTCGTAAAGCGTGTACCTGCCGGCTTCGGGAAGCGGCGTCTCACCGACGCCACGCGATTCAACAGCTACGGTGCGAAAGCCTGCTGCCCGCAGGCTCGCCGCCAATTCATTGAAATCACCTACGGATCGCCCGAGGCTCGCCAGCAGGACGACGCGCGGTCCAGCCCCCGAGGCATAGTAGGCGACCTGCGCACCATCCGCGCTGGTTGCGAAAGCGGCCTCACCTTCAGGTGCTGCGCCAGCACGCGGAAACACCCATGCCAGATAGCCGATCGCAAGCGCTCCAAGCACACCTGCGGAAATCAACACCCACCGCATCGCCACCTCCCAGATTTCGGCCTTCAGTCTATGCCAAGGTCCGTTCGCGAATTTCCGATTTGATCAGCTTGCCGGCCGCATTTCTGGGCAGAGGTTCACTGATGTATTCGACAATACTAGGCGCCTTAAACGCCGCGAGCGTTTCACGCACCCACGCCTGCAGCGCTTCAGGCTCGAGGCGCTGATCGTTCAATAGTCGAACGACGGCTCGTACCTCTTCACCAAAACGTTCGCTCGGATGAGCGACAACAGCCGCCTCGACCACGCTGGGGTGCGCCTCGATCCTGCGCTCCACCTCGCCTGCGAATATGTTCTCGCCGCCTCGGATGATGATGTCTTTCTTGCGATCCAATAGGTAGAGAAAGTTGTCCTGATCCATCCTGCCAATGTCGCCCGTGCGTAGCCAGCGTCCGGCAGCGAACAGAGTTGTATCATCGCCGCCGAGATACCCAGACATCAGGAATGGCCCACGCACCTGTACTTCGCCTACATCGCCAACAGCGAGCGGAATTTCGTCATTGTCCACGATACGGATCTCAGCCGTCAGGAAGGGGCGGCCAACTGAATCCGGATGGGACAGCAGATCGGCTCCGGTGTTCATCGCAAAGACGGAACCCGCTTCGGTGAGACCATATGCATTGCTGATCGCAAGCAGGTTGGGAAAGGTTCGCTCGACCAACCGCTGGAGGTCCTCGCCGGAAGGCGCAGCTCCATAGCCCACTGTGCGAACGGTCGAGAGATCCACGGGTTTCTCTCCTGCCGCAAAACAAACCGCACGAACCATAGCAGGCACGGCGGACCAGCGCGTGATCCGTTCTGTCTCCATCAGATCCAGCGTGGTGGCTGGATCGAACTTCTCCGGCGGAATCACGACCGTTGCACCTGCGGCCAGCGCGCCCAGCACGACACCATGTCCGCCACCGACATGGAAAAACGGCAAGCTAGCCAGCACGCGCACATCTGTGTCGCCGGGGCCGAGTTCTGGCTGGGTCGCCACTGAGATTGCAGACGCCGCCTTGGAGTTCATCAACCCAGCGATCCAGGCGCGGTGTGTTATTCGTACGCCATTCGGGTTCCCCGTCGTGCCGCTGGTGAACATGATCGCGGCCGGATCGTCTTCCTCGACCTTCGCAGGCGGGGCTGGAGACGCATCGCGAACCAGGTCGGCAAAGGTCATCTCAGCGTTTGGCGTATCCTCATCCATGCTGATGATACGTACGTTGTCACATGTGCCGAGCCGGGAGAGACGACGCGCGTCGGCGATGAGCAGACCGCAGTGCGCGCGTGAAATGGCGTCCTCAATCTCCGTCTTCGTCCACCATCCGTTTAGCGCAACGACGACCCCACCGGCGTAGAGCGTCGCCCACATTGCGATCATCCATTCGATGCGATTTGCAGCTAGAATGCCGACACGGTCGCCTTTCGACAGTCCCAACCGGTTCCGAAGCGCACCGGCGCATTCTCGTACGCGGGCGGCAAATTCGGCACAGCTCAAACGTGTATCACCCTGAACGATGCACTCGCGATCTCCGAACGCCTCTACCGCCGGTAGCAGATCACCGAGTCTATGCGGTCGCTGGACGAAGACACGCATCTGCGCACCTTCGATCGTTTCCGTTCTTATTTCGAGGGGGGAACCCGCCGCCGTAAAGTGGCGGACAACCTGATCGTAGCTGGGTAGAGCCGATTGCACGGGTGACGTGGACGCATCATTTTGCGGCTGCCACTTTGCGGGAGCAAGAAACCGGACCAGGGAGCGAACCCAACTCATACGCTTCCTTTCGGAACCCACGAATTAGGGTGTTACTATGGCGTAACGCCTGGTCTGTAAAGCACGTCGATGTGGCTGGCGCGGATTGGCGACCCGCTTCAGTCGTCCGGAGGATTGTCGCCGCCCCAATAGTAGCTCATCGCTCGTACTGATCGCGTGACCCATTCAAAGAATTCATTATCCTTTCGGGGGTCGCCCTCTTCCAGCCAGCGCAGATAGGCGTCAAGGAAGAACGTCGTGATGGTCTGAGAAAGGTATGTGCCGCGTACTGGAGTCTTCCGGCGGCGGCCCAGGATCTCGGCGAGTCTCTCCTCGACGCGTTTTACGAGTACGGCATGCAGGCGTTCGAAATGCACACCGTATTCCGGATCGTGAGCGGAATGGCGCACCAAAAGGATCAGCGCCGCCCGGTGGTCGCGCGCAACGCTTAGCGTGCTGCGCACCCGATCTGTCCACCAGCCGGACGATTTCGAATCTGCTTCAAGGAGCAGCTCGACAATGCGCTCAAGCGTTGCGTGCACAAGCTTATCCTTGGCGCCGAAATAACGGTACAGCACGACCTTTGAAATCTTCGCCCGCGCGGCGACGTGATCCATCGTCGTCTGCCGAATGCCCTGCTCCGCAAGGACTTCCGCCGCCACATCGAGGAATCCCTCGCGGCGCGTCTCCCTGAATTCCTCAATGTGCTGTGCGTAGGTCTCGGTCATTCGCGATTCATGTGAGGCTCGGTCAGACGTGTCAATCGCGTGCGCCAATCAGGTTCAATCAGCTGAACACATCGCCTGACAAGCAGGCGCTTGACAGGTGTAACTCTTCCGTAACATGTTGTCACCAGATGATCTCACCTCTCGCCTGAACGCAAACATGCGGCGGCGATTCAACAACGGGGTGAGCACAGGCGGAGGATTCCAAAATGGCCATCGATTCACACGATCACTCGTCCGTATTCTTTCGCCTTGGCGCTCTTGGCGCTCTTGGCGTTGTGATGGCGACGTCCCCCGCCTTCGCGCAGCAGACCGATGGCGCGACCGTCGCCACGACGAATGAGGCCGGTGAGGACGTGGTGGTTGTGCAGGCCCGCAAGCGCGAGGAATCTATCCAGGAAGTTCCTGTTGCGGTGACCACGATCGGCGAAGAGGATGCAGCCGATCTCGTGCTTGAGGATGTTACCGACTATATCCGGCAGACGCCCGGCGCGACACTTGTGGCTGCAGGCCCAGCCTATCTGAACGATCTCGCCCTGCGTGGCCAGGGCGGCGGCAGGCTCGGATTCACCGAATCTACGACAGGCATCTATCGCGACGGCCACTATGTCGCTGGCGGAGGGTTCGGGGGGCGCACCTACTCGAAGATCGACTTCTTCGACATCCAGACAATGGAGGTCTATCGCGGTCCTCAGGGCGCACTCTACGGCAGGAACGCTGTCGGCGGGGCTGCAAATATCATCACCAATAAACCCGAAGACGTGTTCGGGCTGAGGCTCAAGGCCGGCTACAGCGATCTTGATCAGGTCGATCTCAGCGCTGTCGCCAACCTGCCGATCGTTGATGGCGTTCTGAATGCCAGGGTCGGCGGCTACTTCTCAGAGCGCGACGACGGCTTCCATCATGTCGACACGACCGGAGAAGCGCTGGACAAGGACGAGGACTGGGGATTGCGCGGCGTCCTTCAATGGTATGTTGATGACGCCAGCGAACTCCTTCTGACGATCGAGGATTCCCATTCAGAAGCCCCTGGATTCGCATCGCTTGGGTTCAACACAACGATCGACCCCGACCCGTACACCCGAACCGGTCTCGACATCATCGATAGCGTCGTAATCGATCAGACGAGCCTGTACGGACAGTATGATCGAGAACTTGGCGTGGGTGACCTGACAATACTCGCCACGTACAAGACGCGCGAGGGGGATCGAGATGACGGTGACCTTGATCACTTTCTCGGCTTCAACTCACCCGCGCTCAGCCTCGTGGACGAGCAATCAGAAGAATTCGAGCGCTATGGCCTGGAAGCGCGCCTCGCCTCGAAGAACACGAGCGGCGTTACATGGCTCGCCGGCGCCGACTTCCAGACCTATACGTCCGACGTTGTCAGCGAACGCACAGGTACATTCGCAGGTCCATTCGCGGCCAGCGCCGCTCTGCGCAATGTCGTTCGGCGTGACGAATCCTCGGAAGAACTGGTCTCGTTCTCTGCGTTCGGCCTCATCGGCTTCGACATTTCTGACCGGCTGAACCTTTCTCTTGAAGCTCGTATTCAGAACGACGAAAAGGACTTCGACTTCGAACGCATCGATCTGGACGCCTTCACTGACAGCGCGATACCGCTCACCAGTTTCTCTCAGTCAAGCACGCGTTTCCTCCCCTCGATTTCCGTACTCTACCGGCTAACCGACAATCAGAATCTCTACGGCCGGATTGCCAGCGGATACCGCCCCGGCGGGTTCAACCCTCAACCGCCAAATGGCTTCTTCGACCAGACCCCCTTTGGACCTGAGACCGCCTACAGCGCAGAAGCCGGCTGGAAGACATTCGGCCGCTATGGCGATATCGTCTTTCAGACTGATCTGGGCGTCTTCTACACCTACACCGACGACATTCTCACGCAGACGTCGCTCACCACACTCGCCACTGTGGCCGCGCTGCAGAATGTGGGGGATGCGGCCATTTACGGTGCTGAATTCAGTGCGCGGGCGTCGGCTCCGCTGTGGGGCGGTCGTGCACGGGGCAATCTCGGCCTGTCGACGGCCGATGGCGAATTCCGGGACGGCACTTCAGTCATCTTCAACGGCGTGACCTACGATCTCGGGGGCTACCGCACGCCGCGGAACCGCGACTACACGCTCAACCTCAACCTCGCCTACTCGCATCCGGTTTCCACGGACGTTGATGGCTTCGTCTCTACGAGCGTGCAGGCGGAAGGCGGCGGGTTCGACAATGCGGTCGGCGAGTTGCGGATCGCCAACTCCCGGTCCAGCGATCATTTCGAAATGTTCGATGCACGCATCGGACTGCGGGACCAAACTGGAGCCTCTCAGCATATGGCAAGAACATCTCGGACGAGGTCTACCGGACAGTGACCCTCAATCTCAATCAGTACTACAATACGACCAGCGTCTACGGCATCGAATTCATCATCGACTATTGATCTCTCCCGGCCGGTTGTCGTGCGTCTTCGAGGCCGCATCGTTGTTATCGAAGGCGCCCTGCTCTTCTAGCGACGTGCTCGCCGCAACAGTTGCCGCCGGTTGTAGACTCCGGGTGGGGCTACGCGCAGGGATGCTGGTGCGTAGCCATAGCTGGAGCATTCAGCATGATGCCCTGAATTGGTCGCACGATCAGCGTATGTGGCGTGGTTCCGTCTAAACGGCCGCCTGCCTCATGTGCTCGTTGACATCCAGGGAGTTCGTCGGCTGGCCAACCAGCTTAAACAAGCCGCGCGAGGAACTCCGCGCTACTGGCTCATCCGGGTTCCGCCGGGGCAGGCCAAAATTCAACGCACCCTCCGGGAATCAACTGTTGGCAAGGAGATGCGTTCGGCGCCAGTCTGGTTCCGCATCGGACATCAGCAGCCGAACGGGGAACGCCATGACGACGATTAGCGAGCGGTCAGCAGAGGAGCGGTCGTTCGATGCGATCGTGGTCGGCAGCGGGATCAGTGGCGGCTGGGCGGCCAAGGAGCTCTGCGAAAAGGGATTGAAAACGCTTGTGCTCGAGCGCGGTCGCGCTGTGACCCATGGTAAGGACTACACGACATTCAATCATGCGCCGTGGGACTTTAAGTATCCGGGCGGACGCCTGCCACAAGCTGAGATCGACAAGCATTATTACAAACAGATCCGTACCGGATACACAGTCAACGAAGCTTGGAACCATTGGTTCGTCAAAGACGACGAACACCCCTATTCCGAAGTCAACCGGTTCGACTGGATCCGCGGCTATCAGGTCGGCGGACGATCGATCACATGGGGTCGGCAAAGCTATCGCCACAGCCCGATGGACTTTGAAGCGAATGCGCGGGAGGGAATTGCGGTCGACTGGCCGATCCGTTACGAGGACCTCGCGCCGTGGTACGATCATGTCGAGCGATGGATCGGTGTCAGCGGCCAGCTGGAAGGCCTGCCTCAGCTTCCCGACGGCGAGTTCCAACCTCCGATGGCGATGAACGTCGTCGAGAAGGCGTTCAAATCGAGCGTCGAGGATTCATTCCCGGAACGGCGGATCACGATTGGCCGCACGGCGCACCTGACAGCGCCAACCGATGAACAGAAGGCCATCGGTCGCGGCGAGTGTCAGAACCGGAACATGTGTATGCGCGGGTGCCTGTTTGGCGCCTATTTCAGTTCCAACGCTTCCACGCTGGTGGCCGCCGAGCGCACAGGGAACATGACGCTACAGCCGGACGCGGTCGTTACGTCGATCATTTACGATCCGGAGACTGGAAAATCGAAGGGGGTGCGCGTCCTCGATGCAAAGTCCGGCGACGAAGTGGAGGTCAACGCCAAGGTTGTCTTCCTGTGCGCGTCCACGCTGAACTCTACATGGATCATGATGAACTCAGTCAGCGACCGGTTCCCCAACGGTTTCGGCAATGACAGCGACCAACTCGGCCGCAATTGCATGGACCATCACTTTCTGGTTGGCGCGCGCGCGGAGGTCGACGGATACGAGGACCGCTACTATGCGGGACGACGACCCAACGGCATCTACATCCCGCGATTCCGCAATCTGGGTGACGACAGAACGAACAAGTCTTTCCTGCGGGGCTATGGCTATCAGGGCGGTGCGAGCCGCGAGGGCTGGCAGCGGCTGGTCGCCGAGATCGGCTTTGGCGCGGAGATGAAGGAAGAGTTGATGGACCCCGGCGCTTGGTCGATGGGGATTACGGGTTTCGGGGAGATGCTTCCATACGAAGACAACCGGATCACCATGAACCATGATGTGAAAGACATCCACGGCCTGCCGACGCTGACAATGGATGTCACCATCCGCGACAACGAGCTGGCGATGCGCAAGGATATGCAGGAAGCGGCGGTCGAGATGATGGAGGCCGCTGGCTTCAAGAATGTGCAGGGCTATGACCGGCCCTACGCACCGGGTCTTGGCATTCACGAGATGGGAACGGCGCGGATGGGGCGCGATCCGGATACTTCAGTACTGAATGGCTGGAACCAGGTACATGCCTGCCCGAATGTCTACGTAACCGACGGCTCGTGCATGACATCTGCGTCGTGCGTGAACCCCTCGCTCACTTACATGGCGCTGACTGCGCGTGCAGCTGACCACGCAGTCAATGCGCTACAGCGTGGCGAACTTTAGGGAGACGGCGATGATCGACAGACGAGACCTTCTCAGCCGCGCGGCGCTTGTGCTTGGCGGCGCCGTCTCCTCCGGCACCGCGTTGGGCGTGCTCAGCGGCTGTGTCGCAGCGCCGAAAGAGGCTGGAACAGTCCCGGCCGCCGGCAAGTTCTTTTCATCAGAAGAAGCGGCGATGATCGAGGCAATCTCCGAGCACATCCTGCCGCGCACAGATACGCCCGGCGCAATTGATGTAGGCGTTCCAGCCTTCATTGATCGCATGCTGGCTGACTTCCACGGAGACGAAGAGCGGGCCAGCGTGCGTGCCGGACTTGCGCGCGCCAATGCAGACGCAAGCGCCGAACACGGCAGGAACTTCGCCTCCCTGTCGTCCTCGCAACAGGTGGCCTTGCTGCAAGTCTACGACCGCGAAGCCTTCGCGCAACGCCAGGCCGGAAGCGATGACACGCATTTTTTCCACCGCCTCAAAGAACTGACGACGGTTGGCTTCTTCACCTCCGAAACCGGCGCTTCGAAGGTGCTGAAGTATGATCCTATCCCGGGAAAACTGCGCGCGGACATTCCCTATTCCGAAATTGGTCGCGCCTGGTCCACCTGAAGTTAGGGCAGCAGATTCAGCAATCTGATATTGCGGAACTGGATCGGATGCCCTTCGCTTTGTAGCGCAATGTATCCGCCGTCCAGCTCCGTCCGCCCACCCGCAGCTTCAATGAGCGGGATCGAATTCGCGAGCGCTCCTTCCGGATCAAGTTGCACGTCCGTATAGGTCATGACTGCTGCTCCGTTGACGAAATGCGTCACCTGTCCGGACGGCAGAACTTCAAGCTCAAAGTCGATCCACTCGCCGTTGGCCGGCGCGAGCGATTGCGAGTTTATGCAATGAGTCTTCGTCAGCACGCCCGCGATCACGACATCAGTGCCGGGCGAGCACATGTTGCCGTTCATCCGGCCTTCTCCTTCAACATATCCCAGCAATTGCGCCTCGACCGAAACTGGGAAGCTGTCGTCCACCGCCATGGACTGAGGTGATTGTGAGAACACCATCACGCCGCTGTTGGCGACCGCCCACCCGGGCGTGTCGGCCAATGGTTCACCGACAAAACGATACTGAAGCTTAAGCCGATAGGCGCTGAACGGCATGTCGTAGAACAGATGACCGAAACGCTCGTCGAACTCCTCATAGTCCTTATACGACACGGTTATCGCGCCATCCTCCACACGAAACGTGCGGCGCGGGTCGACATTCGGGGCTTCTCCGCGGATCTTCGGCGTCCATCCATCCAGCGTCTGGCCGTCAAACAGATCCTGCCAATCCGCTTCCGTGCTTGGCCCGGGACTGGCCGCACATGCAGCAGCGACCACAAACGCGACGGCAAACGTCGGAAGTCTGGCGCGCAACATACATTCCTCCCGCAAACAACCCGGCCATATATGACCGTGGACAGCCACCGAAAAACGAGGGCACAGTGTCGTACAACAACAAACCGGGGGCGACCAACAAAACGTCCCCAACCGAGCGCGCCTGAGCGGTAGCGAACGGCAAGGGAGGCAGTCTCAATGACCGACGCAGCGGCGCAGCCCCGATCAGGGCTGTTTATCACGTCATTCACCGCGATCGTGGCGACATCGTTCTGCTTCATCCTTCGCGCGCTAGTCATTGGCGAGTGGGGGACGGAATTCGGTCTGTCCGAAACGCAGAAGGGCGAACTCACCGGCGCCGGCCTCTGGCCCTTCGCCATCACAATTGTACTCTTGTCACTGCTGATCGATCGAATTGGCTTTCGTGCGACCTTCTGGTTCGCCGTCGCCTGCCACGCCCTCGGGCTGGGGATTCTGCTCAGTGCTCAGGGTTACTGGTCGCTCTATGCAGGCACATTCATCATGGCGCTCGGCAACGGTGCGGTTGAGGCCGCCGCCAATCCCCTCGTCGCCACTATCTTCTCGGAAAACAAACCGAAATGGCTCAACAGGCTTCACGCTGCATGGCCGCTTGGGCTGATGCTCGGCGGCGTGCTCGCGATTGGCTTGGGCGAGGCAGTAGATTGGCGCGTCAAGGTCGGCCTGATGGCGGCGCCCGTCGCGCTCTACGCTTTCCTGCTGTTCAGGAGAAGTTTCCCGCGTTCCGAACGCGCCGCCGCCGGTGTGCCGTACAAGGAAATGCTCGCCGAGGCGGGTTTCATCAGCGCATTCATCATTATCGCCCTGATGATGCTCGAGGTTGGCCGCGTCTTCGCTCTGCCGCAGCTTGCCGTATGGGCGATAATCGGCGCACTTACACTGGCATACGCCTGGTATGCGCGTTCCGCCGGACGCCCCCTCTACATTATCTTTGTCCTGTTGATGATCCCGCTCGCGGTGACTGAACTCTCGACGGACTCCTGGATCACGGAGCTGATGGAACCGGAAATGCGCGCCATCGGCCTGCAGGCTGGATGGGTGCTGGTCTATACGTCAGCTGTGATGTTTGTTGTTCGCCTCTACGCAGGCCCGCTACTTCATGCGGTCAAGCCGCTGGGCGTGCTTGCGGTCGCCTCGGGTCTCGCCGCTGCCGGGCTCTTCTGGCTGGCAGGCGCGTCAGGCCTGGCGCTGCTCGCGGCCGCAACTCTATATGCTGTCGGCAAGAGTTTTTTCTGGGGTACCAGCCTCGCCATCGCGTCGGAACAGTTTCCGCGCGGGGGTGCCGTTACGCTGAACGTGATGGCCGGAGCGGGCATGTTGGCGGCCGGCATCGTCGGAACCGTGATGCTCGGTTCACTGCAGGACAGCGCCGTCAGCCGCGGTCTCGCGCAGCACGATGCGGCGAACAGCACGCAGCTGGCCGCCACCTATCTGTCCGAACGCACTGGTATGTTTGGCCAATATACGGCGTTGGACCCCGCTGCAGTCGCCCAAGCGCCCGCAGACGATCAGGCGCTGATCGGTGAAATCACCACAAGCGGCAAGAAAGGCGCGCTGCGCGAAGTGGCGCTCGTTCCGATCTTCATGCTCATCTGCTATCTGGGCTTGATCCTCTGGTTCAGGTCGCGCGGCGGCTACAAGCCGGTTACCATCGGTCCCGAGCCGGCGCCCGGCGGACCGGTACCAAGCCCCGCGCCAAGTTCCCAAACCGGTTCCTGATAGCAGCGGCCTGACCAGGAGACGTTCGATGACACCAATAACCCGACGCCGATTGATCCAGCGGCTTGGCGCCGCTGGCGTGGTCGCACCCGTCGCCGCAGCCTGCCAGACGCCCGCCATGAAGTCACAAGCGTTTTTCCAGAACCGCAATCTCCCGATTGGCATCCAGCTATACACGCTGGCCGACATGCTGCGCGAAAACCCCGAGGCTGCTGTAAGTGGCGTCGCCGAGATCGGCTATCAGACTGTCGAGATCCCCTCATATCTCGGCAAGAGCCCGACCGATCTACGCGCCCTGTTCGATGCGAACAATCTTCGCTGCACCGCTGCTCACGTCGGCATGCGTCCCGGCACCGCGGAGGAGCCGGGCCTGTTCGGCGACGTCGACAAACTCTCGGCAGATATGCACACACTCGGCGTCACCAATGTCTACGCGCCATCCATGGCGATCCCTGCAGGCATCGGAATCAGCCCGCGCGAGGGCGAAGGATACGCCTTCATCTCAAGAGTCGCACAGGCGATGGGCGAAGACCATTGGAAGCGGATGGCGGAACAGCTGAACGACATTGGGCAGAAGCTTGCCTCCAACGCCATTGCGTTCGGCTATCACAACCACAATTACGAGTTCGCTCGAATCGGCGAGCGCACAGGTTTCGAGATGCTCCTCGCCGAAACCGATCCGGGCTACGTCTCGTTCGAACTGGATGTCGGCTGGGCAGCGGCGGCGGGCCACGACCCGACTGCGCTCTTCAAGCAAGACCCGGGTCGCTACACAGCGATCCACATGAAAGATATCCAGCCCTCCACCCAGCCCAACATCGCGCTGAAGATGAGCCCGACCGAAGTTGGCTCCGGCGCCCTGGATTGGAAGACTCTTCTACCCGCCGCCTACGAGTCTGGCGTCCGGCACTTCTTCCTGGAACAGGAACCGCCGTTCAAGGCCACGCGGTTGGACGCAGCCCGTATCGGCTTTAACTATCTCAATACACTTGAGGCCTGACTCACGAGATGAAGACCATCAAAGGCCCCGCAATCTTCCTCGCCCAGTTCGCCGGCGACAAAGCGCCGTTCAACTCGCTACCGTCGATTGCAAAATGGGCGGCCGAAAAGGGGTTCTGCGGGGTCCAGATGCCGACGACGGAACCCCGCCTGTTCGATCTAGAAAAGGCCGCGACCAGCGACACCTATTGCGATGAGGTGAAGGGCATCCTTTCTGACGCCGGCGTAGTGATCACCGAACTCTCAACCCATTTGCAGGGCCAGCTTCTGGCCGTCCACCCTGCATACGACGAAATGTTTGACGCGTTCGCGCCAGCAGCGGTGCACGGCAAGCCAGCCGCACGGCAGGAATGGGCGCACCAGCAATTGCTGCTCGCGGCCAAGGCCTCACAACGCCTTGGCCTCAATGCGCACGCCACTTTCTCCGGTGCGCTGGCATGGCCATATCTTTATCCGTGGCCACAACGGCCGGCCGGGCTGATCGAAACCGCATTCGACGAACTGGCAAAGCGCTGGCGTCCGGTTCTGGATGCATTCGAGGACGCGGGCTGCGACGTCTGCTACGAAATCCATCCAGGAGAAGATCTGTTCGACGGCGCCACATACGAAATGTTCCTCGAGCGCGTCGGCAACCACGCGCGCGCCTGCCTGCTCTACGATCCCAGTCACTTCGTCCTGCAGCAGCTGGATTATCTCTCCTACATCGACATCTATCACGAACGCAT
>JBHIWT010000020.1:0-28346 GCA_041987265.1 Hyphomonadaceae bacterium
AGATCATGCGACGCAGCTTGTCAGCTACCGCCGCCTGCACCCCGCTGGCATCGTCGTATTCGATAAGCCGACGCAGCCCTTTGTGGACGACGTTCCGAATCCTCATAGACTAATGATATAGAATTAGCATGTCGCCTGTCAAGCGACGCTTTACAAACGGGGGCGGCCAATGAAATACCTCAGTACCGCCTTCGGCCAGTTGGCGGCAGCCTGGAAGCTCTACAATTATGCGCTAGAGGGCCGCATCGATTTGGATGCACTAGATATCCCCTTGACCTTCAAAGAGGGGACCATGTTACTTGTCCTGCCGGACAAGATATTCGACACAAATGATGATCTCATTCTGTTTTTCGAGAACAACCTGAGCATCCATTTCGGCGCAGCCGCCATTACGCTCAACCGAGCCCGAGAGGAAGCAGGAATCCCGCTTCCGAACGAGATTGTTTCGGAGGACGAACAGTTTATCAGCGTTGTGTATCAGATCCGCAATGCGTTCGCGCACGACATCTCAGAACCGCGTTGGCATATGAATGAGCGCTATCGTCGACGCTTTGAGTTTGGCAGGATGCTGATAGATCTGACCGAACTCAATCAGGAACATTTTCGTTATGAGCAGATCGGAGGGCCTGACATACTTTTCCGGATGAAAGATTACGCCGAAGCGCGCCTTTTCTCACCAATGATTCCTACCCGGCCAGCGACCGTCCATGCATCGACAAAATGATTACTTGCGAGATTTGTTTTCGGAAGCCATGCGCAGCGCTGTCGATAAGGTTGTGCGCGAACAATGCATGCGCTTGACCCAGGAACACCAACTTACGTCGCGCATCGCCCAGTCGCTTGAGCAGACGTTGAATGGCAGCAGCTTCATGGATCATGAGGTCCGCGTCATTGTCCAGGAGATGCCGGACAAGGGCCCCCGCTCGCTCGAAAAGCAGATCGGGGCCGATTTATACATCGGCATTAAATTCAGCGGCCCAGAGAGCGAAATCGCAAAAGGGCTCTTTGTTCAGTCCAAATGGGATCAAGCGATGCCAAAATCAGAACTTGAGGCACTGCACGAACAATGTGAGAAACTTGTCTGGCGGTCGGCGAAAGGCTCATTCGTCTGGCTGTACGGAGAAGACGGTACCAGAGTCATCTCAGCCGATGAAGTCCTCGCACATCCGTCTCAGCAGCCGCAAACTCTTAGCTCCAACAACGTCAAAGAGTTGATGTCCGGCGTTTTCGATTGCACCTCGGGCGACAGGGAGTTGATCATGGAGGGCATTTTTGACGACCCCGAGCGCTTGGCAGGAATGTTACTCGAATTCCGCACGAAAAGAGGCGTTGCGATTACGCTCAGGAAACGAAAGCCTCGACGTGTCCGGCGGCGTTAGCGTGCAGAAGGTATCGAATTGGCCTCCGCCGCCGGCCTCTATTACGCTATGTGTACTTTCGGAAATCGGGTGAAACTGCCGTTCCAAAATCAATGTGCTTCAATATGCGCCCAACCTCCCGCGCAGCCTTTATCGGCGCGGGCAACTTCTGATCAAACTGCGTGCTATTCCAATTGACTTTGGTCAGCGCCAACACCTCTTCTGCGATTTTTACCATCGCACTGTCACAGTTCTCATGCGGAACCAGCAACAAAGGCCGTGGCACGCGCAGTCCCGGGTATGTGCCGTAGTACGGAACACTACCGCGCGTGTAGAGAAGTCCCTTGCCCCGAAGATCAACAAACGTGCCCCGTAACACCGGGTAGTTTCCATCACGGAATATGGCAATTGGCGAGCTTTCCTGGACCCAGACCAGATCGCTCAGCTCGATTCCGGCCCGACGCAAAGCGGCATCGATTCCTTCCGCCTCTTCGGGCCTGAATCGGGAGGTCTTCAGGACAACGATGCGTGCAGGCACATGGCGATGATGTGCTTTATAGGCAGCTATCGATTGAGCAACCAAATCATCCGCGTCTTGCGCAGTCAGATATGGATGACGGCCCTTCGATTCTGTTTGTGCTCGAGCGCCGCGCAGAATCAATCCGCGCCCCCGTTCGTCAAACATCTGCGCTGTGCTGGTCCACAACTGCTGACCATCGACATCCCGATAGAAGCCAATACCCAGGAAACTTGTCCTTAGACCTGCCTCGTCCGGTCGTAGACGCCAAGGTACTTTTCCTGCCTTGTAGAAGAGGGCGTTCAGAAGGTTCCATGCGCGGGTCGCCTTTGCCTGAGTTTGGCGGCTGCTGTCGCGCTTCACTTTGCGGGGAATCTTGGCGGCATCATCCCAAGTATCCGGCCAAACGATCTGAGTGGGCACATCAAGATGTAGAGTTTTCGCTTTCAGCAAATCACGGAAATTAAGCAGAGAGTCCCCGTCATCATTGCCCTCATCTTCCTGCTCGCCGTTTTCCGCGTCTTCACTTTTTGCGTTCACCAGCTTCTCAATCAGGGTGACCGGCAGCGCCAGCACAATCACGTCAGGCTTGGCGTTGCCTTCGGTCAACGCTATCAACTGCTGTGAAATCATTTCCACCGCCTGCTGCACCGCCTCATCATGTCTGCCTATCGCTCGAATGTCGTTCACCTGACTTCGAGACATCGTGATGGTTGCGCCATTTGGCACTTCAAATTTGCACCGAAAAGGATTCTGGTTACCTAAGCCCGGAAAGTCCGGATTGAGATTGATGAGCTGCTTGCCTTCGCTCTCGATTCCGCGTCCAGTTTCGCCAAGAAAATCAGTGAAACCAGAAACGGTGTCGTCGGTTCCAATAACACCAACCCGTACGACATCGCCTGAGCGGGGCTGAAGCGGCCCGAACTCGCGCAAGCCCTGTCGAGGGTCGCAATGCTGCCCTCCATCCCCGAATTCCAGCATAGGTTCATCGAACACGCGCGTCTTGAAGGTCATGCGGAAAGACCCTCCGCAAACAAGTCCTCGGCTTCCATTTCTTTGGCACGGGGGTCAGTACGGTTCCACGTTTCTTCCGGGACTGCCTTTTCCAACTCTACGAGCGGCAAATGCTCAAATCCGAGCAGATGATCACTGGCATCAGATTGTTCAAAGAGGTCGTTCTTTTGCACGGCGCTCTGCGCAAGAAGCTCCTGCCACATAATGACCTGGCCCCGCACTGCCGCGTTGCGTTCGAGCCGCTTCTTTCCGGATAGCAATGCACCTGGAAATGGATGCGGCACGAAGCCGTTGCGCGTAAAGTAGAAAGTCGGCTCGATCACAATGAACCATTCATCCGCGAGGCGTTCAAAACGGAAACTAGCCGCATGATGCCGCACATAGCCCGGTTTGTCGGGGAACTTCTTGTTTGCGTAGTAACTGACGACTTTCGCCGATGCTTCTTTGACGCTTGAGGCGTATTTGTATTTGCGCGACTTGTTCTCACCCAGCGAATGGAAATAAAATAGCCTTTCCTTTGGAAGGTGGCTCAACTGATTTTTTGTCTGCCGTTCGACACTGCGGCGTAGGAGCTCAATCGTATCGTTGGTGTCATCTAGATCGTCGTTTAAGGCAAGAAGCGCAGTGTCTATTGCTTCGACCTGATCAAGGTCGACAATGGCGCGCGTCCCAAACTCCCTTGGGTCGAAGAAGGAAACAAATCGCCGCTTTCGAATAACCCAATCGAAGCGGGTATTCCTCTGCTTCAAGAGATCAGGAATAGCGTCTCTGCCCGAGCCAAATGGGGATGTCGCAATAAATATCTCCTCCGGCAGCCGAATACGCATCATGTTGACGATGGCATCCTCGCCCGAATTCAGCGGTGGGAGATAAACACCGGGCGTATGTCGATCAATCGTCAACGCTGCCAAACGGTCGGCGCAACGAGGATCGAATAAATCATCTTCCTTATCGAATTTGAGACGACGTTCATCGCCGGGCTGGCTATCGGATACATCCTTCCAAAAGGCTGAACTGTCTGATTGCCGCCACAGCACGATGATGACCGGAATATTGTATTTGCGCCAATACGCTAGGTCTTCCGACTTAAGTACATATTCAAACGTACTATCTGTCTCCCGGACATACTGTCCGCTTTCGGTTGATTTGACCTGAACGCCCAAAAGTTTCCCTAGCGGTGCACCGCTACGTGGATCACGTAACTCAATCAGCCCGTCAGTTCCGGCCTCCAGCCTACCCCTGGGTTCATAAATGAACCCTGTTTCGAGAACGATTTTCTTAACCGCAGTCTCGCCCAGCTCACCAAGAACCTGATTGTCTGTGATTCTTTTGTCCATCAGTTGAGTATAGGCGCATTTGCTACATTCGCGAGCTTTTTGTTCCTGTTATGTTTTCATGTTTCAATTTCCAGAATATGGCACGCCCTTCGGGCCGGGCTGTCGTGAACGGAGCCGCCTACGGCGTCTGCCGCCATTCGGCTTCCATCCCTCGTGCATTGTTTTGACAGCCTTCGGCTGACTTCTTCTGCTTTGATTGGGGCCTGCGGCCCCCAGGCCATCAAGGCTAAACCCTTCGCGATGCTTTGGGCGGAAGCCGCCGGGCCGTGTCGTCGCCCGCGCTGCGCTTGTCTCCAGCCCGCACCATCCGGCGTTTCCGGCCTGTGCCGGCCACCCCCGCTCATTGCCGCTTGGCTAGTTGGGTTGCATGGCGCAACCCATCTTTCAAAGGAGCACATCAATGAAACGCAGGACCAAAACCCATCACGCCGTTTGGCGCGGCTTCGCCATCACTATTCGCTGGAAAGCCAATGCATACAGCACCGGAGACGGTTCGGGCTACGTCGGCCATCTGGAAATCAAGTCGGACGACGGCGCGCAGCTACCCATCAGTGAAACAGGCTACAAATCCTACTACACCGATGCCTCGGAGATAGAGGATTTCGGCGGTCCGGTCGCCTATGCCTTGGCGTGGCTGGAACAAGACGCCGCGCTGCCATTCTGGCGCAAGCGCGAAACGGCGGCCCGGCAATTGTCCTTATTCTGAAAGAAGTTGGCGCTTAATAGCACCGACTATGCACGGCGAGCCTTCTGCCTGTCGAAGAGAAACAAGCCGCCACCCGCGAGTGAAAGCAGAATGCCCGCGATGTTGATGAACGGCACGAACTTCACGCCCTCCGACCCCACCGCGTGGCAAATGCCGCGTTGCGAGCCAAACAAGCAATCCCGATAGAATCCGGCGAGTTGTCCCGGCGAGAAGTTCTCGGGGCTGTTTGCGGCCAGCGCCTCGAAGTTCGGCGCGTTGATGTTCCAGATTATGAAGCCGAACACGAGCAGCAGAGCACCCGCGCCGATCAGGCCAAACACGACCTTTTTCATTCACTCGTTCTCCTTTGAAAAATTGGGCCGCGTCCCGAACAGACACGGCCCGGCAGGTCAGCTCTTGTTGTCGGACTGGTTGCGCACCCATGAGAGCTGCGCGTTGTAGGCTTCACGCAGCGTCGAGCTGCTGATTTGCTGCTCGGTAGCCATCTGGGTTTGCTGGTTGCGACGGTGATTTTCTTCTGCCTGGCGACGAACGGCTTCCAAGTCGGACATGGCTTACTCCCTTTGTCCTTGCATCGGAATCAAAAGAGCCCCGGCGAATATCTTGCACGAGGCTCCGGTTCTTCTTTTTGCATCAGACGAAAAGGCGAGACAGTCTTGCCTATACTGTCGAATCGCTAGGAATTCTGCGCCTTTGCAGTTGCCTATTGCTGAAGAAATTGCTACGAATTCTACTCAAGCCAACCCCAAAGGGCAGGAGTCCCAAGGCGTTGGCGATGCACTCAACGAAATAGGCAAAACTGTCGCGTCCCACCTGAGCAGTCCGGGCGGATTGCCGGAGAAAGGGAACGGGATGGCGTTCGCGCATGCGCGGCAGGCAAGTCTTTATTCGCAGTCAGGTCAGCGCAAATATCTGACGCCCGACGAACGCGCGCGATTCATCGATGCGGCATGGCGCTGTCAGCGCGCCGAACTGCGCACGCTATGCTTAACGCTCGCCTGGACAGGTTGCCGCATCTCCGAAGCGCTTGCGCTCACGGTGCGCGGCATTGAGACCGATGCCGGGTTTATCGCCATCACCACGCTCAAGCGGCGCTGCCGCACGCCAGTTGTCCGCGAAATCCCCGTGCCGCCAGACCTCATCCGCGAGCTTGCTTTGGTGCATTGCGCCGGATGCGCTCATCGCGACCGAAAACTCTGGTCGCTGTCCCGCAGCAGGGCATGGGCACTGGTGAAACAAGTCATGTGTTCAGTGGAGGTGGCGAACGGCATTCACGCGACGCCGAAGGGCCTTCGTCACGGCTTTGGACTGCACGCCATTCGTTGCGGCGTTCCGCTCAACCTCGTGCAGAAATGGCTCGGCCACGCACGGATGGAAACGACGGCGATCTATCTGCAAGCCCTTGGTCCTGAAGAGGTCCAAATCGCATCCCGCATGTGGGCCTGACCTGTCTCCGCATAGATCATCAGGTACATCGGTTCCGGGTTTCAGTTTCGCTCGCGTCTCCACGGCTCTGGCCGGAAATGCATCGGCCTTAGGGCATGGGTCCTGAACGCGCCGGGGCGCTATGGGTCAACCGTCTGCCCGCTTCATTCGCTGCGCTCCCGTGTTGACGGTGTGACCCGCGCCCAACGGACACGATCTCTTCGTCCCCATAAGGCCGGGCATTTCGCCGGGCCAAGACAAAAGGAGACGACAATGAACGAGAACAAAAAACCCAAACCGCCGACACACACCATCTTTCAGGTGATTGGCGACAACGATCAGGCCCGCTGGATTCGGGTTGGGGCCGGATGGGCCAACAAGGACGGCAAGGGCATCAACATGGTGTTCGACTCGTACCCCGTGGTTGGCCGCATCTGCCTTCGCGAAGTGCCGCCCGCTGACACCGCCGAACCGGCAGGTGCGCAATGAGCGCCGCAAAGGCCCAACGAGCACAACGGGAAACCGTCGTGCTCACCCGCCGGAACATCATGGATATTCTGGTAAGCTGCATGGGCTGGGAGCCCGAGGACGTCGATGTCTTCTGGCAGCTCGCGCGTCGGGAAACGCTGTCCCCCGGTATCACCTCGCAACGCTTGCGACACAGTCTTGAAAAGGCCTTTGGTCACCAAATGAAGTCAAGCGCGATGTAAGCGGGAATTGACAACACCGCGATGAGCAGCGCGATCCCGAGATATGCCGGGAACATGTCTTCCATGTGCGACCAGACACCGTCGATGAATTCCTGCCTGTGTCGCCGCCGCGCTTCCTCTTCCGCGCGAAGTTTTTCCTGCTCTCGCCGAACTGCGTCTTGTCTGGCTCGTTCAGTGGCACGGACCCGTTCGTCCTGTTCCCGCGCTTCCCGTCTAAGGCGTTCGCGTTTCGATGCCGCCACTGCCTCGCGCCGCGCCGTCTCGGCTTCCGCTCTTTCCTTCGCTTCCAGTGCAGGCAGCGCCTCGAGCGTGATAGGCGCGGGGAAATCCCAGTGCCGATCATAGAAGCCGCGCCACCGCCGCTCCCGGAAATAGAATTCGTGAAACAGCGCCATCGGATTCCAACCTGACCGCAGCACCAGCACACGCGGCACCGCCGGATCGCTGAACAGCCTGCCAACCTCGTCCGGAGTGATGAGCATGCGCCGATGAAAGGTCTCCGACTTTCCGGCTGTTTGCGAGTGCGATTCATTGACGCCATGCGTAACGCTGGCGCTGGACGAATACCCGCTAGTGTGGCTGTAGCTCATATTGTGGCTACCGCTACCACCCTTCGGCCCCATGGAACCGCCCGACGACATGCCAAAGGTGGTGCTGTCGGATTGGCCGTTAGTCATACTCGCCGAACGGCTGTCGGTACGCCCGCGCGTTTCGCTGGCGCTACCGGACTCGCGCATTGTTTCGATGTCACCCGCCAGCTTCGAGGCGTAGTCGCGCGTGAATTGGTCGTCATTGCCGAAGAACAGCTTCGTACCCGCGTTGGCGACCAGCGTTTCCCAATTGTCGCGGTAAACATCCTTGAGCTGCGCCAGCGTTTGCGCGACGAACATCATCTTGACGCCGAACCCGGCAATCTGCGCTGCTGCATTCTCAATCACGCGCATGCGCTTGAGCGCAGGAAACTCATCCATCACCATCAGGAGCGAATGGCCGGATTTCGGCTTAGCCTTGACCCGTTCCATCTCGCCGATGACGAGCGTCGCCATCATGCGCAGCCAGCCATACTGGGTTTCAAGGAAGCGTTGTGGCAGGCACAGATACAAGCTCATGCCCTTCGGATCGGTTTTCAAATCCGACAGCTTGAAATCCGAGCGTGAAACGCATTCGCGCATCCGCCCGTCATCAAGGAAATCAAGACCGCGACAGGCAACGGAAGCAACCGAGGCAAAGGCGCGCGGCGCTTCGCGAAACTGGTCAAGCCAGTGCGCACCGCCTTCGGCGACAACGCCGTCAAATGCATCGCTTTTCTGCATCGCCTTGAACAGCAGTTCGTAGCCCGAAACGAAGGTGGCATCGTCCAGCAGTTCGGCCAGGCCCTTTCGCTTGAAATCTCCCGCCCGCAACAGACGACGCACCGTAACAAGGTTGCGCTCCTCGGGCTTAAACTCAGGGCTTGAAGCGACAAACAATGTCACGTCGCGATCCAGCGTCCGCGCCGATTCTTCCCAGTGCGGGTCTTTGGACGATTCCACCTGGGTCAAGGAATCGGCGATGCGCCCCGCAATCGCCACCGCTTCGGGGTCGTCGGTGCGCAACATGTCGAGCGGATTGAAACAGCGCCGATACTCCGCGAAATCGCATTCCTCCGTACCGACCTCGCGATACGGGTCGAGAATATGCACTATCTGTCCCATGCCGCGCGCATAGGGCGAACCATTGCCGCGACGGCGCGCGGTCACTGTTGCGTTTTCTCCCTTGGGATCGATCACGACCACGGAGCCGGGCCACGCGCAGAGATTGGGAACGATAATCGACGCGCCCTTGCCACCACGCGCACCGCTGACCAGCAGAACGTGGCGGTCATCCCTGAGACCGACCGGCATGCCAGTCGGGGAATGTCCAACCCAGAGATCGCCGGTCTCGTAGCGATGTTCTTCGCCCGGTTCCTGCCATTGGGCGGTGCCGAGTGGCGTGGTTTGTTTTTCGCCTTGGACGAACGGCAGGCCGACGGCTTTTGGTTTCATCAAACTGTTCATGGCCTTTCTCCTACATCTCAAGTTCATGCGATGCGTCGCGCTGGCGCTGCGGCGCGCGACTGCCGGATGTCAGGCGCAGCACGTCGGCGAGTTTTCCGGCGAGCTGCATGCGCTCAACGCCCTGACGCGCGCGCAGAGAGGCGATGCGGTCCTGCACCGCCTTCTTTTCCTTGGACTGCGCTTTGAAGAGGTTTTCGCGCTGGTCGCGGTCGCGCAGGAAAGATTGAAACGCTTCACGTTCATTCTCGCGGCGAATGGCGCGCGCCTTGCCCGTCAGTAGCTCCCAGACGCCGCGAATGCCATTGTGCAGTCGCGCCGAACGCGCCTTGGTTTCGGCGAGGCCGCGCAGTTCAAGGGCCTTTTCCAGCTTCGCCCGTTCCGCGCGGTGCGCCTTCACCATCTCACGCAGCGTTGCCACCTCGGGTGCGAGTTCGCGCGCCTGGGTCTCGCGACCTTCCTTGATGTACTCGCGCGCGCGGCCCGTCAGGCGACCGTGGACACCTGTTCGAACATCATCGACACCTGGAAGCCTTTCCGGGTCGCCGAGACGCTGGCTCAATTCCTTGGTCTTCACGCCTGTCCAGCGCGACACCGAAAATACCTCGCCGCTCAAATCCATCGCGACGAAGCCGCGACGGTCGCCACGTGCAAGCCAGTAGCCGTGTTCTTCCAGCGCCGCGCGAAACGCGCGCATTGAATCCGATTGCCGCCATGCCGTCTGGAAGATCTGCTTGATTTCGCGCGGGTCGAGGTCGAGCCGTTGCGCCTGCTGCCATTCGGCGAGCGTGAAGTTCAGCGGATTCTTCCAGCCGTTCTGCTTGTGTCCTTCAGGCAGTTCCCAGCCGTGCTCAAGATAAAGTTCCTTGGACAGTGCCGAGAGGCGCTGCTTGAAGAACGGCAGGTTCACCGCCTTCATGCTGTCGGCATCGATGCGCGACCAGACGACATGAATATGCCGACGGCCTTTTTTCTCATGCACCACCACCGCGCGGGGCTGGCCTTGCAGCCCGAGCGACGTTTCCGCCTTGTCGGCGGCCTTCAGCATCGCATCAAGGCTGGCCTCTTGCCCCTTCGGGGGATTGAGGCTCAGCGAGAACATGAACTGATTACACTGCGTCGCCTTCGAAATCGCATGCGCTTCCGCGAGCGCGCCGTGCAAATCGTTAGCGACGAAGCCGCGTAGCTCCTGCACGGTTACATGTTCGTTCTCGATGGCATTGAGTAGATGCCGGGCGAGGTTCGACGCCCCGCCGCGTTGCGAACCGACGAGGATCATCGATGATATCTCCTTCCGGCCGCTTCATTGAAGGCCGCAGGCGGCGACTTCGTCGCATCCTTCCCGAGTGCCTGCACGAGCATTGTTCGCATCGCGCGAACGTCTTCACAGGCCCGTTGCAACCCGGCCAGGGTTTCGGGGTCGCAGTAGAGCGAACCCATCTCCGCCAGGCGCGCAAGGCGCGACAGGCTATCGCCGATTTGGGATTTCCCGAGGACGGCTAGCGCGCGACCGAGCAACTCCCGTTCGGGAGCGACACGCCGCGCGGCATGACGCGGCGGAGTCATATCCACGCCGAAAAGCACCCGCTTAACGTAGGTGGATATCGGCAGATTTCCGGCACGCGCTGAAAGCGCTGCCCGCTCGGATTCTGAAAAACGGATGGACACCGGGGCTGGCCGTCCAGCCCCGGTTTTCTGGGAAGGACCACTCATGGGCGTGGTCCCTGGAAGTCGACTTTTGCGTGCTTGAGTTGGTGGTTCCAGTCTGCCAGAATGTCAAAGAGAGAGTTTAAAGTTTCTCCCCGGCTCTCCGCCATTGCTTCACTCACGGCAAATTCGCTTCGTTCATCGCCTGCTCGGGCGCGGCCAGAATGTTGGCTGGCGCCGCTTGCGCCCTTATCCACTGGCGGGCTGTTTGTCAGCTGGGTGCCGCCTCGATGAGGCTCACCAAACCCTTCGACATTGCCTGACTTCTCGTCGCCGCCCTGGGGCCTCTCTTCGGTCGGTGCCTGGCTTGAGCCAGGCGGGCATTTCGCCGTTCTCATTCCTTCATTGAAACACCACGTTTCATACGATTGCTCCGGCGGCCTCCTTCAACCTCTACGTGTTGACATGACTGGAGGTCAGGACAATGAAACTCAAGAGCCTTCTTCTGGGTTCTGCGGCGGTGTTCGTCGCTGTCTCCGGCGCCCGCGCAGCCGATGCAATCATCGTCGAGCCGGAGCCGGTGGAATATGTCCGCGTCTGTGATGCCTACGGCGCTGGCTGGTGGTACATCCCGGGTACGGAAACCTGCATCAAGTTCAGCGGCGACGTCCGCATTCAGTACGGTGCAACCCACTATCATGATGGGAAGGGAGCGTATAACGCGCGTTCGTTCGATGCGAACGGATTCCTTACCAAGGCGGAGAGCCTGCTCGCTCTTGGCTTCCGCGACGGTGCGAACCTTCCAACTCTCGGTGATATCGAAGCTCTATATAACGAATATCTGTCGCCAGCCTATTACGATAGTCTGTCGTCGCACGAATTCAACTACCGCGCTCGTCTGAACGTCTACGCCAACAACGAAACCGAGTACGGCACGCTTGCTTCGCGCATTCGTTTCGTCGCGGCTTCTGATGAAGGCGATCATGGCGATGCCATTTCACTTTCAGAAGGTCCGTCCTCGGCCAACGCCGTCGTCGACTGGGCAGTCATCAGCCTCGCCGGCTTCCGCGTCGGTTTCGCTGACGATTACTGGACGACTGCTGGTTCGTACGGCTACTACAACGCCCGTTTCGACGGCCCGTACAACTTCCGCAACGGTCTGTTCTTCGACTATACCTATGCCGCCAATGGCTGGACGGCCACGGTCGGTATCGAAGACGGCGGAGTGTCAGGCGAAGCGGGGCAGCCGGATGTCTATGCCGGCCTGACCTATTCGGGCAGCGGCTGGTACTTGGCCGGTATCTACTACTACGACTCGTCGGAATCTGCCGGAGCCTACAAACTCCGTGCAGACTACGATTTCGGCACCAACGGCTTTGCGATTGGCGGCTGGTACATGGCCGACGATGGCGAGACCGACTACGTCAAGGGTCATGCATGGGGCGTGACCTCGAAAATGAATCTGACCGACAACCTGACGCTGTTCGGCGGTTACGGTCAGTATGATGACCAGTATTTCGGTGAAACATATTTCGGCTGCGCTAGCGGACCGGCTTCGTGCAGTGGAGATCCGGCATTGGGAACTTACGCCAATCCCACCGACAACAGCTTCGAAACATGGACTCTCGGCCTTTCCTGGGATGTTGTTCCGGGCCTGTTGATCCAGCCGGAATACACCGCGGTTTCGTACGATGACGAGAATACATCGACGCGACGCAACTTCGGTCGCTGGTCGCTTCGCGTAGTCCGCTCCTTCTGATCATCTGGTCGGAACAGGCAAAAAGAAAATGTCGAGGCCCGGGGAAACCCGGGCTTCTTCACCCCTGAAAAATCTAAAAAAAAAGTGATTTCATTATTCGATTTTCACCGAAACGCCTTTTCAGCGTGCTCGACCAGCAGAATTCTGGACTTGTGCGGGCAGACGTAAACGTCGCCAGCGCAAATGCAGTATCCGGGTGCTTCAAGCGGCTCTCCCATGCGGGACGCGAAGCCCCAGACAACAGAAAACCGGAGTGATTTCTTGGCGGATATCACTACCAGACGAGGCAAAAAGGGTAACCCACGCGCAAACCACGCGCCCTGTCAAAAAAAGAAAGGAGGTCGATTTCTGGGGGCTCTGTCGATCCAACGGGTTGTATTTAATCAAGAAAAATCACCCAAACCGATCCAGGAATGACAATAGCCGACTTCGCAATGCGTGAAAAAAATCGCGCACAGGTTGCAATCTGGGCGCGGTATAAGGCTATAGTTGACTCCTTGGGTCTGGGGAGCTCAACCATGCATGAGACTACACTAGTGAATTTATGGGACACTTATTCCGGAATCCTCTGGGAGCCCGGCACCCATAAAAAAGCCTGCAAAAGCTATGTCTATGAGTTGCAGGAGATACTGGACCGAAACCGGATTACCACCATCGACAACAACATGATCGATGTCGTGGTCGGCAGTCTGCGCAACAAGGGCAACCGGAACTCGACGGTTAACCGCAAGCTTGCCGCCATGTCCAAACTGCTCCGCAAGCACTACCGCGCCGGCGGTATCGACCGATTGCCCGATTTTCAGAAACTTCCCGAACGCAATGGCCGCATTCGTTTCCTTTCGAGGGACGAGGAAATGTTCCTGTTCGCCGCACTTGACGTCCAGGACGAGACATTCGGCAATCTCGGGCGATTTCTGATCGATACCGGCGCCCGCATCGGCGAGGCGATCAATCTTCGATGGCCCGACATTCACGAAAAGACCGCGACGTTCTGGGAGACCAAGGCTCATACGCCCCGGTCGGTTCCGTTGACGAACCGGGCACTGCAAGTGCTCGAAAACCAGCGATCCTTTCCTGCCGGTCCCTTCGCGTCGGTGCGCTACCCCAATTTCCGCAATGCCTGGCTCAAGGCGCGAAAAAAGGTCGGTCTGTCATCCGACCCGCAGGTCGTGCCGCACATTCTGCGTCATACCTGCGCTTCGCGGCTGGCCCAATCCGGCGTCGACATCAAGCGGATCCAGGAGTTTCTCGGTCACCGGACATTGGCGATGACCTTGCGGTATGCCCATCTGGCGCCGCGTCATCTCGATGTCTGTGCCGAGGCGCTGAACAAGCTGGCACCGCTCGAAGCCGCCGAGTAAATATCACCGGCGGCGCCCGCGCCGCCGGCGGTATGCCGGGAATCTTCGTGCAATGCTGCTCGAGAACCCGCGACGCCAGGCGCCGGCGACCATGCGCCCCCTGAGCAGGGCCCGGCTTTCAAACGCCCGCAAGCGCCTGTCCTGCATCATATCGCCAATGGCGCAACCGGATGATCGGGAAGCGGGCAAAGCGGCTCGAATTGCTCGCATCGAGTGAACCAAACCTTAATCAGTCGACGCTAGTACGTGTGCTGACTGCGAGCCGGCCGGACCGGCCGTCGGGTCGCAGCCTGCATTCCGCGCCACCCCCCCCTGAAACAAGCGAGCGGATGTCCGAACGATGAAGAGCAGCCGCATTCTCTATGTTGACGACGACGACGACATCCGCGAGATCGCGACGATGGCGCTCGGCCTCGATCCCGAATTCCAGGTCCGCTCCTGCGATTCCGGCATTGCCGCGATCGAAGTAGCCGGCGACTGGCAGCCGGAACTGGTCCTGCTCGACGTCATGATGCCAGGGATGGACGGTCCGACGACCTTCGCCAAACTGCGGTCCGTCCAGTCGACGGCCGACATTCCCGTGGTCTTCATCACCGCCAAAACGCAGCAGGACGAAGTCGACCGCTTCATCGCGCTCGGCGCGCGCGGAGTGATCGCCAAGCCGTTCGACCCGATGACGCTCGCACATGTTGCGAGGTCGTTTCTGGAGGGTACGGCCACGGCCGCGCATGCGTGAAGGCTTGGGCGTGAACGCTGGGGTTGGCGATGATCCGCAACCCCTTGTTTACGAAACATTAAACCAAACAACGCTTACTGGCCCCTCGCCGCCTGAAAGCCGTCCGGCATCTTGACCCGGACATTGCCTGAAGCGGGCGGAACTCTACGTGAATGCGCTTGGGGCCTGCGCAAAGCGGCAGACTGTCTGCCGAGCTTGGGTGCTTGAGATGAGACACGTAGCAGTTGTCGACGACGACCCCCTCTTCCTGGAGAGGATTTCCCTGTGTCTGGAAGACGACAGGGAATTGCATGTGGCGCGCGCGAGGAACCGCTCCGAGCTCACAGAACTGTTGCGCTCCCAGCCCATCGACTGCGTGGTGCTCGATTACAATCTCGGCGAGGAGACCGGGCTGGTGATCGGCCATTCCCTGGTCGTCGAGATGAAGGACGCGCCACCGATCGTCATGCTGACGGGTGAAGGCAGCGAACGCACCGCGACCAAGGCGTTCAGGATCGGCTTCAGCGATTATGTCAGCAAGCGCAATCTGCATGCCGACGAGCTGAGCGCGGCCATCCATGGCGCGATCGAGCGCCGTGAACAGGAAAAGCAGAGCACGGAAGAATACGAGCGCCTCAGGCGGCAGTTGAGCTTCGACGCGACGACGGGGCTGCACAGCGCCGCCCATATCGCCAAATGGCTCGAGGACCATTCCCGACCGCGCGACCCGCAATTCGTGCTGGCGGTCACCATTCGCGGCCTCGCGGGACTTCGTGAAAAGCTTGGGCGCGACATCGCCGACCGTGCCTTCAACAAGTTCGCCAAGAACCTGATGAGCGCGACCGACAGTTACAAATGTGTCGGCCATCTCGACAGCGACGTGCTGGTCTGCGTGCCGGGCAACGCCCTTGCCAAAAGCGACATGCGTCGTGTGGTCGAGGGCCTTGCGCGCGATCTCACCAGTCGCTTCGAGATCCAGCGGGTCGGTATCAATCTGGTGCCGGTCATCGCCGGCGCCATCTGCCCCACCGACGGCGAAACGCTGACGGAGGCCGCCATGGCTGCACGCGGCGCGCTCGAACGGGCCAGCGAAAACGAGCCTTCAATTGCCTTCGTCTCGCAATCCTCGATCACCGCCGATGCCGCATCGCCTGGAGGGGACAGCACCGATGGCGACGATGCGCAGCCCTTCGAGGAATTGACCGAGCGCCGGCACGATCCGCGGCGGCGCATGCTCAAGCATGGCCAGATATTGATCCAGAGCCTCGACACCGCCATCGACTGCGCCATCAAGGACATGTCGAATCGCGGCGCCCGACTGCATTTCGACAGCCACTTCTCCATTCCCGACGAATTCCTGCTGCGCATCGTCGGGTCGGGCGAACCACCCAGACGCGTCGTCCGCCGCTGGCAGATCGGCAATGGCGTCGGCGTGGAATTCAAGGATTGAGCGATGCAAGGCAATGAACAGGCAGTCACCGCGCGCATCGAAGCGCTGAGAACACGCTTCATGGAGCGCTGCCTCGACGACGCCGAAACCTTCAGCCGGTTGAGCGCGCAGCTCGATTCACCCGAAGACAGCGGCGAAGCCCGCGTCGAGGCACGCTCGCGGGCGCATCGTCTCGCGGGCTCCGGCTCGGTCTTCGGTTTCGAGGATCTGTCGGAGCACGCAGCCGAACTGCAGCAGCATCTCGACACGGATTGCGCAGACCGTGAAGCCGCAAGAGGCATTCGCGCGTTGACGGATCATATTCGAACCTCCATTGCCTCCGCCACCGGTGACGATCAGGTCGCATCTGGCGAAACCGGACACCCCCCCGGGTCGAACCAATGAATGTCGCGCTCGACCAGAAACACGGATTGCAGGCAGGCATGACCGAGCAGAAACCCGCCGCCGCCAAAAGGCGCGCCACACGGGAGGACAACGAGGCCAGGATCGTGTGCCTGTTCGACCCCGGCGATGCGAGCGGGTTGAAGACCAAGCTTTCCGGCCTGGGCTATCTCGTCCTGACCGGAGACACCTGCACGGTTTGCAAGGACGCGCTTGCCGTCATCATCAATGGCGCGACGGATCCCGAGCTGGAACTCTGCCGGAAGCTGGCGAACAAGACACCGGTCATCCTGCTGGCGGAGGAACCCGATTTCAGCTACCGGCTGCGCGCGGCGCGCGCCGGTGTCGAGGCCGTGGTCGGCGCGCCCTACGATCTCGTGGAGGTCGAAGCCTGGCTCACCGGGTATCGCGATCAGGAATCGCAGACCTTCACCATACTAGTCGCGGACGATGACGAACTCGCCGCCGAAACCTATGCCGCCGTGCTGGAGGCGGAAAGCATGACGGTGACGGTGGAGACCGATCCACGCAACGTCCCGGAGCGCATCGCCTCGGTTTCTCCGGACCTCGTGCTGCTCGATATCGACATGCCCGGGGCGAGCGGGCTGGAGGTTGCGCTGATCGTGCGCCAGACCCGGCGCTACATGTCGCTGCCCATCCTGTTCCTGTCGGCCGAGCGTGACAGCAAGCGGCAGAATCTGGCGCGGCGCATCGGTGGCGACGATTTTATCGCCAAGCCGGTGAACCTGGACGATCTCGTCACCCGGGTGAAGCTGCGTGCCGAGCGCGCTGTCGCCCTGCGCGACGTCATGGAGCGCGACAGCCTGACCGGGCTGGTCAACCATGCCAATTTCAAGATACGGCTCGCCGGAGAGGTCGAACGCTCGAAGCGCAACGGCAATCCGGTAAGCGTTGCCCTGGTTGACATCGATCATTTCAAATCGATCAACGACACGCATGGCCACCAGATCGGCGACCGCGTCATCCAGGCGCTGGCGCACGCGCTGGTCGGCGGGCTGCGCCAGACCGATGTGGTGTCGCGCTATGGCGGCGAGGAATTCGGCGTGATCCTGCTCGATACCGATGCCGAAAGCGCGGCCGCGGTGCTGGACAAGATACGCGCGCGCGTCTCTCAACTGGAATTCGAGGGCGAGAATGGCCTGTTCACGGCAACCTTCAGCGCGGGCGTCACCAGCGGCACCGGCGAGCGGTCGGCCGACGAGTTGATCGGCGCGGCCGATCGCGGGCTCTATGTCGCCAAGCGTTCCGGCCGCGACAGAATCTCCATCGTCTGAGTTTCATTGACCTGACCGGGAGCCGGGACCTGACGCCCGGGTCGCGAAAGCGCGGCCCTCTTCAGGCCGATCGCTTCTGTGCTTCGTCGTCGGTCACGTTTCCCGCATCGTGGTCGAGCACCGGCAGTTCGATCCAGAACGTGGCGCCCTCACCCGGAACGCTGTCGAAGTCGATCCGACCGTCCATGTGCTCGACCATCTGCTTGGAGATGTAGAGGCCGAGCCCTGTGCCGCCCTTGGCGCGCGTCGCCGAGCCGTCCGCCTGGGAAAAGCGGGTGAAGATCTTTCCCCGGAACTCGGTCGGAATGCCGGGTCCCTCATCGCTGACCGAGATCCGGATCGCGCCGTCACGCAATTCGCTGGCGAGCCGCACGGTGGCGCCCTTCGGCGAGAACTTGACGGCGTTCGAGATGAGGTTCGCCACGATCTGGTGCAGGCGATCCGGGTCGACGCGCACATGGCACTCCGGCGTCTCGCCGGTGACCGCGAGTTCGATGCCATATTCTTTCGCATAGGCGCCATTGGCGTCGACGATCTGCTCGACGAGATCGGGAATGCCCTCCTCGCGCATCTCGAAGCGCATCTTGCCCGACGAGACCTTCTCCAGATCGAGGATATCGTTGATTATGAGCACCAGGCGCTCGCAATTGCTCTGCGCGATCTTCAGGAGCTTTTCGGTGCCCGCCGAGAACGCTTCATCGCCTGCGCCGAGCACCAGCCCCAGCGAACCGCGAATGGAGGTCAGCGGCGTGCGCAGTTCATGGCTCACCGTCGACACGAACTCGTTCTTCAGGCGCTCCATTTCCTTCTGGTCGTTGATGTCCTGCATCATCGAGATGAAATAGCGCTGCGAACTGTGTGGGTCACGGGCAAGCGACACGCTCAACAGCACCCATACGTAGTTGCCATTCCTGTGGCGCATGCGCAATTCGCGCTGATAGCTCCTGATCTCGCCGGCGATGAGCTTTTCCGCGTGGCGTTCGGGATCGTCGAAATCTTCAGGGGCGACGATCATCGACGGATCGAACGCCAGCAGTTCATCCTCGCTGTAGCCCAGCAATTTGCACAGCGCGGCGTTCACCTTGATCCATTTGCGTTCAAGCGTGACCATCGCCATGCCGACCGGCGCATTCTCGATCGCCATGCGGAACCGTTCCTCACTGGCCTTGAGCGCAGCTTCTGCATCCTTGAGTTCGGTAATGTCGCGCTGCGTACCGATCAGGCGCAGCGCCGTGCCGTCGTCGGCGCGTTCGATCACGACAGCATCCGAGCGCAGCCATATCCATCTGCCATCCCTGCGGTGGAAGCGGAATTCGGTGCTGGACCGCTCGGTCTCGCCGGCAAGACAGGCGCGATCGGCCTCCATGACGCGCGGCAAATCGTGCGGATGGACGCGGGCGAGCCATTCCTTCTGGGCGTCGATTTCCTCATCGGCATCGAAGCCCGCCATTTCCTTCCACTTGACGGAAACAATCGATTTCTGCGTGGCGAGGTCGATGTCGAAGACACCGATCTCGGAGCCTTCCAGCGCGTTTTTCCAGCGCTGCTCCAGTCCGGCCAGTTCCCGGTTGGCACGCACTTCCGACGTCACGTTCCGGATGATCGCGGTCAGATGTTTCTCGCCGTCCGGGCTCAGCCACGGATTGATCTGCACGTCGAGATAGAGCGGGGCACCGTTCCTGCTGGTGATCCTGATCGGTTCGCTTGCCGCTTCCGCATTGCGATCGAGCAGGCGGGTCATTTCTCTTTCGATGAGATCCTTTCCGCCCATGATGTCGCAAAGCTGCCGGCCGATGGCCTCGTCGGCGCCGTATCCCAGCATTGTCTGGCCGGCACGGTTGATCGAGACAATCTTGCGGTCTTCGGTCAGCAGGATGATCGCGACCATGGCCGTGTCGACGATGGAGCGCGTCTGCTGTTCGCTCGCGGTGAGTTCCCGCGTCTTTTGTTCGACGAGCATCCGGATCGAATCCTCGCGGCGCGCGAAGGACAGGACCAATGCGGCAAACAGGATCGACAGCAACAGACCGCCGGCGAGGACGAGCACGGGTTCGTAGCTGGTGACCTGCGCCTCGAAGGCAGGTGTGCTCTCCCAGACGATCGTCCAGACCTGCTGCATCACCGGCAGCGTGCGCTCAATACGGAAGGCGGGTTTGTCCGCGCCCGCTTCGCCGGTTCGGCTCGTGAAGATCAGCTGGTTCTGATTGTCACTGGCGCCGTCATAGACGCTGAATTCGAAGCTTTCGCCCTGACCACTTGTCAAATCGGCCATGAAGCGTGGCGCAACGAAAGGCGCATAAACCCAGCCCAGAAATTTGGCCTGGCGGTCTTCCAGCGTGGCCGGAAGCGTGGCCCCCTGGTAAAGCGGCCGCAGAAGCAGGAAACCAGCACTGCGCGTCTGGTCCTGTACCAGGAAAATACGTTTGGTGATGGTCGACCGCCCGGTGTCGCGCGCGTGGACGGCTGCATCGTAGCGATTCTTCTCGAAACCGATGTTCAGGCCCACCGCCTCGCGGTTGGCTTCGATCGGCTCGATGTATTTGATGATGAAATGACCGAAGGCATTGCCTTTCGGCTTGATGGTCATGTCGACGCCGTCGGCACGAACCTTCGCGGGATAGTCGGCCAGTTCACTCTGCCGAACGGCTTCGATGACGCCGATGCCGTTGATACCCGGCAGTGTGTTCGCGATGTCCAGCGTGTCGACATAGGTGCGCCATTCGTCGAGCGTCACCTTTTTCGACGACATGATCAGCCCAGTGGCCCCATCGAGACTCTGGCTATATGATTCCAGCCGATACATCAGCGCCTGCTGGCTGTCAGCCGCCAGCCGCGAAAAGGCCGTCCTGTTGCGGTCGTAGACGATCTCGCTGGTGATGATCCAGGAATAGAAGGTGGCGGCAAGCGGAACCAGAATGCAGGCGAGTGCCAGCGCGCTGAAACCCGCCGTCGGACGTCCGGCCCATTCAGGCGTCCAGGGACGCCATGGGTTGAGCAGGGCAAGCGGGAAGAAGACGAGCACGCCGACCGTGTCGCCGATCCACCAGGTAAGCCAGTTGCCGATGATCTGGCCGCCACCCATCGCGCCGGCGGTATAGAGCGTCGCGACACCGACGGAGGCTGCAATGACACAGGCGAGCGGCCCGCTGACGATCGCCAGCAGGGCGATATCGCGAATTTTCCCGAGGCGAAGCGGCACGCCGAAGAGATAGCGCGCCAGTTCAGCCGCGACGACGGCCTGCAGGGTCGATCCCGCGGCGATGGCCATGGCGATCGCGACGGCAACGACATTGACGCCCGAGGCCTGGATCGCGCCTCCGACATAGCAATTGACCGCAAACGAGCCGAGGAAAACACCGATGGCGAGCCAGCGTCCGTAGAGCATCACGCCGGCAACCGCCAGGCCCGAGGCCGGCCATATCACAGTGGCGTAGCCCGGTGGCACCGCAAGCTGGAGACCGAGCCAGCCACCGGCTGCATAGAGCAGCGCCATGACGAGGTTGAACTTCAGCAGCGTCCGCCAGCCAGACGCATTGCTCGTGTCGTCCGCCGTCAAGGCGGCACGGCTGGAGCCGTCCCGACCGGGTTTTGCGATGGGTATGCTCATCTAGCGCAGTCCGACGGCAAGCTTCATCGGCTCGATGGTGTCGTGATCGCGCCCTTCGGCGTGATCGGCGAGCCACTGCACGAGTTCATCCACCGGCAGGCTCTTCGAGAAATAATAGCCCTGCAGGATGTCGGCACCGCATTTCGACATGAATTCCGCCTGTTCCCTTGTCTCGACGCCTTCTGCGACGGTCTCGCAGTCAAGCGCGCGGGCGAGATCGAGGATGCAATGGAGAAAGCCCTCCACGCGCTTGTCGCGCATGGCGCCGGCGACGATCGACCGGTCGATCTTGAGCTGATCGACGGGAAGCTGCGCAAGACGGGCAATGTTGGAATAGCCCTTGCCGAAATCGTCCACCGACATCGCGAACTTGCGATCGTGCAGCCGGTTCAGAACACCGTCGGCACGGTCGTCGGCCGTCAGCAGCGTGTCCTCGGTGATCTCGATCACGACGCGCTTGCTGTCGATGTTGGCGGAGGCAAGCGTGCTCTCGAGCCATTCGGCGAAGCCCGGCGAAACGAAGTGGCGCGCGCCGATGTTGAGGGCCAGTTTCAGCTCGCTGTCTGCGTCCGCCCAGCGCGGGCGATCCTCGAGCGCGCGCTCGACCACCCACTCGCCGAGACGGCTGATCACCTTGGAATCGATGATGGAGGGCAGCCAGAGATCGGGGGCCAGACGGCCGCGTTCGGGATGATTCCAGCGCACGAGTGCCTCGGCGCCGCACGGCTTCCAGTCCGAAGCGCGGACCTTCGGCTGGTATTCGAGCACCAGTTCGTCATTGCGAATGGCGTCGAGCACCGCCTGGCGAATCTCGGCAGTCGTCTGGCGGCCGATCGCCTGTTCGTAAATCCGCGTGCGGTTCTTGCCCTCCTTCTTCGCGTGATACATCGCGATGTCGGCGAGCTTGATCAGGTCGTCGACCTTGGAGGCATCCTTCGGGTAAACCGCACAGCCAAGACTCGCGCTTGCAGTCAGCCCAACACCCATCTCGTCGGAAAGCAGGCGTATCTCGCGGATGAGATTCGAAAGGAAATCCTGAATCTCCAGATCGCCCTCCAGACCGGGATACAGCAAGGCGAACTCGTCGCCTCCCATTCGGGCGATCAGGGGACCGCGTTCATGCCACGATCCGAACCGGTCCTGCATCGCGCCTGAATGGATCCTCGAGGTCGCGACCAGTTTTTCGGCGCAGTGACGCAAATAGTCGTCACCGACATCATGGCCGTGCAGATCGTTGATTTCCTTGAAATCGTCGAGATCGAGATAAATCAGGACACCACCGACGCCTTCGCGAAGGTCGGCCTGGACCATCTCTTCTGCAAGCACATTGAAGCGGCCCCGGTTGGGAAGCCCCGTGACCGAGTCGCGATACGCGCTCTCGTGGAGCCTGCCATGCGCCTCGGAGACCTGCGTCGCCATGTGATTGTAGGCCTGCTGGAAATCCGTCAACTCCCTGATCGGCAAAAGGCCGGACTGCACGGGCACGGTACCCAGTTCCCCCGTTTCCGCGTTCATCCTCAGGCGACGGACCATGCTTTCCAGCGGCTTGAGGAAAGAGCGAAGCAGCCAGGCGACGATCAGGAAGGCAAGCGAGATACCAGTCGCCAGTACCGAAAGCGTCTTGAAATACTGCCACAGCGCCTTGGCATAGAGTTCCGAGATCGGCTGCGGCGCCATGATGCCCCAGCCCGGTCCCGAAACCGTGGTGAAGCCGGCGATCATGTCGCCCTTAAGCGCGGGCGAATAGAATTTCTCGATGCCCGTCTCGCCCGCCATCATGCGCTGGACCACCGAGATCTTCGCGATATTCTTGCGCTCGGCGATCCAGTCCGCCATCGGATGGGCGAGGATGTTGCCCTCCCGGTCGACGATCGCAGCATGCCCTTTCTCGCCGAAGGCGACGGCACCAGCAAGTTTCACGAAATAGGCGGTGTCCAGCCTGGCAATGGCGAGTTTACGCCCATAGTCGAGGACGATCAGGAGTTCGTTGCCGCCGTGCAGCCCGGCGATGACCGGGGAGAAGACGGCCTTGCCCAGCCTCGCGTTGGAGCGGGCCATGGCGAGTTCGGCTTCGGAAACGGTTTCGGCGGCGGGACCGGGGCCGGTCTTCGATTGCACCTCGCCGCTGTCCTTGTCGACGATGAAGACCGCCTTGACATGCAGTCCGCGCATCAATTGCGCCATGCGGGGCACGCGATTTCCGGTGACCATCGCGGCCGAGATCGATTTCACCGAAGAAACCAGATCATCGTGATAGCGTTCCAGCGCGGAACCCAAATTCTCGGCGATGAGAAGATGACGATCCTCGACGTCCGCCATCTCCTGGCGAACCGCATGCCGATACGACCACACTCCATAGAGCACGGTTGGCACGAGGATCGCGAAGCAGAACGCGACAAGCAGGATGGTTCGAATTCTCATCCGGGTTCCCAAAACTTCTGGGAAGGATATTGACCTCGAAACCTTCTAGGAAACGTTGATAAACAGACGAAATGAGACCATGGTTTACGTTTGGTCAACAGAACCGAATAGCAGTGTATCGCGTTTGTTCCACGACTTCGCACCTGAAAACTTCAGTAAACGAGCTCTTCGGGCAAGTAGACTTCCCGACTGGTTGCCCCCGCTTTCACCCCTGACCTTCACGTTTCGGTCCACAGGATGCGCACGGCAATGGTGGCTGCTGCGGTGCGGTTTTCGATGCCGAGCTTGTTGAAAATCTGCTCCAGATGCTTGTTCACCGTGCGCGGCGACATCTGCAGGATTTCCGCGATTTCCTTGTTCGACTTGCCGTGGGTGATCCATAGCAACACTTCCGCCTCGCGCAGTGTCAGGCCGAAGGCGCCGGCGAGCCGCTCCTCGTCCGTGCCCTGGTCGCAGTCGATCAGCCGCAGGAGGATCTCGCCGTCCCGCGCGCGCTCCAGCAGGCGGAATTCGATGCCGCCGCCGGCTTTGCGCGTGCGCAGGCCCGGCAGTGCGCCGGTGTCATCTTCGCCGCCGGCACCGAGCCAGTCGATCACCTCCCACGGCAGGCGATCGCCCTCATCGGCGCGCAGGCCGGCGCGGGTCAGCAGCCTGGCGGCCTGCGGCGTGGTCCACAGGATCGCCCCGCCCGGATCGCAGGCGACGATGCGGCGTCCGGTTCTGTCGAGCGCCTTGCGGGCGGAACGCGCCTTGCGGGCATTGGCGAGATGCACCTTGATGCGGGCGAGCAACTCATCGAGCGGCACCGGCTTGGCGATGAAATCGACGCCGCCCGACGCCAGCGCGCGCACGACATGCTCGGTCTCGTCGAAGCCCGTCATGAAGATGACCGGAACATCCTCCAGCCCCTTCTCGCCCTTGATGATCTGGCATGTCTGGAAGCCGTCCAGGCCGGGCATCATCGCGTCCATCAGGATGATGTCGGGCGGACTTTGATCGACGGCGTTGAGGGCCTCGCGGCCGGAATGGGCGATCTCGACCTGCATGCCGGAAAGGTTCAGGGCATCGGTCAGCATCGCTAGCGAATCAGGCGAATCGTCGACCAGCAGAACCGATGTCGTCTCTTGCTCAAGCAGCATCGGATTGCGCCTTTTCTATTGCGGCCAGGAATTCGGGCACCTGGTGGCCATTGATCAGCTTGCGCAGATGGGCACAGAAGCGGGCCGTGTCCGGCCGCGTCGTCTCTATCTCGGACAGGACGGCATTGGCCGATCGCACCAGGTCGGCCTCGCCCAGCGTATAGAGCTGGCGTAAATGACGTGTGCTCGGCAGTTCGTCGCTGCCGAAGACCGCAACATCCGCGGAAGGCTCCTCGCCCGGATTTTGGTGCACCCATTCCAGCGACAGCAGCGTGCCGACGACGTCGAGCATGGCGTCCAGCGCGAAGGGCTTGATGAGATAGCCGTCGTGCAGATTGCGGAATTCGGGGCGGTTGCGTTCCGATCCGGCATCGGCAGACAGCATGACGACCGGCAGGCCCGGCCCATGCCGCTCGCGTACGCGCCGCGCCACCTCCCAACCGGACAGGTCGGGCATGGAGATGTCGAGCAGAATCAGATCGGGCCGGTGCAGCGCCAGCGCCGACAGGCAGGCATGGCCGTTCTCGGCCGCCACGACCCGGAAACCGAGCGGCCGCAGGAAATCCTCGACAAGATGACGATGGGCCGGGTTGTCGTCTGTGACGAGAACGGTACGGCGCTGCCCGGCATAGCCTGAAATGGTACGCGGCGTCGCCTTTTGCTCCTCGCCCTCGCCGGCCGAGGACAGCATCAGGCGGATGGTAAAACGCGTGCCCTTGCCTGGCTCGCTTTCGGCGACGATGTCGCCACCCATGATGTCGACGAGGAGATGGGTGATGGTCAGCCCCAGCCCGGTGCCCGGCTCCTGCTCGGACCCCGGCGGCATCTCGCATCGCTCGAAGGGCAGGAAGACACGCTCGATGTCTTCCTGCGCGATACCGATACCGGTGTCCTCGACGATGAAGGTGGCGATCTGGTTGCGGTAATTGATGGTCAGCGAGACATGTCCCTGGCGGGTGAACTTGATGGCGTTGGACAGCAGGTTGATCAGGATCTGCCGCAGCCGCTTCTCGTCCGTGTAGACATGGTCGGGCAGCGCGGAACTCGCCTCGAAATCGAAGCGGATGCCCTTGGCCTTGGCCTGTAGCGCGAACATGTCGACGAGCTGGTCAAGAAAAGGCTTGAGCGCCGTCTTCTGCCGATAGATCTCGAGCTTGCCGGCCTCGACCTTGGAGATGTCGAGCAGGCCCTCGATCATGCCGGCCAGATGTTCGCCGGAGCGCTTGATGGTGCGCGCCGCGTTCTGGATGAAGGGTGCCTCGCCTTTCTGGCGCTCAAGCAGTTGCGCATAGCCGAGAATGGCATTGAGCGGTGTTCGCAACTCGTGACTCAGCCCCACCATGTATTTGCTCTTGGCCAGATTGGCGGATTCGGCGGCCTCCTTGGCGCGCTGCAATTGCCGGTCGGTCTCGTTGTGGGCATCGATTTCCGCCATCAGCAATTGGGTGTGACGGCGCGCCTCCTCCTCGGCAAAATTGCGGCTGTCCTGGGTCAGCACGAACAGCCAGACGACGATCCCGGTGATGACGAAGACGATGACGAACAGCTTGGTCAGCGTCAGCGCGATCGCGGCCTTGGGGATCGATCCGTCGATGGTCGACTGGACGAAGATCAGGCCGAACACCATGCCGATGACCGACACGACCAGCACCATCAGCGTGATATAGCGCGCAAGACTGGAGCCGACCCAGCAGGCGACGCTTTCCGGCAAATAGCGTTCGGAGAAGACGCGCAACTGGTCGCCCAGCGTCGCGTTCGTCTTGCACATGTCGCCGCAGCGCGCATCGAGCGAACAGCACAGCGAACAGATCGGGCCGGAATAGACCGGGCAGCGGGTCATGTCCTCGGCGTCAAACTGGTACTCGCAGATGCAGCACTCGATGGTGTTCTGCCCGCCCCAATCCCGCGTCGGCTCGCGAGCGATGTAGAACTTGCCGCGCGTCAGTGCCGCGATGACCGGCACCATGCCGAAGGCGACGACCAGTGCGACATAGGAATAGAGCGTCGACAGTGTCTCGCCGAAGGCGCCGAAATAGGCAAACAGCGCAGCAGCGACGGCCAGCGACATCGCGCCGAAGCCGACCGGATTGATGTCGTAGAGATGGGCGCGCTTGAACTCGATGTGGCGTGGCGAAAGGCCGAGGGGCTTGTTGATGACGAGGTCGGAGACCAGCGCGGCGACCCAGGCGACCGCCATGATCGAATAGAGGCCGAGAATGTGGTCGAAGGCCTTGTAGATGCCGAACTCCATCAGCAGCAGGCTGATCAGCACGTTGAAGACAAGCCAGACGACGCGGCCGGGATGGCTGTGCGTCAGGCGCGAGAAGAAGTTCGACCAGGCGATGGAGCCGGCATAGGAATTGGTGACGTTGATCTTGAACTGGCAAATGACGACGAAGATGCCGGTCAGTCCCAGCGCGAGCTCCGGCGAGGCGACCATCTGGCGGAAGACCGTCAGATACATGTGCACCGGGTCGGAGGCTTCCTTGAACTCGACGCCCGCCCGGAACGCGTAGAAGGCGAGGAAGGAGCCGGCGAAGATCTTCACCGCGCCGATGACGACCCAGCCCGGACCGGCGCTGATCATCGCGATCCACCATTGCAGCCGGTTGCCCCGATTGCGGCGCGGCAGGAAGCGCAGATAGTCGACCTGCTCGCCGATCTGGGCGATCAGCGAGAACAGGACGGCCGAGGCCGCGCCGAAAAGCGCGATCGAATAGGACCCGTCAGAGGCGCCGTGCAGGCCGGTATAGCCGGTCCAGTCGCGCACCGGCTGCAGGCTCTGGGCGGCGATGAAGATGAAGGGCGCCAGTTGCAGAACGATCCAGAAGGGCTGGGTCCAGGCCTGGAACCGGCTGATGAAAGTGACGCCGTGGGTCACCAACGGGATGACCACGAGCGCGCTGATCACATAGCCGACCGGCAACGGAATGCCGAAGACGAGTTCCAGCGCGGTGGCGACGATGGCCGCCTCGATGGCGAAGAAGATGAAGGTGAAGCTGGCATAGACCAGCGAGGTGACGGTCGAGCCGATATAGCCGAAGCCGGCGCCGCGCGTCAGCAGGTCGATGTCGACGCCGAACTTGGCGGCGTAATAGGAGATCGGCAGGCCGGCGAAGAAGATCAGCGTCGTCGTTACCAGGATGGCGAGCGCGGCGTTGGTGAAACCGTAATTGAGCGTGATCGCGCCGCCGATCGCTTCCAGCGCCAGGAAGGAGACCGCGCCGATGGCGGTGTTGGCGATGCGCGAGGAGGAGAACCGCCGCACGCCATAGGCGGTGAAGCGGAGCGCGAAATCCTCCAGGGTCTGGTTGGCGACCCATTTGTTGTAGGTGCGCCGGATACGCGGAATTCTCTCGGTCAGCACGACAATCGCCCGTTCGTTCGAAGCTTGCGACCTGCGGGCGCACCGGCGCCCAACGGTTTATAAGCGATGCAATAATCGAGCCAATTCCCCCGGCGCCCCTTTTC
>JBHIWT010000021.1:0-27796 GCA_041987265.1 Hyphomonadaceae bacterium
CATAGTAGGAGTGGCGGGCCATGTCCCGTTCGTCCAGGAAGTCGGCATCGTTGAAGGCGCGCGGCTGGCCGGCGGCGTACAGGGCCGCCGCGAACTCGACGCGCGGATCGCCAACCTGCTCCATGTAGTCGCCGTAGTGCTGGATCAGGCTGTGGTCGAGCTCGCCGTCATCCTGCAGGAACACCAGCGGCGCCGGCGAGGTGCGCAGACTGCTGGCCTGCAGCAGGGCGTGGCGGCTGCCGGTCAGGTCCGCGAGGGTGCGCAGCGGCAGCGACCAGCTTCGCAGTCCGGCGCCGGCCAGATAGATTTGTGAGACCAGTTCGTCGAACTGTGACGTCATGGCAGAGTGGTCGACTACTTGAATTTACTGTGTCCAACGCGCTGGTTTAGGGCAATGACCCATATAGGTGGATCAGCGCGTTTGGGCCTGGCGATCGAACAAGAGCAGGCGGCGCTCGCCGACGCGATCCACGCACAGCCGCTGCGAGAACGCTTTGCCCGGCAGGCGCGACGGCCGCACCAGGCCGCGCTCGGAACACCAGGGCTGCACCAGCAGCGGAATCGGCTCGCGCAGCCGGCTGTCGCAGAGCTGAGCAAAGCCCAGTTCCCCCAGCAGCGTGCACAGCGCCAGGTCGCGATTGCGCAAGCCGCCGGACGACCGCTGATCTTGATGATTGAGCAAGGGGCGGAACTCGCCATACAGCCGCGGGGCGCGCTGGTGATCAGTTACTCGATCGACACCGACGCCATCCTCAGCGCAGCCGGCGTTCGCGAACTCAATGCCGCGGTGGTGCAATTCCAGGGCGATTCTCCGCCCGTCCAGGAAGGTTTCTCCATACGCAAGGCCATGCCGCGCAACGTCACAAGCGGCGCCAACACGCTGTTGCTCGATCGCGGGGGTGACTTCACATACGATCAACGCATGGCGATGATGCGGGAAGCTTCTTCGCGCATCGACATACTGGGCGTCGCCAATGCATCGCTCGCGCGCCACCCCGATATGATTGACCTGGTCAAGTCGCGGTCAGGCCACGACCTGCACATCCGGATCCTGCAAACTGCGCCGGGAAATCCCGGGATCGGCGCATTGGTCGGTTCGCGCGACGCAGACCGCACGCTAAGCGTCCGCAACGAGATCGACGCCGCATGCGAGGCCTGGAAGCACCTCTGCCAGCTGGACGGACTGGATCTCGCAATATCCGTCCGGCTCGCGCAGGACGCTGTTCCGCTGTCCTACGCCGTCATCACGGAGAAGGCCGTAGTCGCAACGCCCTACCAGTTCAGCCGCGCTGCAAACGACAGCCCCAGCATCCATGCGACTGCAGGCGCGCGCTACCACACCGTGATGCTGGAAGAGTTCGACGCGCTTTGGCAGAGCGCTTCCCCCTTCCTGCGACGCGAACGCGCGTCTGGGGACGGAGCGTCGGAGGAAACCGCCGCGCGCGATGACCGATCGTTCGGCGCCCGATTCCGACCAAGCAACGATCAGAGCCCGGGCGGCCGCTCCGGCCGGCGCGACCTCAATCGCTGACGACGGCCGCACTTGACCGGTCGCCGTGATCAGGCAACGAGCATGACATGTCGTCTCCCAGCAATCGCCGTTGCCGCCTCTATCTGCTCACGCCGCCAGTCGTTGAGGATATCGATGCATTCGCCAGTCTGCTGGAACGGGCGCTGGATGGCGGGGATGTCGCCAGCCTGCAGATTCGGCTGAAGGATCGTGACGGAACACCAGCGCGAGATGAAGACATCATCAATCTGGCGCGCCGCATCACTCCGCTGGCGCAGGCGCGGGGTGTTGCCGTGCTGATCAATGATCGTCCGGACATTGCGCGTGAGGTCGGCGCCGACGGGGCCCATATCGGGCAGTCCGATATCTCCTATGATGACGCGCGGCGCCTACTCGGCGACGACGCCATCGTTGGGGTGACTTGCCACAACTCGCGCCATCTGGCTCTGGAGGCTGGCGAGCGCGGCGCTGACTATGTCGCTTTCGGCTCCTTCTATCCGACAGAAACCAAGACCGTCAGCGTCCGCGCGGAAGCTGAGTTGCTGGAATGGTGGCAGCAGATGATTGAGATTCCCTGTGTCGCGATCGGGGGCGTCACGGTTGAGAATGCCGGCGCGCTGGCGGAGGCTGGCGCGGATTTCGTCGCGGTATCCTCCGGCGTATGGAACCATCCCGAAGGTCCGGCCGAAGCGGTCGCAGCCTTCAACCGTGTCCTGGATGCGTGCGCGGGCGTATCGTGAGCATGTGCACGTCACTTGACCGGAGTTACGCGTACGCCTAACCGGCCTGTCCCGGCAGAATATTGGATTTTCATGTCTCGTCCCTCCCCCACTGTTTCCGTGATGATCGACGCCGCTCGCGCCGCCGGGCGGCGGCTGGTCCGCGATTTCGGCGAAGTCGAAAACCTGCAGGTATCGCGCAAGGGGCCATCCGACTTCGTCTCTGCGGCGGACAAGAAGGCCGAACAGATCATCCACGAATTCCTCGAGAAGAAGCGTCCGGGCTACGGCTATCTGCTGGAGGAAGGCGGCGCCATTGAGGGCTCCGACAAGACACACCGGTTCATCATCGATCCGCTGGATGGCACGTTGAACTTCCTGCATTCGGTCCCGCACTTTGCGATTTCAATCGGGCTGGAGCGCGAGGGCGAGTTGCGCGCCGGTGTGGTGTTCGATCCGATGCGCAACGAGATTTTCTGGGCGGAGACCGGTGAAGGCGCATGGCTGGAAAACCGCCGGCTGAAAGTCGCGAGCCGGCGCAAGCTGCCGGAATGCGTGGTGGTTACCGGCATTCCTCAGCTGGGCGTCGATGGATTTGAGCAGTTCCTCGAAGAGATGGTGATGGTGCGCCATGAAGTTGCTGGGATCCGCCGGTTCGGCTCCGCAGCGCTTGACCTCGCCTGGGTCGCGGCGGGCCGGTTCGACGCCTTCTGGGAGCGTAATCTCTCGCGCTGGGACGTCGCCGCCGGGATCGTACTGGTGCGTGAGGCTGGAGGCGTCGTGAACGGGCTCAGCGGTTCCGACCCTGCAGCGGGCAGTCTGGTCGCAGGCAATCCGTCGATCGCTACCAAGCTGACCGAACGGCTGGAGGGCAAGGTGCCGGCGAAGTCGAAGTGGCTGCGCGAAGGCTCAAAGCGCAACTCCTGAACAATCAGGTTTGCCATGTCCGCGCCGGCGCGCCATAGTCGTCGGCGTGGGAGGGATCTCTAATGCAGAAAGTAACAGGCATTGGCGGCTTCTTCTTCCGGTCGGAAGATCCGGAGAAGCTGGCGCAATGGTATGCCGACAATCTGGGCGTCGATCTGGTGCCCAAGGATTACGACGGAAAGGCCTGGACGACGGAAGCCGGCGTGACCGTCTTTGCCCCCTTTCCAAAGACCACCGCGATGTTTGGCGACCCCACCAAGCAATGGATGATCAATTTCCGGGTGAGCGATCTCGACGCCATGGCGGAGCAATTGCGGGCGGCCGGAACCGAGGTCGAGATCGAGGCGGAAGTCTATCCCAATGGGCGCTTCGCCACCTGCAAGGACCCGGAAGGAAACCCGATCCAGCTTTGGCAGCCGGCCTAGTCGGCCGATTTGGGCTCGATGATCAGGTAGATCGACGTCTCGTCCCCGATGTTCAGGTTCTCATGAACTGACCGCTCGGGCGTCCACCACGAATAGCCGTCGGGCGTCGTCGCCTCACGCTCGCCGGTAGCGTCCCAGATGCGCGCTGTTCCACCCTTCAGCGCGTAGCCGATGTGGGGGGCGTGAAAGTGTCGTTCGTGGCCGACGCCAGGAGGAAACGTACAGCGCAGGACACGGACAGCTTCATTGTCCTGTATCACCTCGCAGACCTTCTGGCCCTTCCAACCCGCCTCCAGGGGGTCGGGCAGCCGCTCATCGCCAGCTGACTGCGCGGTTGCACAACCCGAGAGCAGGATCAGCACGCCTGCGACTGCAGTTCTCATCGATCTACCCACCCTGCTCTATCCGCTGGCGAACTGGAGTTCGGCGAGTTCCGCATAGAGGCCAGCTGCTCGTACGAGGCTCTCGTGGTCGCCTTCTTCCACAACGCGACCCTTGTCCATCACGACAATTCGATCTGCTCTACGGACGGTCGCGAGACGGTGCGCGATGACGAAACTGGTGCGGCCCTGAGCCGCCTGCTCGAGCGCCTTTTGCACCAGCCGCTCGTTTGCAGCGTCGAGCGCAGAAGTGGCCTCGTCCAGCAGCATGACAGGCGCGCCGCGCACCAGTGCGCGGGCGATCGCAATGCGTTGGCGCTCGCCGCCAGACAGCTGCCGCCCCTTCGCGCCAACCTCTGCAGCGAGACCGCCGCGGGGTTCAAGAAAATTCCACGCTTCGGAACGCTCAAGCGCTGCGCGCACTTCTTCGTCGGTCGCATCTGTCCTGCCGAACCTGACGTTCCCGGCAGCTTCTCCCGAGAACACGGGCGCGTCCTGCGGCACGTAGGAAAATTTCGAGCGCCAGTCGGCTGGATCGACGTCGCGGGCATTGACGCCATCGAGCATGACCTGCCCTGTCTGGGGGTCGAAAAAGCGCAACAGAAGTCGAAACACAGTCGATTTGCCTGCGCCCGATGGTCCGACGAGTGCGACCAGTTCGCCGGGCCGCGCCTCAATGGAAGCATCCAACAGGGTCGGGGTCGCTGCGCCCGGATAGGTGAAGGACACACCTTCGAGCCGGACATGGCCGGCGCTGTTTGACGGCAAGGCGACAGGATTTTCGGGCGGCGCAATGTCCGGTTCCTCCGCCATGATCTCGGAAATCCGTTGCGCTGCGCCGGAGGCACGCATCGCATCGCCCATGACTTCGGCGACGGTGGCGAACCCGCCGACCCCGATCATCGACAGGAAGACGAACTGCACGAATTCGCCGAGCAGAATGTCGCCGCCGAGGACCGACAACGCGCCGATCCAGATCACACCCGCGAGGCCGCCGACCATCAGGACAATGATGACGCCGGTGAGCAGCGACCTGGCGTTGATGCGTTTCAGCGCAGCCTGAAAAGCGCGCTCAACGGCGTCACGGAAACGATTTTCGCGTTCGGCCTCCATGCCATAGGCCTGCACAAGATCGACCGCGTCCAGCGTTTCGGTGGCTTCGGCGGCCGCATCGGCGATCCGGTCCTGGGCTGCGACCGACAGTTTGCGGACGCGCCTGCCGATGGCGATCACCGGCAGAACGATGAAGGGCGTCACCACAAACAACATCAGGGTGAGCTTCCAGCTCACCAGGAACATCCATCCTAGCGCGAAAATCGATGTCACGATGGAGCGCATCGCCATCGAGAAGGTGGATCCGAAGAAGGTGTCGAGCAGCGTGACGTCGGCTGTGAGGCGAGAAACCGCCTCCCCTGTCTTGAGGCGCGAAAAATACGCCGGAGAGAGCTTCAGAAGGTTGGCGTATACATCGGAGCGGATGTCGGCCGACAGCCGCTCGCCGAAGCGCGAGAAGAAGTAGAACCTGATCGACGACGAAATTCCCCAGAAGACGGCGATGCCAACGAACGCAAAGCCAATCGCATTGATGTCGCCAGCGCTGATATTGTCGAAGTCGAGGGTGTCGATCTGGCGAAGCGGCAGGCTGATACCGACGTTCAGAAGCGATGAGAGCAGCAGGAAAAACGCGGCCAGAAAGACGATCAGGTGGTGACGCTTCACGTACGGCATCAGGCCCAGCAACGGGCGGAGCGACTTTCCGCGCGGGCGGTCCGGGCTGCCTCCGCCCCATTCCTGGGCGTTGGCGGCGCGATCGAATTCGGCGCTGTTCTCGCTCATTTTTTCGTTTCTCCCGCGCCCGTCCGCGCCGTTTCGACCGTTAACCGCGCCAGCCTTGCATGATCCCGGTGTTTCAGGTAAGAGCCGCGCTTCCAATTTCCAGCTGGGACGCCCCGCGCCAGGATTTGCGCGCGCCGCCCGGGAGCCTTGAACGATGAAAAAAGACGGTCACCCCGACTACCACATGATCAACGTCACGATGACGGATGGATCGACGTATCAGACGCGCTCAACCTATGGCGCGGAAGGCGACACGATCACGCTCGATATCGATCCGCGTACGCATCCGGCCTGGACCGGCGGCGACCGCAACCTGATGGATCGCGGCGGACGCGTGTCGCGCTTCAAGGACAAGTTCAAGGGCTTCGTGAAGTAGACCCTACTTCTCGCGCCAGATGGCGAGCGGATCGAAGGCGCCGCCTTCGGCTGCGGTCCTCAAGCGGTCTATCTGCTTCATCACCAGGTTCTCACCCGGAGCCGTGTCGCTTGAATAGAGCGCCTCGTCGAGACGCCACACGCGTTCGTAGAGCGCGCGCGACTGATCGATCAGAGTGCAAAGCTCCGGCGGCAGGACCTTGCGGTCCAGCGGGTGAACCTCTTCGATCGGCGCGATGCGGTACTTTTCATCGCCGGCCTCTTCGACCGTCATGTCTTCTTCGCGAACCGCCCGCTGTACGACCAGCCAGGACGCCGACTGCATCAGACGGGTCGTGACTTCCATGCTTTCGGCTGCGTAGACCAGCGCAAGCTCGCGATCGAGTTTGCGGCTGTCCTCGCGGCCCTTGCCATCGAGATAGGCGGCGGCGACCTCAACTAGTCCCATGCCGTCACGGAACAGGCGGTCAAAAACCTCAGATCCTGCAAACTCGCGCACACGGGCCTTCCAGTCGCCCGGTTGCGCATTCTGAGAAGTCATTGCGTCGCGCATAAATCCTGATGCTCGCTTGTGTTGCGGCGACAGTGTCGCTGCTGGTCGTTGAAAGAGGATTAGCGTCCCGCTCCCGCCTTTCCGGCCGTTTCCGGCGCCCTGACTTGAGCAAGTCCCGCGCCAGCCAGATCTGCGTCTCGGATCAGGATTTGAAAAAGGCGGCTTCCGCAGCCTGACGGGAGGCTTCCTTCTTCTGTATAGCAGATTTGCAGTCTTCGATTTCGCTCGTCAGTTGAACGATTTTCTCCTTCAGCTCCTCGATAGACATGTCTTCGAGCAGCCGTTTGCGCGCCGTGATCGGTTCTTCGTCCATCTTGCGTCTCCTCCACTCCAGTTACCCGCAACGCGGGCTTCTTTCGCCCGACCCACATCACGCGTTTGCGCGATCGGCCTGAAGGTCAGGACCAACCCGGCTTGACCATGCCGGGGAAGACGCACCAAACAGGCGATCCAGCTCGGCAACCATACGCCCCGGAGACGGCAAATGTCCAAAATGAAGATGCGCGCGGTTTCATGCACGGTCGGCGAGCCGCTGACGATCCATGAGATCGACCGGCCTGCGCCAGGACCCGACCAGGTGCTGATCCGGGTTGCATCCGCCGGGGTTAACCGCCCGGATCTGATCCAGCGCGCCGGCAAGTATCCGCCGCCGCCCGGCGCGCCGGAAACGCTTGGCCTGGAAGTCTCCGGATGGATCGAAGAGTCGGGCGACGGCGCTGAGGATTCCGGTCTCAAGCCTGGGGACGCGGTGGTCGCTCTGGTCCCCGGTGGGGGCTATGCGGAATACGCCGTAGCTCACAAGGGTTCGGTGTTGCCTGTACCCTCCCCGCTCAGCATGCACGAGGCGGCCGGTCTACCGGAAACCGTATTCACGGTCTGGAACAACGTGTTCGATATCGGCGGCCTGAAACCCGGCGAGCGGCTGCTGGTTCATGGGGGCGCAAGCGGGATCGGCACAACCGCGATCCAGCTGGCAAAGGCCTGGGGCAGCGAGGTCTACGTGACTGCCGGAAGCGACGACAAGTGCCGCCAGTGCGAAACACTCGGAGCCGTGCGCGGGATCAACTACCGATCAGAAGACTTCGAGGCCGTGATGCGTGAAGCTGGCGGGGTCGATGTGGTCCTGGATATGGTCGGAGCGCCGTACTTCTCGAAGAACCTGTCCATCCTCAACGACCTCGGCCGTCTGGTCTACATAGCCTTTCTGCATGGAGCGAAGCTCGAAGACGCCGATATCTCACGCATCATGATGAAGCGGCTTACGATAACCGGTTCGACCCTGCGGATCCGGACCGACGCTTACAAGGCGGCTCTGGCGGCCAAGGTTCGCGAGCATGTCTGGCCGATGATCGAATCCGGAGCCTTCAAGCCGGTTGTGGAAGCGGTATTTGATCTCGAGGACGCCGATCAGGCGCACCAACGGCTGGATTCCGGCGGGCATGTCGGGAAAGTCATTCTGAAAGTTGCGGAGAAATAGCCGAATCCACCGCTCAAAGGCGTCACGGCGAATTCACAAATGGATTTTTCCGCCCTATATGGGCCCAAGCACAGGACTATCCCTTCTTACAGATAGACGGAAAGCCCGGCCCTGAGTGCCGGGTTTTGCGTATCGGAGGCCCAAATGGCGAAAATTCTCATGCCGAAGGCGACGGCCGTATGGCTGATCGACAATACCGGCCTGACATTCGAGCAGATCGCGGAATTCTGCGAGCTGCACGCGCTTGAAGTCAAAGGCATCGCCGACGGCGATGTGGCCGAGAACATGCGCGGCGCCGACCCGGTGGCGTCTGGCGAACTGACGCGCGAGGAAATCCAGAAAGGCGAAGCGGACGCCAAGTACCGGCTCAAGCTGCCAGATCCGAAGCACGCGACCGTGCCGCAACCGAAGCGCAAGGGCGCGCGGTTCACGCCGGTTTCACGTCGCAAGGATCGCCCCGACGCCATTGCCTGGTTCCTGCGCAACCACCCGGAAGTGACCGACGCACAGATCTCCAAACTGATCGGCACCACCAAGTCGACAATCGAGACAGTGCGCTCGCGCACGCACTGGAACACGGCCAACCTTCAGCCAGTTGATCCGGTAACGCTGGGCCTTTGTTCCCAGATCGAGCTGGACGAGGTCGTATCGAAGGCTGCGGCAAAGAAGGCCAAGGAACAGAAGTCCGCGGCGCCGAAGCCGTCCGGCCCTACCCTGCGCAAGATCGTACCGGCTGCGCCGAAGCCCGAACCGGTGACGGAGACCGGTCAGGACGAAGACGAAGACGCATCGCGCCGGGAAGTTTCGGCCGACGAAGTGTTCGCGAACTTCAAGGGCTCGGACAGTAGCGAGTAGCCCGTTTCGCCCCGGGGACGGCGGCGTAGCGGATCAGCCTGTCCACGCCGCGATCAGACGGCGTCGTCCATGCTGGCTTCCTCAGCCTCGGCATCCTTTGCGCCGCCCGTCCGTCTGCTGGCGGCGGGCGGACTTACGCCTGCTGCGTCATTCAATGCCGCAAGCCGATCGACCGTCTGGTTCTGCAGGATGACAAGATCGGCGAGCAGCCGCAGGCCGAGCCAGATCGCCATCGGGATCGCTATTCCCGACGTGAACTTGACGAGCGCGGTTCCCACCCGCAGCGAGAGCAAGTCGCCCAACCCGCCAAGCACGTTCAGCGCCGCGAGCGCCGCAAGCAGCAAGCCCATGAACGTCAACGCTGTACGGACCAGCGAGGGCGAGACAGGGCGTTCCTGATCCCACAAGCCCCGCATCGTATCGCTTATATTCTGCAAGACATTCGCCTTTTCACTACTGTCGGGACCTGAGGGCTCCCAAGCCGCCGTGGTTGCACGGCATTTGCGCAAAACGTGCCTCATGGCTCGCCTTGGTCAACCGGAATCGCACCGGGGCGCCGCGGCCACTGCTTGGTCGTTCGATTTTGCGCGCGGCGTTTGGCGCCGCCGTGTCTACATTGAGCGCAATTGCGCGATCTGGTCCTTCAGCCGAAGCTTCTTTCGTTTCAGTTCGTGAACACGTCCCTCATCGCCGGTCGGGTGTTTCATTTCCGACGCAAGCGCGGCTTCGATGCGCTTGTGGCGTTCATTCAACTCGCGAATGCGGGCGTCCATGTTCATTGTGCGGTCTCCTGTCTCGAGCAGGGAGTCGCGCTGCGGAATGGCTGTTTCCAGAATATCCTGAGCGCCTTCTCCCACCATGACGACGGCGGAGAACGCCTTTCAGGGAGCCGGCAATCGCGCCGGATGCAGCCCAATCTGGCGGCCGCCGTGAGCGTATGGAAGCACGAACGCAAAACATCGTCACCTGTTGATCGGCTCCGAAGCCGCTTTTTTGTGACAAAACGTCCATGTTAACCTTCACCTGCCCCACAAACCGTTGGAGGCGCCGGATGGCGAGCTTTGTGCGGATTCGCCGATCTGGTAGCTATTCCAGACCGAAGCAGCGATTCAGCGCGGTCCGGAGAGCCGGTTTGAGCGACGATCAGATTGATTTTCAGGACTTCGACCAGCTTGAAGCCGAGCTGACCAACCTGAAAGCGCGGCACGCGCAGCTCGATACGGAAATCGCCGAGTTGCAGGCGAAAGGCGTCCAGCCGCTCAACCTGATGGCCTTGAAGCGCGAAAAACTGAAGCTGAAGGACGCGATCGCCTGGATCACCGCGCGCCTTACGCCAGATATCATTGCCTGAGCCGCAGCAACGCCCGGGCGGCTGCGCCGGTTTGGCGCGGTGCAACATTGATTTCCGCGCTTGTCGCCGCAATCCTGCCAGTCGATTGAGGTCACACGGGAATTTGCGGGCAAATGGCGGAACAGGCAGACGACTCGGCGCGGGATGCAGGCGGCCAGAAGGGGTTCCTGGGGTGGGTTGAGCGGACCGGCAACCAGCTGCCCGACCCGGTCTTCATTTTCTTCTACCTGATCATCGCACTGGTGATCGTATCGATCATCTGCGCCCTGACAGGGGTGTCCGCCTTCCATCCCACGATCACGAACGAGGCCGGAGAACCGGATGTGATCCGCTCCGTCAGCCTGATCGCTCCTGACAATATCCAGAAGCTGCTGACGGAGATGCCGCAGACGTTCACCCACTTCCATCCGCTGGGCTATGTCCTGTTGGTGATGCTGGGCGCCGGCGTGGCGGAACGATCCGGCCTGTTTGCAACCGGCATGCGCGCTGCGGTGAGCGGCGTGCCGCGGTCGATCCTGACGCCGATCGTGGCGTTGGTTGCCATGCTGGGCAATCACGCCGCCGACGCCGGCTATGTCGTTCTGATCCCGCTTGCCGGTATCATCTACGCGGCTGCAGGACGCCATCCCCTGCTCGGGATTGTCGCCGCATTCGCAGGTGTCTCCGGAGGCTTCTCGGCCAACATCTCGCCGGGACAGCTCGACGCTCTGTTGTTCGGGATCACCGAACAATCCGTCCAGTCGTCCGGTCTGGATCCCGAATGGTCGATGAACATCGCCGGGAACTGGTACTTCGTCGCAGCGATGACCTTCGTCTTCCTGCCGGTCATCTGGTTCGTCACCGACAGGATCATCGAACCGCGCCTCGGCAAATGGACGCCGGAAGGCGATCACGCGGCGCAGTATGCAGAAGACAAGAAGGAAATGTCGCCGGACGAGAAAAAAGGCCTCGGCCGCGCCGGGCTGGCCTGTCTGGCGATCATTGCACTGTGGGTCTTCCTGACAATCGGCCCGGGCACCCCCCTGATCAGCGAGGAAGCCTGCGCGCCGGGTACGTTGGCGGATGGGTCATGCTCGATCCACACAACGCTGCGCCCCTTCTATACGTCATTGGTCGCAGGGTTCTTCTTCCTCTTTCTCGCCGCCGGCTGGGCCTATGGCGCGGCCGCCAAGACCATCAACAACCACAAGGACCTGGTCGAGATGATGGCCGGCGCGATGAAAGACATGGGGTATTACCTTGTGCTCGCGTTCGCTGCGGCACACTTCGTCGCCATGTTCGGCTGGTCGAATCTGGGGCTGATCTCGGCGATCCATGGCGCCAACGCGATCCAGTCGACCGGACTTCCCCTGCCCGCGGTGCTTGGCATCATGGTGTTGTTTGCAGCGCTGCTGAACCTGTTCGTCGGTTCGGCCAGCGCCAAATGGGCCCTGCTGGCGCCAGTGCTGGTGCCCATGCTGATGCTGCTGGGCGTCAGCCCGGAAGGCGCGACGGCCGCCTATCGAGTTGGCGACAGCGCCACTAACATCATCACGCCGTTGATGGTCTACTTCCCGCTGATCCTGGTGTTCGCGCGCAGGTGGCAGTCCAACTTCGGTATCGGCAGCCTGACCGCACTGATGCTGCCCTACTCGCTCTGGCTGCTGGTTTCCGGCGTGTTGTTGATGGTGATCTGGGTGTTCGCCGGACTGCCGCTCGGGCCGGACGCGCCGGTCAGCTACAGTCTACCCGGCAGCGAATAGGATGGTGCGAAGCACGTAGCTGACGATCGCCACCGCTGCGAGACTGGCCATCCAGATCGCAGCGAATGCGATCAGCCGTCGCCCGGGGCGCGGCGGCGGTTCGCCTTCTTCCGGCGGGCCTTCAATGATAGGCGCCATCAGCGGGAACCTTTGCGCGGAACAACCAGTATACATAGCCGGTATAGCCAAGGATGACCGGCAGCATCGGAACCGCGCCCCACAGCATGAGCGCGAGCGCGTTGTCTGCTGCTGCTGCGTCCGCGGGGGCGAACTCGAATGGCACGATGTAAGGCCACAGGCTCACTGCGAGACCGGCATAGCCGACGACGAATAGCCAGACCGACATCAGGTACGGCGCAATATCGGAGCGGGCGAATGCGTTGCGCCAGATCGCGACGCACAGCACGCCGGCGATCAGCGGCAGCGGCGCCAACCAGATGAAAGAGCCCCAGTCGATGGCAGTCATCGAGACGCCCCAGCGTTCGGTGACGCGCGGATCTATGTTCAGCGTTGCGAGCGAGACCGCGCCCATCGCGAGCGCCACCATGATCGCAAGACGACTGACCCAACGACGCGCGTGCGCCAGCAGTTCGCCCTCGGATTTGAACACCAGCCACGCGGCGCCGAGCAGCGCGTATCCAACCACAAGAGAAATGGCGATCAGGATCGAGAATGGCGTCAGCCAGTCGAACGATCCGCCCGCGAAGGCGCCGTCCTCGATTCGAACACCCTGGATAAAGCCGCCCAGGACCAGCCCCTGCGCGAATGTCGCGACCAGCGAGCCACCGGCGAAGGCGGCCGTCCAGAACTTCTTTCCCAGCTCTCGGCCGTGGTGCCGGAACTCGAACGCGACTCCGCGGAAGATCAGCGCAATCAGCATCAGGATGATCGGCAGGTAGAGCGCCGGCATCAACACCGCATAGGCTTTTGGAAAAGCGGCAAACAGCCCGCCCCCACCGAGCACCAGCCATGTCTCGTTCCCGTCCCACACCGGAGCGATCGCCGCCTGCATACGGTCGCGCTCTTGTGTGTCCCGGGCGAAGGGAAAGAGAATGCCGACACCAAGGTCGAAACCGTCGAGCACCACATAGAGCAGGACAGCGACGGCGATCAGTCCGGCCCAGATCGTTGGCAGGTCGAACATTGCTATTCCCCTCCCCGCGCGGCCGACAGCGGCGAACCCGGCGGCTGGCCGCGCGCCTCCATCGCATCTTCGGATGATTCCGGCCCGGTTGCGATCAGGCGAAGGATGTAAAGAGCGCCAACCGTGAACACGATCGCATAGGTGACCATGAAAGCGAGCAGCGAGGTCGCCACCGCCCCGGCCGTCACCGGTGAGACCGCGTCTGCTGTTCGGATCAGACCGTACACGATCCATGGCTGGCGCCCCACTTCGGCGGTGATCCAGCCTGCGAGCACGGCGATGAAGCCGGAAGGTCCGGCCGCCACCAGAGCAAGATGATACCAGCGCGCTTCGTCGAGGCGCCCGCGCAACCAGTTGATCGCCCCCCATGCGCCCAGTCCGATCATCGCCAGTCCCATCGCCACCATGATCCGGAACGACCAGAACACGATGAAGACGGGCGGCGTGCCGTCCTCGCCGAATGACGAGTCTGTCAGTCCCGGCAGTTCATCGTCGGGATCGGCGCCGACGAACCAGGACCCCATGCCAGGCACGGCGATCTGGAGATGGTTTTTTTGCGCTTCTTCATCCGGGATACCGAACAGGATTGTTGGTTGTCCTGCGCGGGTCTCCCACCAGCCCTCCATGGCGGCGACCTTGGCCGGCTGATGATGGTGGGCGACGATCCCGCTCTCGTGGCCGACCAGCAATTGCAGCGGCGCGACGACCGCCATCATCAGGACGCCCATGCGCAGGGCGACAGAGCTCTCTGCACGCGCCCTGCCCTTCAGCAGTGCGAACGCGGACGCGCCAGCGACAACCATCGCCGTAGTGAGATAGGCGGCCAGCACCATGTGGGCCAGACGGCTGGGCGTGGACGGGTTGAAGATCACTTCCAGAAACGACTCAGCGACATAGGTTCCGTCTTCGGCGAGCACGTGTCCTGCAGGGGTCTGCATCCATGAATTGGCCGAGAGGATCCAGAACGCCGAAATCAGCGTGCCGACCGCGACGATGCAGGTCGAGGCGAAGTGCAGGCCCGGCCCGACATGCTTCCAGCCGAACAGCATGATGCCGAGGAAGGATGCTTCGAGGAAAAATGCGGTGAGAACTTCGTAGCCCAGCAACGGGCCGATGACCGAGCCGACCATTTCGGAGAAGACCGACCAGTTCGTGCCGAACTGATAGCTCATCACCACGCCGGAAACGACGCCCATACCAAACGACAAGGCGAAGATCTTGACCCAGAACAGGTAGAGGTTGCGGAACCGCGCGTCCTTCGTCTTGAGCCAGAGCCCTTCGAGGACAGCGAGCCAGGCCGCCAGCCCGATCGTGAACGACGGAAAGATGATGTGAAATCCGATCGTGAACGCGAACTGCAGTCGCGCAAGAAATAGCGCCTCGTGTTCCATGGCCGAGCGCTCCTTCACGGCGAACGGCGTCGCCGTTCGACAGGCGGTTTGGTAGGTCGCTACCGTTAGAATATCGACCGAGGATGCGCTGTGCGCCACTGGCGAGATCGACGCATGCGACAAGATCGCCGTAGCGTCAGGGTTGGTTCACCGAGCGGAATGTGTTGCCGAAAACGCGCATGATTGCTGCAACCGCACGCTTCGCCGCGTCGGTTGGGGGAATCGCGTTGACAAATCCAGCGGCGACGCGGGATCGAATGTTGCAGTTTCTCGCCAGCGGGACCGGCTGCCGCGTGGGCAGTTCTCAGCGGGCGGACGCAAAATCGGGCACACATTTCGATCGGGGCATTCGACATGAAAATTCTAGGCATCCGTCGGCACGGCGCGCGCGGCGCTGGCGCACTGGTTTCCCTGGCGGCGATTGTTGCGGCGAGCGCGCCCGCCATCGCACAAACCCAATCGGGAGGCGGCGTGGACGTTATTATCGTCACACCGCAACAGCGCGACGAGAACATCCAGGATGTTCCGATCTCTGTCGCCGCGATCCCCGAAGACAAGCTGACCGCCATGTTCGCCGCGGGCGAGGACGTTGTCGCGCTCGCCTCGCGTGTCCCTGGTCTCTATGCGGAATCGTCCAATGGACGCGCCGCTCCGCGCTTCTACATACGCGGCCTCGGCAATACCGACTTCGATCTTGCGGCCTCACAGCCGGTTTCGGTGATCATGGACGAGATCGTGATGGAGAACGTCGCGCTGAAAAGCACGCCGATCTTCGACGTCGAACAGGTTGAAGTCGCGCGCGGGCCGCAGGGCACGCTGTTCGGCCGCAACACCACGGCCGGCATCATCAAGTTCACGTCCAAGCGGCCGACACAGGAATTCGTCGCCGAGGGCGGCGTGTCCTACGGAAATTACGGCAACCTTTCCATGGACGGCGCCGTCGGCGGCGCGCTGATCGAAGACGTGCTTTCGGCGCGCGTCTCCTTCCTGGTCCAGCACCGCGACGACTGGATCGACAACGCCGCCGACCCGGTGGACGACAAGGACCTTGGCGAATTCAACGAGCGCGCCGGACGGCTGCAATTGCTGTTCACGCCAAACGACAAGTTCGAAGGCCTGTTCAACCTGCACAGCCGCGATCTGGAAGGCACATCAGCCATCTTCCGCGCGAACGTGATCGACCAGGGTACGAATGGCCTCAACGCCAGCTATGATCGCGACGTGGTCTCGTTCGATGGCGGCGGCGACAATCTGCAGGAGTACAATGGCTGGGGCGCGTCCGCGAACCTGTCCTATGATTTCGGCGGGGCGACGCTGACCTCGATCACCGGTTACGAAACCGCAGACGGATCGAGCCGCGGCGACATTGACGGCAGCGCCGGACCATACACGTTCAACTTCACCGGGCCGTATACCTACCCGGAGCTTCCGTTCGATTCCGATACGCAGGATTCAATCGACGGCCTCGAGCAATTTACCCAGGAGCTCCGCCTCGCCGACGGCGGCGACGACGCCTTCTTCTGGCAGGTCGGGGCCTATTGGTTCGATTCCTCGTTCGACGTCACGACCGTCGGCCCGACCGGCTTCCCGCCATCGACCACGCTGACGCACGAGAACAAGTCGTGGGCGGTCTACGGCCAGGGCAGCTACGACATCACGGACGCTTTCACCGCCACCGCGGGCGTTCGCTACACGAACGATGAAAAATCGCTCTTCGTGCCCGCCAACCCCGGTCAGAACCGGCAGGTCGAGGATGATTATGTCAGCTGGGAGCTGAGCGGCATCTATGACGTAACGCCGGACTTCAGCCTGTTCGCACGCGTTGCCGACGGCTTCCGCGGCCCGTCCATTCAAGGACGTGACGTGGCGTTCTTCGCTGATCCTTCCGTCGCTCAGTCGGAGACTATCCTGTCCTGGGAAGCTGGTTGGAAATCCCAACTCGCCGGCAACACGCTGCGTCTGAACGGCGCCGTGTTCGCCTACACTGTTGAGGACATCCAGCTCACCGCGGTCGGCGGAACCGGAAACTCGGTCCAGCTGATCAACGCGGCCGAGGGCAAGGCGGTCGGCGGTGAAATCGATGCGGAATGGGCGCCGACCGACAATTTTGTCATGACCGGGGGCGTAAGCTTCGCCGACACAGAGCTCAACGATCCGAACCTCGCAGTCGGCGTCTGCGCCCAGTGCACGGTCACAGACCCGCTCAACGCCAATGGCTTTGCGCTGATTGACGGCAACCCCTTCCCGAACGCCCCGGAAGTCATCGCCGACTTCACCGCCAGGTGGAGCCACCCGATGGGTGACAAAGGCGAGATCTTCGCCTTCACCGACTGGGCCTATCAGGGCGAGACCAACTTCCTCCTCTACGATTCAGTCGAGTTCAACATCGACAGCCAGTTCGAAGGCGGTCTGCGCCTGGGCTACGCTCGCACAGACGGGTCCTACGAAGCCGCCTTCTTCGTTCGCAACATCACCGATGAGGACAACATCAAGGGCGTGATCGACTTCAACAACAATACCGCCTTCGTGAACGAGCCGCGCCTCTACGGCCTGTCGCTGCGGATGAAGTACTAGGGCTTCGGGATCTTGCGCTGCTCCACCCGGTCGGCGTGGAGCAGCTCGATCGACACCTCGTTCAACGCGAGTTTTGAGGCTGCCCCGATGAATTCGTGGCAATAAGGCTGCGCGAAGTGGAAATCGACGGCGGCCTGGTCCTTCCAGCGCTCAACGAACGTGAAGCTCCCGGGCTGCAGCGTATTCTCACCGCACATGTAGTCGATACAACCATCCTCCTGACGCGACAGCGTGATCTGTCGCTCAGCGATCTTCAGGAAGGCTTCGCGGTCGGCTTCGGCGATTTCCACGGTTCCGGTGATCAGGATCATTGATCCCTCCCCTATTGGCCGTCGATCAGCTTGCGCGCGAGGTAAGTGTATTCCAGCGCAGCCCGTCGTGCGGCCTCTGTCTGGTTGGCAGCCGCCGAATGACCGCCATCGATGTTCTCATAATAGAGGAACGGCTTGCCGAGTTCTTCCAGGCGCTTGGCCATCTTGCGTGCATGACCTGGATGGACACGGTCGTCCTTGGTTGAGGTCTCGAAGTAGATTTCCGGATAATCCGCGTCAGCATCGATGTTGTGATACGGCGAGATGCTTTCGAGGAAGGCGCGCTCTTCCGGGATATCCGGATCGCCATACTCGCCCATCCAAGACGCACCCGCCAGCAGCATGTGATAGCGCAGCATGTCGAGCAGCGGGACCTGACAGACGATCGCCGCGAACAGGTCCGGGCGCTGGGTGAACATCACGCCCATCAGCAGGCCGCCATTCGATCCGCCGACAATGCCGAGTTTTTCCTTCGAGGTGACGCCGCGCGCGATCAGGTCTTCGGCGACCGCAATGAAATCGTCGTAGATGATCTGGCGGTTGGTCTTGAGCCCCGCCTGGTGCCAGCCAGGACCGAATTCCCCCCCGCCGCGGATGTTGGCGAGCACGTAGACGCCGCCTTCCGACAACCACAGCCGGCCGATCGTTCCAGAATAGCTTGGCGTGTAGGAGACCTGAAATCCGCCATAGCCGTAGAGCATGGTCGGGTTCTGGCCATTGAACTCCGTGTCCTTCGCGCGGACGACAAAGTACGGGACTTTCGTTCCGTCCGATGACGTCGCTTCGAACTGTTCGGCGACGTAAGGATCTGAATCGAACCATTGCGGCAGCGACTTGGAGGGCGACAGCTCGCCGCTCTCGCTGTCATAGGCGTAGAGCGTGTCGGGTTCGAGAAAGCTCTCGAATGACAGGAAAGCGTGACGTTCGTGCTCGTCGGCGAAAGTGACGCCGGCTGAGCCGTTCGGCGGCAGCGCGATGTCTCGCGCGGTCCAGCCATCTGCGCCCTTCGTCCAGGACTGTACTTTCAGGACGACATTGTCCGACACGGTCAGCAAGACGCCGCCGGGGGTGATCTCAACATCCTGAATCGCCTGGCGCTCATTCGGGCGCAGGATCAGCTCAACAGGCGGCAGGGTCTCGGTTTCAAGGAAAGCGCTCCACTTGAACCCGACCAGATCCCCGGCCTTGAACGCGCCCTGCCCTGCAGGCGTCCAGTCCTCTTCAATCTCGACGAGCAAAGTGTCTTCGAATATGCCGTGCGGCGAGGATTTCATCGGCACTGGCAATTGCAGCGTGCTGTCATCGTCCTTCAGCAGAAAGAAGCTGCTGGTGTAGAATGTCTCGGCGCGCAGAACGCCAAACCATTCATTGCCGTGCACATCCTCAAGAGCAAACGGCGACGCAGCGACATCCTCCGCCACCCCTCGAAACACTTCCTTGGCCTCGGACAGGGGCTGGCCGCGCTTCACGCGCTTGATGATGTAGGGATAGCCGGACTCAGTCAGCGAACCTTCGCCCCAGTCTGTCGCGACCAGCAGCGTGTCCGCGTCCACCCACAGGTCGTCAGTCTTCGCTTCAGGGATGATAAAGCCGTCATCGACAAAGGCGCGGGTTTCCAGGTTCCATTCGCGGACCACAGCCGCGTCCTTGCCGCCGTCCGAAAGGCTGATCAGACACTTGGTGTTCTCCGGCTGCAGGCAGGAAACACCGGCGTAGACCCAGTTCTTGCCTTCGGCCTCCGCGAGCGCGTCGATGTCGAGCAAGGTTTCCCATTCCGGTTCTTCGCTCGCATAGCTCTCCATCGGCGTGCGTCGCCAGATGCCGCGCACATGCTGGTCGTCCTGCCAGAAGTTGTAGACGAAGCCGTTGCGGATGCCGCCATAGGGGATGCGGTCGGACGAGGTCGCGATCTCCAGCGCAGCCTCGTAGTAGCGCTGGTAGCGGTCGTCGCCCTGCAGGATGGCAAGAGAACGATCGTTCTGGGCGCGCACCCAGTCCAGCGCTTCCTCGCCCTCGACCTCTTCGAGAAAGAGATGCGCTTCCGGATCGAAAGCGGGAGCCTGCGCGGCATCGTTCTCGGCCAAATCAACCTCCTGTGTCGCGCACGACGACGCCAAAGCTGCAACGAACAGAGCTGCAAGAAACCGCATCGAATCTCTCCCCATGTCCTTTCGAACTCATAGCTCAGCCGACCCGCGTGGCAAATCCGGGGCTCAGCGAGCCTGTGCAGCTACCTGACGATCCAGCCAGTTGCCGATGTGCTGAAGCAGGACCCGATCCAGCGGGCGCTTCATCTGGGCCGGATAGGTCGTGAACGAAGCCGGACCGGGATCGGTGCGCAGCAGGTGGGTAAGGTCGGGATAGACGTGTGTCTCCGCATTCGGACCGAGAATCGCGCCGATCCGGGCGACATCGTCCGGATTGCACTGGATATCCTTCCCGCCGCCCACAACAAGCGCAGGCGCTGTCACGCGCCCGTAGAGCGCAGGCAGGTCCTGATCGAGGCATTCGCGCAGCCAGTTCGCCGCGAGCCGCTGTCCGGCGAAGCGGATCACCGGCTTTCGGCTAGTGCGAATCCGGCGGATCAGGCGCGCCTGCCAGACCGAAGGGCGGCCAACGAGGGCGGCGATGGCGCGCTGGGCCATGCCCGAGAACCCCGGCGCGTCCTGCAGCGCGGCGTCCATCTGCGCCGCCTGAGCGGTTAGGATGGTCTCCATGTCCTCGATGAACGGGCACAACAAGATCAACCCGTCGAGTTTCCGCTCCAGACTCAGCCTTGCCGCAACCGCCGTACCCTCGGAGTGGCCAAGGGCGTAGCGCGCACTGAAACGGTCCGGGAATTCGCTCGTGAGGCGGTCCAGGCACAAGGCGGCGTCATTCACGAAATCTGTCTGGTTCGCCTTAAGGAACACGCCTGAAGACGCGCCGCATCCGCGTTTGTCGTAGCGCAGGCTTGCAAAGCCCCTGTCCGCCAGATCTTCCGCAATCCGGTTGAAGACATTCAGCTTCTGCGCAGGCGTGTTCTCATCTCTGTCCAACGGCCCACTACCGTGAAGCATGAGTATCACGGGGACGGGCCGATCAATGTCAGGTTCGGTCAGAACGCCGGCAAGGCCTTCGAAACGGACCTGAGTCTCACGCACGCGCCAACCTTTCGAAATCGAAATGTCCTGCAAAATGTGGCCCCTTCCCCAACGCCTTGAAAGACCCTAAATCCGCTCGTCATGAAATTTTACAAGATGAACGGGGCGGGCAATTCCTTCGTCATCTTCGACAGCCGTGAAGAACCGCTCGCCGCCGACGCAGACAGGATCAGGCAGATCGCTGACCCGCTTACAGGTGTTGGCGCGGATCAGGTGATCGCCATGGAAAATTCCGTGCGCGGCGATGTCTTCATGCGCATCTGGAACCGCGACGGATCGGAAGCTGAAGCCTGCGGAAACGCGACCCGCTGCGTCGCATGGTTGATGATGCAGGAAAGCGGCGGCAGCGAGACAACGGTCGAGACCGTCGCGGGCCTTTTGGCCTCACGCGACGCCGGTGAGCACATGGTGTCCGTCGACATGGGATCGCCTCTGCTCAAATGGGAGGAAATCCCGCTGGCCGAGCGGATGGATACGCGCGGTATCGACCTCAAGATCGGGCCGATCGACGATCCCTACATGCAATTGCCGGGCGCGGTGAACATGGGCAATCCCCACATCGTGTTCTTCGTTCCGGATCTGGACGCGGTCGATGTCGCGGCGGCCGGATCGCTGGTCGAAAACCATCCGCTGTTTCCCGAAGGTGTGAATGTCGGCTTCGCACAGGTCATCGACAACGAGACCATGCGGTTGCGCACCTGGGAGCGCGGCGTCGGCCTGACCAAGGCCTGCGGCTCCAACATCTGTGCGGCAGTCGTTGCCGCCAACCGCCGTAACCTCACCGGCAGGTCCGTGTCGGTCCACAATGATGGCGGGATCGTCCATATCGAGTGGAGAGAGAGCGACGATCACGTGATCATGACCGGACCGATCGAACTGGAATATGCGGAGACCGCTTAGGCGCAACGCAAGACGTGCGGCGCGCAGCTTTGCCGGTATGGTACAGGCGTTTCTTCAGCGGAGCAGATATGCAGATCGTCAACTGGAACCTCGCGCGACACGCCCCCGACACCTGGCAAGCGCGCATGCTGGTGGACCGGATCAAGGCGGCAAATGCGGATCTGGTCTGTGTAACGGAGGCGCACAGCCACTCGCTGGAGGAACTCGGCGGACATGTTCTGGCGGATCGCGGTGTTCTGTGGGGCGAGGAAGTCGATAGCGAACGCAAGGTCGCGTTGTGGAGCCCGAACGAATGGACTGACCGCCAATCGGTCGACCAGCTTTCGGAGCTGGGCGGCGCGGTGGTGGCGCGAACCGCAACGCCGCTTGGAACCGTTCAGGTCGTGGCGGTCTGTATGCCCTACAACATGGCGTGGCCCAAACAGGCCGGTTTCGAGACACGCCCTCCGCCGTGGTCGCAGCACATTGACTATCTTGAGCAGCTGAAGCCCGTTCTTGCCGGACTGGACAGGGATATCCCGGTCGTAGTGGTTGGCGACTTCAATCAATTCAATCCCCTGAACAGGGGAAGCTGGGACGCTCATCACGCCCTTAACGATGCGCTTGGGGGCCTGCATATCGTCACGACCGGCGCGATTGACCCGATTGGCGAACAGACGGTCGACCATGTCGCCGTTTCGCATCATCTCAGGGCGGCCGCTGTCAGCGCGATATCTCGGCATACGGACGATGAGCGCGCAATTTCAGACCATTTCGGTTTGCTCGTAAGACTTGAGGCTGGCGGCGTCAGGCTGGTCGACTAACCCTGTTCAGTTTTCTTGCCGAAACGCCGCGACACGATACACTTGGGCTCGCGGGCGGATGGCCAATGATGGAGGGCAGGACATGAATCTCACGATCAACGGAAATCCCGTGGAGGTGAATGTCGCCCCGGGAGAAGACCGCCCCCTTCTCTGGGTCCTCCGCGAGGACCTCAAGCTTACCGGAACGAAGTTCGGCTGCGGCGTGTCAGCGTGCGGGGCTTGCACGGTCCTTGTCGACGGTCAGCCGACACGTTCCTGCGTCACGCCCGCGGCGACGCTTGAAGGAAAATCGATCACCACGATCGAGGGACTGGATACGCCGCAGGGCAAGGCGGTGCAGCAGGCATGGGCCGAGTTGGACGTGGTCCAGTGCGGCTGGTGCCAGTCCGGACAGATCCTCGCAGCCACGGCGTTGCTGACGCAAAAGCCGGACCCCAGCGAAGAGGACATCACGAACGGGATGACCGCCAACATCTGCCGCTGCGCCACATATCATCGCATTCGCAACGCGGTCGCACGCGCTGCTGAGATCGTGGAGTAGGACATGGCTGACAGTTCCACACTCTCCCCCGCCCCGACCCGCAGACTGATGCTGCAGGTCATGGGGCTTGGCGTTGCCGGTTTCGCCGTTGGCTGCGCGCCCGCAGGCGATGACGCCGACGCAGCTGCCGAAGACGGTGCGGTGGCGAATCTGGCGCTTGGTCCGTTCGTCAAGGTCGGTACAGACGACACGGTCACTGTCTTGCTGAAGCACCTGGAATTCGGCCAGGGCGTCTCGACCGGACTGACGACAATCGTCGCAGAAGAGATCGACGCGCGCTGGGAGCAGATGCGTTTCGAACATGCGCCAGCCGAAGTGCCGACCTATGGCAACCTGGCGTTTGGCGGCGCCGTTCAGGGCACTGGCGGGTCAACCGCCATCGCCAATTCCTGGCAACAATTGCGCACTGCCGGCGCCGCCGCCCGCGCGATGCTGGTTCAGGCTGCGGCTGCTCAGTGGGAAGTTGATCCGTCTGAGATCATCGTCGCCGATGGCGTTGTGACCGCCGGCGAGAATTCGGCGACGTTCGGCGAACTCGCGCGCGCCGCCGCCGAGATCGCCCCGCCGGATGCGGCCAGTCTCGCCCTGAAAGATCCCGCCGATTTCAAACTGATCGGCAAGGAAAAGGGGCCGGACACGGTCTCTGCCCGCGCCGATGGCGCCAACAAGATCGACGGCAGCGCAAAGTATGCGATGGACTACCATCCGGAGGGAACGCTGGTGGCGCTGATTGCGCGCAGCCCGCGCTTTGGCGGTAAGGTTGCCAGCTTCAACGCGGAAGGCGCTCAAGCGGTGCCGGGCGTGATGCTCGTTCAGCAAGTACCGAACGGTGTCGCTGTGATCGGGCGAAACTTCTGGGCCGCCAAGAAGGGCCGCGACGCGCTGCAAATCCAGTGGAACGACGAGACCGCGGAGAAACGGTCGAGCGGGCAGATCTTTGACGACTACCGCAAGACGTTCGACGAGCCGGGCTATGAGGCGCGGCTGGAAGGCGAAGGCGCGATGGCAATTGCGGGACCGGGCCGGATCATTTCCGCCGATTTCGAGTTCCCGTACCTCGCGCATGCGCCGATGGAGCCGATGAATTGCGTGGTCGAGTTCACGCCGGGCGTATCGTGCAAGATCACTTCAGGATCACAGATGCCGACCGTCGACCAGCAGGTCGCCGCGCAGGTTCTCGGCTTGCGTCCGGATCAGGTGACGATCGATACGCGCCTTGCGGGCGGTTCATTCGGCCGGCGGGCGACACCCGATGCGGATCTGGTTGCGGAAGCTGCACAGGTCGCCAAGGCGCTGGGCGGCCGCGCGCCGATCAAGCTGATGTGGACCCGCGAAGATGACATCCGGTCGGGCAAGTATCGGCCGATGGGCGTTCACCGGATGACGGCGCGGGTCAACAATGAAGGGATCCAGGCGTGGACCGACCGGACTTCGATCCAGTCGATCATGGAGGGCACGGCCTTCCTGCCGCCGGGCCAGCAGGACGTGTCCGCGATCGAAGGATCAAACGACATCCATTACGCCATTCCGAACATCTCCGTGGACGTGAACTGGCCGAAACACCCGGTATCCGTGCTTTGGTGGCGGTCGGTCGGCCATACGCATACCGCGTTCGCCAAGGAGCACTTCCTGGATCAGCTGGCTGCGGAAATCGATCGCGACCCATACGAGCTGCGCAAGGATCTGCTTTCACAGACTGAAGGCAGCTCTGACCATTCGCGGCTGTTGGGGGTTCTCGAACTCGCCGCCAGCAAGGCCAATTGGGGCTCGCGACTGCCCTCCGGCAAGGCGCGCGGGATCGCGGTGCACAAGAGCTTCAACTCGTATGTCGCGCAGGTTGCAGAAGTGAGCGTTGAGGAGTCTGGCGCCTACAGCGTCGACCGTGTCGTCTGCACCGTCGATTGCGGCATCGTCATCAACCCGGATGTCGTCCGCGCCCAGATGGAGGGCGGAATCGGCTATGGCCTGTCCTCGATCCTCAGCGAGGCGATCACACTCACCGAAGGCGTGCCCGACCAGACGAACTTCTTTGACTATCCGGTTCTGCGCATGGCGCAGATGCCGAAGGTCGAGGTCCACATCGTCCAGTCAGCCGAGGCCCCTACCGGCGTCGGCGAGCCGGCGACACCCGTGATCGGACCGGCGGTCGCCAACGCCTTGTTCGCCGCCACCGGCAAGACGTTCAACAGGCTGCCGATCGGCGCGACGGTCTAGCGACCGACCGGCGACTAGTCGGCAAAACGATCGATCCATTCTGCGAAGCGTTCGCCGAAGACGGCGAGAAACCTGCGCGTGCCATCATTGGCCGCCCTGCCCTCGCTGTCGAACCAGTCGCCGTTTACACCGCCGAGGTACATTTCCGGGCCGGGCAGCAACGGCGTGTTCAGGGCCGAGAGGATGGTCCGCAGGTGCTGGTTGGCGCCAAACCCGCCAATTCCGCCGGGCGAGGCCGAGATGATCGCGGACGGCTTTCCGGAAACCGCCGCCTTGCCATAAGGACGCGAAAGCACGTCAACCGCATTCTTGAGCACGCCGGAAACCGAGCGGTTGTATTCCGGGGTCGCAAACAGGATCGCGTCTTTTTCCTGCACCGCGTTGCGAACTTCAGCCCATTCCGTAGGCGGGGTCTCAGTCTCAAGGCTCTGGTCGTAGAACCCTAGATGGCCGATCGGGATCTCGGTGAAATTCAGATCTTCGGGCGCTTCGGCCTGTATGGCCTGGGCGACCCGGCGGGTCAGGCTCTGTTTGTGAACTGAGCCGACAATCACTCCAACATTCTTAGACATTTGGATTCTCCAGACTATGTTTCGGGGAGGAAACGCCGCTGCGCAACATGTTGTTGCGAATGCAACATAATGTTTGGCCATGCAGATTCAACGAGATCAGTCGGAAAAAGTTCTTGGTGAGAACGCGCACGCTGCGTGGATCGCGCTTCAGCGAGTCGCCCCAGTGCTGCAGGAACGTGTCGACCAGCAGCTCAAACTGCTCGGATTCCCCGATCTCGCCGCCTATTCGATCCTCTGGGCGATCGACCGCGCGGGAGAGCCGATTCGGCCCCGCGATCTGGGCCTGCTATTGTTTCTTCCCCGCTACAAGGTCTCCCGTCAGATCGACCGGCTGGTCGAGGATGGACAGGTGATCAAGAGAAAGTGCCCGGAAGACGCGCGCGGCCACTTGCTGGAGTTGACCGCTAGCGGCCGAAAGCTGCGCAAGGCGATGTGGGAGGTCTACCGGCCTGCGATCGCTGGCGTGATGGAGGGTATCGACGAGGCCGAGGCCGCCGTGCTCGCCAAACTTGTCGACCGCCTCGCCTGACGATCATCGCTGGATGGGTGACATCCGCGCCGCTCCGGCCTATCTCCCGCGCATGAACAAGCCGACCGCCATGAGTAATCCCGGCGTCGAGGTCGTTACCATGGGGTGCCGGCTGAACGCGTACGAGTCAGAAGTCATCCGCAAGAACGCGGAGGCTGCAGGCGTTGACAAGACAGTGGTGGTCAACACCTGCGCCGTGACCAGCGAAGCCGTCCGGCAGGCGCGCCAGAACATACGCCGCGCTCGCAAGGACCACCCGGACTCCACTATCATCGCCACAGGTTGCGCCGTTCAGGTCGACCCCGACGCCTTCGCGGCGATGGATGAAGTCTCTCGCGTCGTCGGTAATATCGAGAAACTTCGGCCCGAGACATTCGGCAAAGCTGCAGCTGGCAAGGCTTCACAAACCCGCGTCGAGGTCGGAGATATCATGGCCGCGCGCGAGGCCCGCGCTCCGGCTGTTGACGGCATCGAAGGGCGCGCGCGCGCATTTGTTCAGGTTCAGACAGGCTGCGACCATCGTTGCACGTTCTGCATCATTCCCTTCGGGCGCGGGAACTCCCGTTCTGTCGCTCCGGCTGACGTCATTGCTCAGACACGTCGGTTGGTCGATGCCGGCCACTTCGAAATCGTGCTCACCGGTGTGGATCTGACATCCTGGGCAATCGACGACCTGCGGCTTGGCGACCTGATCGGCATGGTGCTCGAAGCCGCGCCGGACCTTGCGCAATTGCGGCTGTCTTCGATCGACGCGATCGAAATCGACGACAGGCTTTTTGACCTGATCACCAACGAGGCGCGGATTGCGCCCTATCTGCACCTCTCGTTCCAATCGGGCGACGACATGATCCTCAAGCGGATGAAACGTCGGCATTCGCGCGCGGATGCAATCGACCTTTGCCAACGTCTGCGCGCGCATCGACCCGAGATCGCTTTCGGCGCAGATTTCATCGCCGGGTTTCCGACCGAGACAGAAGAGATGTTCGCGAACACTCTGCGAGTCGCGGACGAGTGTGCGCTCGATTATCTCCACGTCTTCCCCTACTCCGCCCGTCCCGGAACGCCGGCCGCGCGCATGCCGCAGGTGGATGGATCGGTGATACGAGAGCGTGCATCGCGCCTGCGTGACAAGGCGTCCGAGCGTCTCGCGCTTCGGCTCGACCGGCATGTCGGAAAACGGCGGCTTGCGCTGGTGGAAAACGGCGCACGCGCGCGGCTTCCGGACTTCGCTCCGATCCGGATCGAGGGCGAAATCCCGCATGCCGGACGCACGGCGCGGTTCGACCTGGTATCGCGCAACGCGAATGAATTGGTGGGACGCGCATCATGATCCTTTGGTGGGGCAAGAAGAAAAAGGCCGAGACTGCGGCCAGCGAAAGTGCAGCGCAGGACCAGGCCAGCGAAGCCGAATCGGCTGCTGAGCCGCTGGATATCGAAGCTGCGGCCGCGCGCATCGCTGCGAAAAATGGCGACGCTGGATCACCGGCCGCCCCGCCAGCGGATGTCGATCCCGATGATCCGATC
>JBHIWT010000022.1:0-27635 GCA_041987265.1 Hyphomonadaceae bacterium
GCTGACCAATGTGTGGGTGCCGCCAATACGAAACCGTATCGATATGCTCGCAACGGGCGTCAAAAGCCCGATTGGAGTCCGCCTGACGGGATCGGACCTGGTTTCGATCCAGCAGGCAGCCGAACGTATCGAAGCGGCGGCGGCGGACGTGGACGGTGTGTCATCCGCCGCCGCAGAGCGACAGGCGAGTGGGCGCTATCTCGACGTCGCAATCGACCGCTTTGCGGCCAGCCGCTATGGCCTTAACGTTTCGGATGTTCAGGCCGTTGTCTCAGGCGCAATCGGCGGGGAGGCGATCGACCAGATTATCGACGGGCGGGCGCGCTATCCGATCAGCCTCCGATATCCAAGAGAGCTTCGCAACAATCCGGCTCGAATCGCAGATCTTCAGATTGTCACTGACGAAGGCCTGCTGCTGACACTGAGAGAAGTCGCGGATATCGAAATCGCCGACGGGCCGGCCATGATCCGTAGTGAGGACGGTCGATTGGCGTCTTTTGTCTACGTCGATGTGCGCGGGGGCGACCTTGCTTCGGTCGTTCGCGATATCGATCATGCCGTTTCTCGATTGCAACTGCCTGATGGCGTCGCCGTCTCGTACACCGGCCAGTTCGAGTATCTGGAGCGAGCTTCGCAACGGCTATCGATTGTAGGCCCCGCGACGCTGGCGATCATCTTCCTCCTCTTGTTCATAACATTCCAGCGCGCTGACGAAGCCCTGTTGGTCATGGTCAGTGTGCCGTTCGCCCTGACGGGTGGAGTCTGGCTTGTCTATCTGATGGGATATGATCTTTCTGTCGCAGTAGCCGTTGGATTCATCGCGCTTGCAGGGCTGGCAGCCGAGTTTGGCGTGGTGATGTTGGTGTACCTGCGAAACGCCCTGCAGGAGCGGCTGGAACGGGGAGAAACACTGACGCAGGAGCTTGTCATTGAGGCCGTCCGCGATGGCGCCCTTTTGCGCCTAAGGCCGAAGGCGATGACTGTCGCAGTGGTCATGGCTGGTCTCTTGCCAATACTCTGGACAGGAGGAACGGGAGGCGAGGTGATGCGGAGAATCGCTGCGCCGCTGGTCGGCGGCATGCTGAGCGCCCCCCTGCTTTCCCTGTTTGTTATTCCCGCGGCGTATCTGCTGATCCGGCGCCGTACCCGGGATCGTGACGCCAAAGAGGGCGTGAGGATCGATCGAACAGGAGCTCAATATGCGGAATAGAAATGACGTTCTTGGCGCCTTCTGCGTGATGGCCATTGCGGCCTGCTCGCCGTCGGCGCCGGATGCCAACGGCGAAAACGGCGTCGAGGCGATGCCGGAGATGGTAACTGAGGCTCCATCAACCGATGCTCAGGCCGATCCGGTCACGGGCGTCGGCGTCGTGACGGCTGTGGACCGGGAGGCCGGCACAATCGGTCTGCAGCATGAGCCGATCCCCGCTCTGAACTGGTCATCCATGACGATGACTTTTGCGGCGGAGCCTGACGTTCTCGGCGATATCGCCGTTGGCGATTCAGTGTCGTTCACGATCAAGAGTCCGGCGGAGTCGCAAGTGCTGACTCACGTTCAGAAAGAATAATTCCCGGTATTGCGAATCCGGCGGCAATGTTGAGTGCGCCGACCTCTACAACACGATCGAAGTTGTTCGCGCGCAACACGCGAATCAAGTTGGCTCCATCATCAATTTGGCCAATTCTGTTGGGAGTTGGCTATGACTAGAGACTAAGAGGAGTCAGCATGGTTAGTTCGACCTCTCAACTGGCGCGCCTTTTGGCGCTGCTAGTGTTTCTTGGGCCTTGCGCGCATGCAGAAGAGATTGTGCGGACGTCTCCGATCTTCGCGCAATCCGGCATTCAGGCTGACCGGTACGATGTCGTATTCGACCACAAGGTGCCGGTTTGGCCGATGACTCCACTTTTTCGCAATCAACCCGAAGACGCCCGCTTTGATATGGTGATCTGCAATCTCGATCCGGAACATCGTGGAGCAGTCCGAGCGGACGGCAGCACTGCTTTCGCTTACTTGAAGCCCGGCGAATGCACGATGTTCACCGGGATCGCGAATGTTGCGTTCACGAGACCCGAAGGTGAATATGAGTGGACAGCGAAAATCTACCTGAGGGCCCATCATTAGTTTCGCAATGGTCCACAACCGATGTTCAATCGTCTGTCAGCTTCGGTGACGCCGATTGTCACACGAAACCTAGTTCATGGCTTGTCTGTTCATGGCCCGGGAGAACAGGACCGCCACCGGTCCAGAGTAGGTGCCGACGCGATGCGTGGGGATCCCGGAGTCTCCTAGAGACGTTCGACGCCGGAAATGGCCGGTGAGAGCTGCCAATGCATATCTGCGCGAGCGCCGTTCGGAACCATGAGAAATCTGGTTCAGCGAGCTGCGCGCGAGTCTTTCAATGTCTTTCTCCGCGTTCATCATGCATGTCTTCATGAGCGTCGCGGAGTATTTCCACACCTCCGTAGGCCGCGATGCACGCAACAGCGATGCCGACAACCAGATCGGGCCAGTTGGCGCGTGTCGCCATCACCGCTAACCCCGCGAGGATAATGCCGCCATTGGCAATGAAGTCATTGAAGCTGAATGTTGTTGCGGCGCGCAAATTCACATCCTTGTTCTTGAGGCGTTGCAACAGGAACAGGCTAAGAAGGTTGACCACCGCAGCGACCAGGGCCATCGCCATCATCAAGACGCCGCCTGGCTGAGATCCTTCTATGAATCTCCGGCCAGCATCGAGAAGTACGCCAGCCGAGAAAACAAGTAGCATAATCCCGGAAAACTGCGCCGCTCTCCGTTTCCAGAGGCGGGATCGTGACAGCGCCAATAGGCTCAGGGCGTAAACGACCGCGTCTGAAGAATTATCCAGACCGTTGGCGATCAGCGCGCTTGAATCACCGATGATGCCGGTTGCGAAAAATCCGATCGCGATTGCGACATTCAGAACGAGAACAATCCAAAGCGTTCCACGCTTGCGCTCGTCTGAAGCGTCAGATTGGTTCATTGACCGTCGCGCCAGTTTCGTAGATCCCGAGCCCGTTCCGACTGGGCAGCACTACGCACCCGCGATCGCAGGCGATAGCCACCAGGTGTTCACAATTGAGTCAGCAGTTAGTGCTTAGTTGAAGTTGGTATGCTAACAGGTAGCAATGGCGAATTGGCGTTCAACCCTCTGTAGCCGTTGGCTCACACTCGTATTTGCAGTGCTCGTGGCGGTTTCGCCCCTGCGCGCAGCGGCCGACGTGCTCGTGGGACCGGACGCGGAATGCGCTGAGGCGCACGAGGTTATCCAGAACTTGGTGAACGACGACGTCGGGCATGCAGGTCACAGCGGTCATCACGCGCATGGGTGCGGCTCATGTCACTTCCACGCTATTCCAGGCCATATTGACGCTGCGGACTTGCGCGCAGACTCATGCTTCCGCCGCATGATCGTTACGGGCCAACGCGCCGACGACGCAGAGGCATCGGGACAGTTCCGGCCACCACGCATCTGACGACCTTTCATCGGTTTTGTCAGATACGAGGATTTTCCAATGTACAGGAATTTGCGTGCGCTTGTTGCACGCGGGCGCATGATGGCGCGCGAGGGCGCCATCCCTGAGGCGAAGCCAAGGCCGTGGAGCGGCGCTGCCGTCGCCAGTCTACTCTTGCTTGGACTAGTGAGCTGCGGCGGTGGTGATGCTCCAGCTGGTGACCACGAGGACGCGGACCATGCTCACACCGAGGAACTCGCCGGAGAGCATGGCGACGAGGGCGAACACGAAGACATTGTCCTGCTGAATGCCGATCAACAGCGCGCAGCTGGCCTGCGCATTGCCACCGCTGAATTGAGCGCCGGCGCATCGCTGCTGGATCTGCCCGCGGAGATACGGCTGGACCCTGATCGGGTCGCGCGCGTCTCCACGCCAATCTCCGGGACGGTGAGCGCGCTGAATGCGTCCGAGGGCGACCTCGTACGTGCGGGCCAAACTATTGCCGTTCTGGCCAGCCGCGAGCTGGCGGGCCTCAAGGCCGAGTACATGGATGCTGTCGCCGCCGAGCGCTTGTCGCAGTCGGAAGCGGACCGGGCGGAAGCGCTGTGGTCCCAGGACGCAATATCAGAAGCGGCGGTGCAAACGGCGCGCGCCAGTCTGGCGCGTGTGAGGGCCGAACGCGAAGCGGCGGAGACCAAGCTGCATGCCATCGACATTGACCACGACGTTCTCGACCAGCTTGATGCAGCTGAGGACGGCGCCCGCTCGCGCTATCGGCTTGCTGCGCCGATCAGCGGTCAGGTGATCGAGCGAATGCCGACGCTGGGAGAACTGGTCGGATCAGGTGAGACGGCGGATGAGCCTCTGTTCGTGATCGCGGACGCCAGCGTCGTCTGGGCAGATATTGCAGTCTACGCTCAGGACCTTTCTCACCTGACCAGGGGCGCATCGGTGAGCCTTTTAGACGCGCGGGGCGACGAGATGGGCGGCGGGGTCATCTCGTTCATCTCGCCCATCGTGGATGAGGTCTCGCGTACGACGACAGCGCGCGTCGTGGTGGAGAACGCGGAAGGCCGGCTGATGCCGGGGCAGTTCCTGACCGCGCGCATTGAAACCGGCGCATCTGCTCCGGTTATCCGCATACCGGAAGGGGCGGTGCAGACTGTCGAAGGTCGGCCATCAGTCTTCGTCCCGCACGAAGATGGATTTGAGCCACAACCGGTGACGGTCGGAGCTGTTGCGCGCGGGGAAGCGACAATTCTAGCCGGGCTTGCCGAGGGCGACGCCTACGTCGCCGAAGGCGCCTTCACGCTGAAAGCCGAGCTTGAAAAAGCCGCCTTCGGCGACGACCACGCGCACTAGGAGCGGGATCATGGAAATGTTCTTTCGCCGCCTTGCAGGCGGTCGGTTGCTTGCCGTTGTTGCGGCGGCGGTCATGACAATCGGCGGTCTCTTCGCCTTTCGCAGCCTCCCCGTGGACGCATTCCCGGATGTGACGCCTTCGCTCGTCCAGGTGTTCACAGAGACTGAGGGCCTCGCGCCTGAGGAAGTGGAGCGCTACGTTACGTTCCCGGTTGAATCAGCAATGTCCGGCCTGCCAGCACTAGATCGCGTGCGCTCTGTATCCAATTTCGGCCTCTCCGTCGTGAACGTCTATTTCGAGGACGGGACCGACATCTACCTCGCCAGACAGGTCGTTAGCGAACGACTGGCGCAAGCCCGCGAAGCGATACCAGATGGCTTTGGCGTTCCGCAGATGGGGCCGATCTCGTCAGGTCTTGGGGTCATCCTCTACTTCCGCCTGGTCGATGAAACGGGTGAGCGCAGTCTGGTGGAGATGCGGGAAATCCAGGACTGGGTCGTCAAGTACCAGCTCCAGAACGTGAAGGGCGTCACCGAAGTCTTGTCGCTTGGCGGCTTGGAGAAGCAGTACCAGGTGTCGCTGAGCCCAGACGCCCTGTTGCGATACGACCTCACGATCTCCGACGTCGTCGAGGCGCTGGAGCGCGGCAATCGCACAGCTGGAGCGCAATTCATCGAGTTGGGCTCCGAGCAATTCACGGTGCGCGGAGTCGGGCTAGCCCGGTCACTGGAGGACCTCCGCGCGACGACGGTCACAGTTTCTGATGGGCGACCGGTTCGTATTGCGGACATCGCCAGCGTCGAAATTGGCGGCGGCGTACGGCAGGGCCTGATGACCGCTGACGGCAGTGGCGAGGCGATCGGCGGACTGGTCCTGAAACTTTCCGGGGCGAATACCTCGGAAGTCATCGACCGTGTTCATTCACGATTTGCGGAGATCAATGAGACGCTTCCCGACGGCGTACGCGCGATTGCCTATTACGATCAGGGCGATCTGGTGGACAGCGCTTCTGCGACGGTCACAACCGCGCTCTGGCAGGGCGCGCTACTGGTCGGGATTGTGATTGTGCTGTTCCTCGGCGGCTGGCGTCCCAGCCTCGTTGTTGTCGGCGCTATCCCGTTTTCTGTGGGCTTTGCTTTCATCGCCATGCAGGCATTCGGCATCTCGGCAAACCTGATGTCGCTCGGCGGCGTGGCGATTGCCATTGGGATGATGGTCGATGGTGCAATTGTCATCGCTGAAAATGTGGACCGCATATCCGGGCAGCGGGGCGAGCGTGACATGCGTGCAATCGTAGGCGCTGCCTCCGCCGAGGTGATCGGGCCGTTGGCTGCATCAGTAGCGGTAGTGATCGTCGTCTTCCTGCCGCTGTTTGCCCTGCAGGGCGTGGAGGGCAAGACGTTCCGTCCCCTCGCGGCGTCCGCCGCTTTGGCCATGACCGGATCGTTGATCTACGCGGTGTTCATCGCGCCTGCGCTTTCGGCGTGGCTGATGCGCGCAGGGGTTAGACCAGAAGAAAGGACCAGCCCGTTGGGCGGCGTCGTGCGCAGATCGGCGGCGGTCTTTGTCCGGTCACGTTGGCTAGCGGTCGCTACCGCGCTCGGCCTGTTGGCGACTGGCGGCCTCGCAGCCAGCAGGCTTGGATCGGAGTTTACCCCGGCTCTCGAAGAGGGCGACATCCTGCTCCGGATCACGATGGCGCCTTCGGTTTCCTTGACCGAAGCTCAGGCGACCTCGACGCGCATCGAAACGCAATTGCTTGAGGCGTTCCCGGAGATCGAGACTGTGGTTTCGCGGATCGGTAGGGGCGAGGTCGGCGCTCACGCTGACCCGGTCAACAGCATCGAGGCGTTCGTCGCTCTCAAATCACGAAGTGACTGGCGCAAGGGCGTCTCGCCCGAACGATTGCGGGACGAGCTGTCCGAGTTCCTGGAACTGCAGCCGGGTATCCTCGGTAACGTGGGCCAGCCCATTGCCATGTCGGTGGATGAATTGCTGACGGGCACGAAGGCTGAGTTGGCGGTCAAGATATTCGGACCGGATAGTGATGTCCTGCTCGCGCAATCCCGACAGCTGCAGGAAATCCTGGAGCAGACGAGAGGCGCCGCCGATGTGCAGGCGGACCAGATAACCGGCGCTCCGCAGCTGGTCGTGCAGGTCGACAGGCAAGCGATTGGTAGATACGGCCTGACGACTGAAGATGCATTGGAAGCGCTTCGCGCGTCCGTGGGCGGCGCGGAAGCTGGAGCCCTGTTTGAGGGGGTACGTCAGTTTCCCATCATCGTGCGGTTCGTACCAGAGGCCCGGCAGTCAGCAGAAGCCATTGGTCGGGTGATCCTGAAGTCGCCAGACGGCGCGCAGGTTCCCCTGAGCGCAGTCGCCACTATCGAGCCAATCATCGGTCCCCGCCAGATCACGCGAGAAGACGGCGACCGGTTTATCTCCGTACAGGCAAATGTGCGTGGGCGAGACATTGGATCGTTCGTCGCGGAGGCGCAGGAACGGGTGGCGAGCTCGCTAGCTCTTCCGGCTGGATATCGTGTGGAGTGGGGCGGCCAATACGAGTTGCAGCAGCAAGCCAATGCCAGGTTTGCGGTTGTCATCCCGATCACGTTTGCAATCGTCCTCCTGATCTTGATGATCACATTCGGGCGGCTGAAATCGGCGCTGCTGATCTTGCTCAACATTCCGCTGGCGCTGACAGGCGGCGCGTTGGCGCTCTGGATTGTCGGACTGCCGCTCTCGGTGCCAGCGACCGTCGGCTTCATTGCGCTGTTCGGCATCGCGCTCGGCAATGGCATGGTCCTCGTCAGCTTCATGGACGAGTTCGCGAGGAAGGGGCGGGAGCTTGATGACCTCGCGGTAGAGGCCGCTGGATTGCGTGCACGCCCGGTTCTGATGACGGCTCTGACGACAGCCTTGGGACTTGCCCCCCTGCTGTTCGCGACCGGTGTTGGGGCGGAGGTGCAAAGGCCACTGGCAACTGTCGTCACAGGCGGCCTGATCAGCTCCACGCTGCTGACTTTGCTTGTGCTTCCGGCGCTGCATCGCTGGTTCGCGCCGCCTCCCGGTGAAATAGACACCGCGGCAGCGGGCGGAGATGCACCGGCATGACTGCCTTCGCTCCCCGTCACCTCAACCGAAGTACCTCGCGACGCGGGCCTTGTAGTCGTGGAACGTATCTCCGAAGACGCGCTCCAGATGAGGCTCCTCCACCAGAGTGATCCCGGAATGGATCATCAGCGCAAACACCGCTACGAAGGCGAAGGAGAGCAGCGACCCGGCGGCAGCGGATGCGCCGAGGAACATCAACGCGTAGCCGAAATACTGCGGATTGCGGGAACGCTGGTAGATGCCGGAGGTAATCAACGCGTCTTCTTTCAGTCCGTAGACACGCGCCTGGTCGCCATACGCCTTTCGCCCGAGGAAGATGATGTAAGCGCCGCCCAGCGCGACAGCAGCGCCGAGAAGGGTCGTGGGCCAACCCGGGCTGTACAGCGAGCCGCGATCAAACCACGCGACGGCAAATGTCATCAGCGCGTGCCCATGCATTGCGAGGCCCGACCACAGCGCGAGTGGGGCGGTCAGCTTCCCTTGACGACGGAATGCTTGGTTCGCCAGGAAACCGAAGGGGATTGAGAACAGCCCGTTGGCAATCATCACGACGCTCAGGGCCAGCACGATTGGGTCAAAGATAGGCATAGGAACCTCTTGTGGTCTTGTTGAGGTTTGCCCCCTAACATCTACAGCGACTGTAGACACAAGAGGCTTTTCATCATGCCGCGCAACCGAACAATCGGCGTGCTCTCCCGGGAGACTGGCGTGAAGATCACAACGATCCGGTACTACGAGAGTATTGGCGTCCTACCTGAAGGTGAGCGAACGCCGAGTGGTCATCGCGTGTACGACGCTCAGGCTGTGGAACGCCTGAAATTCGTCCGCCATGCTCGCGAACTGGGTCTAGACATGAACGTGATCCGCGAACTGATCGCGCTCCAGGATTGCCCGGCGGAGGAATGCGCTTCAGCAGATGATATCGCGAGGCGACACCTAGTGCACATCCGCACGCGCATCTTGCAGCTGCGTGCCCTTGAAAAGGAAGTGACCCGCATAACTGACGCCTGCGCCGGAGGGACGGTTGAGAATTGTCGCGTGATCCAGTCGCTAGCTGAACACGAAGGCTGCATCACCGACCATGCCAAGCGCTCGCCCCTGCAACGTCTCGAATGAGGCATCTACTGCCCCCGAAATCGTCCTAGTCGGCCAACATTGGGCCGAGTTGGCGAGCGACTGCAATCGGCGAAAAGCGGGCGCCCATCAAACCGGTCTGGGTGTCCGAAAGTGCGCCGATACCGGTCACTCTCGGAATGTCAGTAAATCCGCCCATCGCTGCAGGAGCGCGCGCCGCTGATCGAGGTAGTCAGTTCGCCGATAGGCGCGCTCGACCTTGCTTCCGCTCGTATGCCCCAAGATGGTCTCGGCGACCTCGCCGGGCGCATCGGTCTCCTCCGCCAGCCAGACGCGCAGACTGGTCCGGAAGCCATGAGGACGGGCGTCCAGACCGGCGCGGCGCATGTACATCGACAAGGTCATGTCGCTTATCACGGGGCTGCGCGCTCCCGGGAATACAAATCCATCATGCGCGCACGCCGCGGCCAGACGGATGATCGCACTCGCCTCAGTTGAGAGCGGCACGCGGAAGTCAGCTGTCCGGTCGATCCGCCCTTTCATCATCTCAGCTGGAACGGTCCAGACGCCTTTGTCCCAATCGAGCTGCTCGAGCCGAAGGTTGCGCACAGGCGCAGACCGCATGCCAGTCAGGATCAAAAGGCGAAGCGCGAGATGGGTAGGGGAGGGCTCGCGAAGGCTCGCGTAGAAGGCCGGAACGTCCGACCAGTGCATGGCAGGTATATGCCGGACTTCCTGACGCGGTTTGCCCAAGAGGAGTTTGGCCTTCATTACCGCCTGGAGGTCGACATCAAGCCCCATGGCGGCGGCGTGTTTGAGGACGATGCCGAGGCGCTGTAGCGCCTTTTCGGCGGTTACCGGCTTATCCTTCCAGACCTGCGCCAGCGCGTCGCGAATCGCGATCTGCCCGATCTGGGTGACGGGCGTGGCGCCGAGCCTCGGGAGCACATGCAGCTCCAGCGGTGTGAACCAACGGCCGGCGACGCCGTCGCCGCGAAGATCCGACTTGCGCGCCTCGAAGCACTCCCGCGCGACATCCTCCAACAGGTTCCGATGGGCCCGGCGCTTTTCGGTGCGGGCGGTGATGGGGTCGACACCGGAGCGGATCTGGGTGCGGGCGGCTTCTGCTGACCGCCGCGCCTCCGATAGGGAGACGACCGGCCAGCTGCCCAGCCCCATGTCGCGCCGCCGTCCATGCTGGCGATAGCGAAGCATCCAGCGCCCGCGGTCGGGAGAGGATTTGAGGAGATAGAGCCCGGCGCCGTCGGGATGCTTGCCGGGCGGCAACGATCGGGTGCCGCTAGCGGTCAGTCGATTGGAGAGTCTCGCCATCTGTCCGTCCGCCTGTCCCTCCAGCTGTCCCTCCACCATGATGCAGCTGTAGAGACATCTGAACGAGCTGGCAAGGACGCCGGCGAACGGTAAGTGTCAGATTATATGTGTGTTTCTGTGATTATGGCGAACGCTGGCGAACATCCAGAAACGTCAATGAACACGCTGTTCTGTGCACACCACCCGCACCAACCCTCCATCGAGGCCATCCAGATTGAAATGGATCTATCGCCCGGAGCCGGCCATGGCCTGCGGCGGATCGAGCTAGTTCGAGATCGATACGAGGGTTACGGCAGGCGCGCTCACCGGTGTGGTCACCGGGGATGTGCGCTGCGCGGCAACCTTTTCAGCAGGTTTGACATCGACGCGCGCGGCTCCCGAGGGGGCTTCCACGGCGGCGAAGTTTGTCGATCCGGGTTCGATGAAGCCGTTGTACGTTCTCACCAGCATGCGCTCGGGCAGGTCGTAGCGGCATGTGTCGCCGGCTCCGCAATAGCCGTAGACGCCCTCGCGCGCGCAGGCCCCTGCGAACAGCGTCGAAATTGCCAATAGCCCAGCGAAAAGCTTTTTCATGCCCCAGCCCCTGTCACCCAAAACCCAGTTAGCCCTTATTCCCCAAACGTACGCGCGGCTTAAGCCTCTGGTTCCCGCTTGGCTACGCAAAACCGCAGTTTCACACACAAAAAGGGCCGCCAGCGAGTTGCTAGGCGGCCCTTCCCGTCAATTCGAGTGGGGTTTGTCCCCTGGCTTAAAGCCGCGCGTCATGCGCCCAGACCGGAGGCTGCTCCGGAAATCAAGCACGTCGACGGGGCTGAACCCCTACTCTTTGTGACTGACATCCGATCACCTCCTTTCGCTAGTTGAACCTGACGAGGAGTGTGGGGAGCGATCGCGCGCGGCGCAAGCCCAATCGCCGAGTGAACTGCATCTGTGGGCGATCGCGCCCGTTGTGGTGGCGGATAAGCCACATTGCCCGGATTCAGGGCAATCTGGGGCCGAGCCGGTCCTCGATATCTGGCGGGATCGCGGGCGGCAGGTCATCGCGCGGGTCTGCCGGCCGATGCGGCAGGACGCGTACGACCAGTTCGGATGTCTCATCAACCAGAACGAACCGTCCGTTGAGACGCGCATAGAATTGCCCATCGGGCGCCGCGGGCAGGGCGTACTGCGCGGGGTTGCTCACGACCAGGGCGGAGTGCGCCGCAATGCGCCGGTTTGGCAGCGTCGCCTCGCGGATCGCGACCTCCCGTCCGATCGCCGCACGCCGTTCCGCGCCTTCGAGCCGCAGCCTGTCGGCCTCGCGCTCGATATCCATTCGTCGCAGCGCTGATTCAGCGGGCGAAACCCCGGGCTGGGCGGAACGGAAGTGCTCCTGCTGCCGCCGCGTCTCCAGTTCGTCGAACTGGCGCTGTTCGTGATTGAGCTGTTGCTGTTCCAGCCCCTCAAAGCGCGGGGGGACAAACTCTTGCGCTGTCGCCGACAGGGCGCAGCTCAGGGCCAGCATTGGCGGAACCAGTCTCATTGCATCAGCAACATAGGGCCCCGCCGCGCGCCAGCCAATGCCGGCGCTCAATCCCGCTAACTGGGGTCGCGGAGTTCAGCCTGTCGCGCAGCCTTGAGGATATTTTCCAGCGAGTAGTTTCCTTCGTGGCAGGCGTGCGGATACATCCGCTCGTCTGTCCGGTAGAGCGAGTATTCGCCGAGCCAGTCGGATTCGTAGACGGCCGGATCGATGACCGTGAACTGGTAGAGCAACTCATCCGCGGTCACGCGGGTATAGCGTTCGACGACGGTCGCTTCAGCGCTGACGATGAACTGGGGAAACGGCCGTACGCGGTCTTCGGCCGGCAGGCCGATCGTCTCGATCACCAGCGTGTCACCTTCCCAGCGCGCGATGGAATCACCCAGAACGGAATGCAGTTCGGGTGGTTGATGGGTGTCGCTGAACGGGATGATCCGCGCCCGCCCGCCATATTCGGTCTGGATCAGTACGTGATCCGGCGTCTGGATGAAGCGGACGAAGTTCAGGCCCGCCGTGCCGGTGTTCGGCGCCAGCGCGCCCTGGGCGATGCAGCGCTCGGCCAGCGGGCGCGCCTCGGGATGATCCATCGGCCGGTCCATCGGGTTGGCTTCGCTCGCCTCCTTGCGCGCTGCCGGCGTGTAGGGCAGGCGTCCATCGGCCGGCCAGACCACCATGCGCGAGCGGCGCTCGCCGCGCACGATCGGGAGGCCGTCCTTGGTGTTTGCGACCAGATCTTCCGCTTCAGGGTCGATGGTGAACGCGGTCCACTTGCGCATCCCGGAGACCATCATCGCGATCATTTCTTCGGCCTTTTCGTCGGTGATGACCAAAGATTCGGCCATCCCGCTTTCTTCCAGCATGGGAAAGAAGTCCGAGGTCCACACCTCCGCCTGAAAATCGGGCCGGCCATCGGGCGTGCGCGGCAGCCCCGGATCGGCCTGGAGAGATGTGGGATTGTAGGCCGGGGTGTCATCAGCCGCCTGCGCCAGGGCGGGGGCTCCGGAACCGGCAGCGCCGAATGCGATAGCCAGCAGGCAATTTCGAAGATCAGGCATGACGTGGCCCCCTTGTATATCTTTCGCTCGACTATCGAAAAACGATATGAACCGCAAGTGAACCTCGTTTCGAAAAGCCCGACTCTTGCGCCGGTGATGCATTGGTCGCCTGTTTGAGCGTTATTGCACCTGCAGGCATCAGGATTTTCGACTACAAACGGCGGACCGATGCCGACACCGCTACCAAAGCTCGCCGCCCCGGCCCGACGCGCGCTTGCAGCCGCCGGCGTGGAGACTCTCGAGCGGCTAGGGCGCCACACCGAAGCGGAGATCGCCGCCTTGCACGGCATGGGGCCGAACGCCATGAAATCCCTGCGCGCCGTCATGAGCGCAGCGAGGATCCGTTTCAAACCGGCTGCATGATCGACCAGCCCGTCATCACACAGCGCGACTTTGCGGCGCGCCCCTGGGCCGATGAACTGTCCGCCCGGCTGCCTGGCCTGCGCCCGGTTCCGGAAGGCGAGTGGCTGATCCGGGACGACGCATTCGGGCGGCAAATGGCGCTACGTGACCGCCTGTTCGCTCAGCACAGAGAGCGGGTTTTTGCGGAGACGCCGGACTCCCATGCCGCTCAGCGGGAGCTCTTCGCGCTGATTGTACGCGAGGTCCGCGCAAGCGGGGATTACGGCGAGGAAGGGGACTACCTTGTCCGCCCGGACCAGATCGCCATCGACGCAGCCCAACCGCCGGCCCTGCTGGCCGCAGCAAGGCTGGTTCAGGAGGACCTCGCGATTCTGGCGCCGCGGCCGTGCGCGCACGGCAACGCGCATGTGTTGATCGCCGCAGCCATCGCGTTCCCCGCAAGCTGGATGCTGGCCGAGAAGTTCAACCGCACGTTGGCTGCGATTCATGAACCGGTTGGCCGGATATCCGGCGATATGGATCGGCGTATCGAGGCGTTGTTCGAGCGGATGCCGGCTGACCGGCCGATGCAGCGCGCCAATGCTCTGGCCTACAATGACCCCAGCCTCTTCCAGCCCCGCCCGGAAGGCGCGCCGCGGACCTATGATCCGGCGGGCAAGACCTGGATCCGGGTCGAACGCCAGACGGTGCGCCGTCTGCCGGCCAGCAACGCCATCGCTTTCACGATCCATACTTCGCTTGTGCCGTTCGACAGGGTCGGAACGGAAGACGCCGCAGGACTGCGCAAGTATCTGCACAGCATTGGCGCTGGGGCGCCGAAGCCAACGCCGGGCTGAGGGCCTGCGTGTCCTGCGCGACACACTCGTCAGCCCACCTCATCCCGGCGGGTTAAACCTCGGCAATGGAGCGCTGCTTCGCCTTGATTTCGGCGCCCGGCTGGCGCCCAACGGCGATGAAACCGACACGCGAATCGGGGATACAGGTTTTTGCGGAACGCGCACCGCGCCGACGCGTAAGTAACAGGAAGGTTCGCCACTGGCGGATCGAGGAAACAGGACGACAGGCAGACAAATGTCCGGTCACGAACTTACAGAAGTTCTCTCCAGCGGCGGTACCGCCCGTATTGATGCGACGCAGTTTTCTCCCAACGAACTCGCGCGCGCCGCACGCACAGCCAGCCTCGGCGGGGCTTTGCTGATCCTCTACAATCACGCCAAGCTGACGATCGAAGATATTCGCGGCATCACCGAAGCCGGCAGCCGCCGCGTGATTTTTGACGATGTGCGCCTGATCTAGAGCAATCAATTCAAGCCGCTAGCCGGATCGGCTCTACTCGCCTAGGGTGGGTCGACGGATAATCAGTCGGCTGGCCTATGGATATCGATCCCCTTCAGATCATCTACGACGCGGTCATCGCGATGGCCGAAGGGTTTCTGGCAAATCTTCCGCAGCTCGCGATTGCGCTGATCGTCCTGATACTGACGCCGATCATATCAGGCGTCATTCGTTCGATTGTCTCCAGGTTGATGAAGCGCGCCAGGGTGAGGCGCGCCCTGATCACGCTGGCGACCAACCTCATCGCCATCGCCTCGTGGATTGTCGGCGTGGCGATCGCCGTCGTCATCATCTTTCCATCGGTTACGCCGGCGCAATTCATCGCGGGCCTTGGCCTGACCTCTGTTGCAATCGGATTTGCCTTCAAGGACGTATTCGAGAACTTCCTCGCGGGGGTGATCATCCTGGCGCGCGAAAAGATGCAGATCGGCGACGTCATCGAATGCGAGGGCGTTTATGGCCGGATCGAGAATATCTGGATCCGTGAGACGCATGTCCGGCGCGTCGATGGCGAACTCGTCATCGTGCCCAACGCCTTCCTGTTCCAGAATCCCCTGCGCATTCAAACGGACGAACCAAACATCCGGCAGGAACTGGTGGTCGGGGTCGACTACGACACCGACCTTCCGCTCGCTCGCGACACGCTGATGGCGGCGCTGGAGAGCTGCGAGAACGTTCTTCGGGAAAAGGAACGGGCGGTGCAGTGCATTGCATTTGGCGGCTCGTCGATCGATTTCCAGATGCTGTGGTGGTGCGACAGTCAGCCAGCCTCGCAGCGCGCCGCTTTCGACGAGGTGGCGTTTGCGGTGAAACGAGAGCTGGACAAGGCGGGCATCACCATACCGTTCCCGCAATCGACCCTGTCATTCCGTCCGGAAGCGCAACCGGTGCAGATCGCCAACGTCCAGCCTGCCAACGATCGTGCCAACTCCTGATCCGCAGACCGGCCATTTCCTGCCGGACGTGCTGGCGCCAGATCTGCGCCTCTGGTTTGTCGGCACCGGCGCTGGCCCGCGATCGGCGCAGACCGGCGCCTACTACGCTCACCCCGGCAACCGGTTCTGGCCAACCCTGCATGAGATCGGCCTGACCCCGCACCGCTTCGAACCCCTAGAGTTTCGTAATTTGATTGCGCTCTCGATCGGCCTTACCGACATGTGCAAGACGGCTTGGGGCGTAGACGCAAAGCTGCCAAAGGCAGCTTTCGATCCCGAAGGGTTCCGCGCCAAGATGGACAACCTGAAACCTGCCGCCATCGCCTTCACCTCAAAAGCCGCAGCGTCGCACCACCTCAAACGCCCGACCGGCGCCATTATGATCGGCCGTCAGCCCAAGCGTCCGCGCGACCCCGGGCCGGAGTACTTCGTTCTTCCGTCTCCCTCGGGGCTCGCAACCAGCTACTGGTCGCTTGAGCCCTGGCGCGAACTGGCGGAGTGGTTCAGGCGTTAGCTGCGCGATGCGTCGCTTTCTCGCCCTGGTCATTGTCCTGCTGTCCGTCGTCGGTGCAACGGTCTTCACCGTTCGCCTGGTCCCGCCACAGGACAGCCCGTTCGATCCGCTCGATCTGACGCACCCGCTTGGCTTCGCCACCGGGTTCAAGCTGGACATGCTCGAACATGACCTGAACCAGTGCTTCGGCCTGCTCGATGAAGTTGGCGTCGAATACACTCCGATTGAGCTCGACAGCCGAAATGACGCCTGTGATGTGGATCGCGCCCTGACGCTGGACCAATCGCTGGCCCCATATTCCGCGACGCTGTCGATGACCTGTCCGCTGACGGCCACGCTCTACGTGTGGGAGCGACATGTTGTGTTGCCGGCCGCCGAAGCAATTCTTGGGTCGCCCGTCTCGCGGATACTGACTTACGGATCGTACAATTGCCGGCGGATCAACAACGCGCTCTCAGGCCCCTGGAGCGAACACGCAAGCGCGAACGCGATCGATATCTCCGGCTTTGAGCTTCAGGATGGCCGTCGCATCACCGTTCTGGGCGATTATGGGGAGGACACGCCGGAAGGGCGCTTCCTCGCCGCGATCCGGGATCAGGCCTGTCACCTGTTCTCCACCACACTGGGGCCTGACTACAACGCGGCGCATGCCGACCATTTTCACCTCGACCTCGGCGTTTTCACCAGCTGTTCGTGAGAGGGCGGAGCGGTATCAAGAAATCGCTGGCGGAAATCCGGCGCAGGGCATAGAAGCCGCGCTCGATTTCCAGGAGAGCCAGATGATCGCAGGGGCGGATGCCGGGTTCGCGGGAGCGGCTGGGGTCTGGTTTGATCAGCTGGCTGAGCACGGATTCGCTGTGCGCGATGGCCTGTTGCCCGCTCCACTGGCCGCAGCGCTCGCCAATGAAGCCCAACGCTTGCATGATGAAGATCTGCTGCGCCGCGCGGGTGTAGGTCGGGCGGACCATCACGAGATGAACACGGGCGTTCGTCGGGATCGGGTGGCATGGCTCACCGGCGCGACGCTCGCGCAGGTTCAGTATCTCGAAGCCATGGAGGCGCTGCGCGAAGAGATCAATCGTGCATTCTTTCTGGGCATGTTTCAGTTCGAGGCGCATTTCGCCGTTTATGAGCCCGGCGCTTTTTATGCACGCCACCTTGATGCCTTTCGCGGCGCCCGCAATCGCATCCTCTCGACCGTTCTATACCTCAATGCGGACTGGCGGGACGGTGATGGCGGCGAGCTCGCCATCTACGGGCCGGACGCCGAACCCTGTGCGCAGCCGGAACAGCTCGTCGCCCCGGTGTTCAATCGGACCGCGATCTTCCTGTCGGAGGAAATCCCACACGCCGTGCTGACCGCCAATGCGCCGCGCTATTCGATCGCGGGCTGGTTTCGCGTGCGCGAGTAGCGCTTACGAACCGCGCGCCTTGCGCCGGTATTGCTGGGTGACGCGCAAGGAGCGGGCGGAAATCGCGATCTCGCCGACAAACGACAGAAGTCCCAGGATCAGCGCCAGCATTGCGCCGATGAACAGGATGGCGATCACGTTCGACAGATCCACGTGTACGATCTCGCCGGTGAATAGCGTGACGATGACCACACAGATCAAGAGCGCGGCCAGCGTCGCCAGCATGATCGCGCGGTTGATGCGGACCATGCGGGTGTCGAGGCCGGCGAGTTCCGCCTTGTGCATCTCGCGCGGCTCGCCTTCCGGTTCGGACGCAATCTCGCGCTCCAGGGCGCGGCCGCGATCGACGACGCGGGCGAGGCGGTTGGTCAAGACGTTCAGCAACGCGCCAATACCCGCGATCAGGAAGACGGGCGCAATCGCCAGTTCGATCGTCTGGGCGATGAACGCGAATTCGGGACCGGTTTCCATGTCGCGAGATGTGGGGCGATTGCCTGTGCCGGTCAATCACTCACCGGTCATCTCAGGTCCCTGATTGCGCACGTTGCCGACGCCGGGATTGGCCGGCCAGATACGCGTTGCGACCGACGGGTAGGGGCGCAGAATGCCCAGCGGCGCGCGGGATGCGGGATCGAGCCAGCGGGCGTGATCGTCTTCGTGAAGAATGACAGGCATGTGCGCGCTGAGCCCCGCCATCGCATCATTTGCAGCGCATGTAATGATGGCGAAAGTGTCGAACTCGGACCCCTCGATCATGGCCCGCGACCATAGGCCGGCGAAACAGAACCAGTCCCGGTCGCTGACGCTGACGGCGAACGGTGTTGAGGCGCCTTTGGGACCAGACCATGTATAAAAGCCCGACGCCGGGACAAGGCAGCGACCGTGACGTAGCGAGCCGGAGAAGGTCTTCGATATGGTCAGGCGGTCGACCGGCGCGTTGAACGAGGCGTACTTTTTCTCGCTGAGCGGTTTCTTCCACCAGGCCGGAACCAGGCCCCAGAAGGCTGGCGTGACCATCAGTTCGTCGCGCGGGGCGTAATCCCCCTCATACAGCGACGGCGCGGAGAGCCGCATGATCGGCGCGGCGTCCGAAGGCGCTATGTTGTACTGGCCCGGCGGATCGCCGACGCCGGGCGGAGGAACCAGGCCCGTCACGTCGGCGAGCGCCGCGAAGGAAATCTCCCGCCTGAAAAAGCGCGCTGTCATACCGACGGCATAGCGTGGATTGTTGTTGCGCCGAAGCTAGCTGCGCGCGCCGAGCGCACCAGAGACGTGAGTGCGCTTCACTTTTTCCACAGGCTTTGGTTAAGTGCTTGTAACGAGCGCAGAAAGCGCCGGGGGAGACGGGTGATGATCGATATCGGGGACCTCTACAGCTACATCCGGGCGATGTTCATGGCGGGGCAGGCGGCCAGTGCTGTGCCGGATGAATGGATCAGTCCTGACTTTGCGCGCGACCTGTTCTTCACGGCGCTGACATTCGGCATCGGCTGGGTCTTCTCGCTACGGGCGAGCAAGGGGCGGCTCAAGGGGCGCATCATCGACGAGCTGATCCAGTCGCAGCGCGAGTTGGTGGGCCGCGCCTATCCGGAAGCGCGCGGCGGCAAGTGGCGGGCGAACGAGCAGCGCGAGGTGTGGATGCTCGATCCCTTTGTGGCGCGCATCAAGTTCCTGATCTCGTCGCTGTCGGAAGAGAAGAGCCTCAGCGAGAAGGAGCTGTCGCTGCTGGAGAACTACGTCGTCGCGCTGGAAGACTTCATCAGCCAGTGGGCGAAGACGTATGCTCGCCAGACGGCGTACAACGAACGCTACAAGGTTTCCTACCATGCGCTGCGCGCGGCGGTGAAAGCGTTGGGCCTGAAGAAGATGAAACGCCTGCAGGGCCTGATGCCGAAGGACGATCTGCTGGACGGGGCAAGGAAGGAAGCTGCGGCGGAACCCCTGTTCGCCGATGATCCGCCATCAGTAACGAATGGCGGACTGGCGCCAGCAGAGTAAGGCGCTGGTGTCTATTCCAACGGCGTCGTCGCTGTCGGCCCCATGCCGGCTTCTTCGTAGACGACGTCGGTTTTCGCGCGAGCGTAGTGGGGCTGGCCGCCGGGTACGATGAAGAAGTCGCCGGCGGAATAGAGCGGAGCGCTCGCCAGATCGATCTCCTCGCCGAAGCCGTACCAGACCTCGCCGGACAATACGGTCATCATCCGCGTGTCGGGATGCGTGTGCGGCGGCATGGTGCCACCCGCAGCGATCTTCACGCGGATGGCGTAGAGCGCGGGCTCGGAAAACGATCCGTGGAGGATGCTGGCGTCGACACGATCTGCGAAACCGACGGGATTGTAGGCGCGGTCCTTCGACCAGTCGGTTGGCGGCGCGCCTTGCGCACAGGCGGCGAGGACGAGTGGAAGGGCGAGATAGGTTGCGCGCATGGTCCGGCTCTTCTGCGATGGAGCGCGGAAGCCTAGCCCATGTCGGGCGGCGCGTCTCTGGAGATCGAGACGGTCTCGTAGGCGAACCGCCAGTCGCCGGTGACGGATGTGCCCCACGCCGGGAAGGCGATGTCGCCGAACGGAACGACCGGGCCGTAGATGTATTCCAGCGGCTCGCCATCCGACATAGCGCCCCAACGCACGGGCTGGCCTGTGTCATCGATCTGGAACCAGCCCCAGTCTTCGCCCGCAGGGCCGGTAAGCGTCAGCCGGTTGTCATCAAGCGCGACGGCGATGGCTTCATCGCCCGCCGCCAGGCGACGCAGCACGGTGTAGAAATCATAATGCCAGAAGCGCTGGTTTTCGGCGTTGTCGTCGGCGTCGAATGGGCGGCGTTCGCCGCGTACGATCAGCCATGAGCGGTCGGGGCGCTGGTGAAACTCAACGTCGGGATCGCCGTCGCGTTCGCGGCGATAGGTCATGACGGTGTAGGGCGTCGTGAGATCGCGCCAGGCTTCCTCGATCATTGGCGCGTCCGGCCCGGTCCGCCAGCCGGAATAAACCAGATAGAGCGTACGCGCGTTGGCCCACGTCTCTGCGCCGCCGAGCCGCTCCATCATCAAGGCGGCGCGGGCCCTGGCTTCATCGGAGCCGCGCAGCTCGGCGTGGGCGGGAACGGCGAGCAGGGCGGCGAGAAACGCCAGCGATGCGATCGTCTTCATGGCAGCCTCGCGATCAAAGCCTGAATATTAAGGCATTAGTTGTCACGCGAAGGCGACGAACGCAAGGGGCGGGGGCGAACAGGCGCGGCGCTCGACGCGGCGATGTCGCGAAGCCTGCAATTTCACGCAAATCGGCCCGTGGGTATGAACCCCGGTTTTGGCCTTGTGTGAGAGGTTCGCGCGGTCGTTTGTCGGAAGGGGGCGAAACATGTTCGGGCTGTTTGCACGCAGGACGAAAGAACCGACGCAGGTCGAGATGGTCTGCGAAGTCGAGATCGAGGCCTCGCCTGCGGAGGTGTTTGCGGCGCTGGATCTGCGCTCGGAGACCAACCGCTATCGCGCGCGCGGCTGGACGGTGGACGCACTCGAGGGGCGGCCGGGAACGTTTCGCGCAATTGATCCCAACATGCCGGACCTGGAATTCTTCTTCACCGAGGAAGCGCGCCAGCCGCGTGTGAGCCTCGATTTGACCTCGCGGTTCGCCGAGGGCGTTGAGGTCGGCTCGCTGCTGGGCGGGCGCAGCAAGTATCTTCTGACGCCGCTGGGCGAGGGGCGTTGCGGCGTGGAGCTGCAGGAGGCCGCGACGCTGTGTGCGGGGCTGACCAAGCAGCGCCTGTGCGAGGAACGCACGATGCTGATGCTGGCGGTCAACGACGATCTCGCGCGGCTGAAAGCCTTCGTCGAGGACGGACCAGAAGCTGCGGCGAAGGCCGGCGCGCTGGACGGCCTGTTCGCCGCGCTGGACGAGGCTGCGGCTTGATCTCATTTGTTTGGCGGTTCGATTCACGGCTTCGGCTGATCGCCTCAGCCGATCGAGCCGACCGGTCATGAACTCAGTTCAGGGCCTGTCGCCGCATTCTGGTTGGCGGGATTGATTTACGCGCTCGGCTGGTCGCCTCGGGCGATCAAACCCGCGGTCATGAACCGGATTCTGGGCCTGTCGCCGCGAGCGGATGCGCCGAAAGCTCCATCGCCTTGAAGCGTGGAGGTATCGGTTCAGGGGCGGCCGGTTCGATCGTGCGAAGGCAAAGCCTGAGCGCGTGAATCGATCCGCCCACTTTTATGCGGGACCGATTCACATCTTCGGCTGCGCCTCAGACGATCGGACCCGCCAAACGAAGGGCGCGGGGCGCATCTTTCGTCCGTGGGTTAGTCCTGCCGGTCTCGCTTCGCCGCGTCTCCAACCAGGGAGCTTGCGGCCCGGCGTGAACCGTTTTTCGGACGCTAGATAGCGCCCCGCGCGGTTGTTTATGCCAGGATCGACAGTCTCCTTATGGGGTCCCCTGCGCATGAAGCCCGAAAGCCTCATACTTTCCCGAGCCGGGCCGGCCTCCGCGTGACCAGAGGAATCTCCGCCCGGTTTGTCGAGGGCGCCTGACCGGGGGCTGGCCCGCCGTTCGTTAGGCGAACGGGCAAGACCCCCAAACCGCACGCCGCCCCGGATCGGTCGGTCCGGACCCGCCCTTCAAGGACGACGATGAGGGGAATGTAGTGCGGGCGGGGAGGTGGGGGATAAGTTTGTGTCTATCCATCACCGCTCATTCCCGCGAAAGCGGGAATCCAGATGGCGGCAGGGGAGATTCCGACGGGCTGCGCCCGGCATTATCCCGAGGACTGGACCCCAGCCTGCGCTGGGGATGCGTGATGGCGTCACGCGTGCATTTGCACAAGCGTCTCGAAGAGACGCATCCCCAGCGCAGGCTGGGGTCCAGAAGAGACGGGCGCGATTTTTGAAGATGCGCGCCTGCGCCCGGCATGGTGGAGGTGGCGACCCAGCCCCGCGCCGCTACCAGTGCGGGGGACGTTCGTCCTCACCGCCTTGCTTGTCCCCAGCGCGCGCATCGGCCTCGATGGCGGAGGCGCGTTCGCGTAGGGCCTCGATCTCGCGGGTGAGGGCGCCGATGATCTTCCTCTGCTCGACAAGCGCCTCGTTGAGCTCCTCGATCACCGCATCCTGGTGGGCGACACGCATTTCGAGGGCGTCGAGGCGGGAGGGGTCGTGGGTCATGGGCGGGTGATGGCGTGTTGTGGTGTGGGGGGCAATGAGGGGGGTACAGTTCTTCAAACTGGCGACGGAGCGGTGGAGAAATCTGGGGTTGTGAGAGCCAGACCCGAATCGTTGTGCTTATAGTACGTGAATCGATTCGGGGTGTGTAATGGCGAACCAAACGGCAAAGAGACTTCCAGCGATCTCGGATGAGCGCGTCCTGAGGTTCTGCGAGCGCTTGGGCCAGGAATTCTCCGTCAAAGAACTGACCATCAGCGTGCCAGTCAAAACGCTTGGCAACTATTCTTCCGTCAGTGATTTCCAGAACGATTTTCCGGAGCAAACGTGGTCGGAAACCCGTATCTTGTCGAACGTCAACGTAACATTCAGAGAGCATGCAGCCAGCGTGCAATTTACAAGGCCGGCTGGCGAGTCGGTGAGAGAGTCGAACATCTGTCTCAATGTAAATCAGCAGAACATGCCCGAGGATAAGGTGTGGCTGCGACTAATGACGTTGCTAGACGAGTTCACATTGGAAGTGGCTGGGACTGCGAGTACCGCGTTCTCGTTCTCAGGTTTCGAACAACTTGTCGCGCAACAAATAAGCCAGCTGTCGGAACTGCATACTAGAATAGTCCACGACGCGGAGCAGTCTCGGCTCAAGGCGGCTGATGAAATGGCTGCCGCGAGAGCGGAACTCGACCGCCAACACGATGTGAAAAGAGCAGAACTTGAGGCCGCTCATGCATCGCAGCTGGAAGAAGTTGCGAAGACGCGCGAAGCGCTGAGTACACGTGAGAAAGCGCTGGACGATCGCGGACACATGCATGCACGGCGAGAGTTGAGAGAGAAGATCACTACGTCATTGAAGGAACGGCTAGAGCGGCCCCAACTCACACGATATGCGCTCTCCGCTCGTCGCAATATCAATCTGATCTGCCTGACCTCGATCGTCGCCTTAGTTGGCTATGCCGGCTATGCGGCTTGGGACATGCACACTCTGCTTGGTAATTCTAATCGGGATCTGACAGCATTGGCGGTGGCAACCATTCGCTTTGGCCTGCCGGTCGCTGCCGCCACGGGCCTTGTATTTTATTTGCTAAACTGGTGGAGACGTGTGCATTCGGACGATCTTCGCGTTGAACGTGATCTGGAACGCTATCGATACGATATCGATCGTGCGACATGGATAGTCGAGACGATCCTTGAAGCACGCTCTAAGGAGGGGGGCGAGGTCCCAGTCGACTGGATCCACGGCGTTACCCAAGGCCTGTTTGCGCGTGGCGACGGCAGTGACCCGGACCACGAGGCAATGGACGCGCTCGCGGCCCTACTCGGCGTTTCTGCACGAGCGGAGCTCGGACCCGGTGGCACAAAGTTCGAGATAAAAAGGGACGGACTCAAAAGGCTGGCTCGAAGCCAAGGAGATCTCTAAGTCTTTCGTTGCGAGGAAACATAAACCTCCCCGCCGCTCTCCACAAACTTCTCGCTCATCTCCTTCATCCCCCGCTCGGCCTCCAAATTCAGCGCCTTCTTCTCGTTGTCGCTCATGCCGGCGGCGTAGTCGCGGACGTCCTGGGTGATCTTCATCGAGCAGAATTTCGGGCCGCACATCGAGCAGAAGTGGGCGACCTTGTGGGCCTCCTTGGGGAGGGTCTGGTCGTGGAAGTCGCGGGCGGTTTCCGGGTCGAGCGCGAGGTTGAACTGGTCCTCCCAGCGGAACTCGAAGCGGGCGCGTGAGAGGGCGTCGTCGCGGACCTGCGCTGCGGGATGGCCCTTGGCGAGGTCGGCCGCGTGGGCGGCGAGGCGGTAGGTGATGACGCCGACCTTGACGTCGTCGCGGTCGGGCAGGCCCAGATGCTCCTTGGGCGTGACGTAGCAGAGCATGGCCGTGCCGTACCAGCCGATCATCGCGGCGCCGATGCCGGAGGTGATGTGGTCGTAGCCCGGCGCAATGTCTGTGGTGAGCGGGCCCAGCGTGTAGAAGGGCGCCTCGCCGCAGGTGGCGAGCTGCTTGTCCATGTTGGCCTTGATCTTGTGCATTGGCACGTGGCCGGGGCCTTCGATCATGACCTGGCAGCCCTTGCGCCATGCGATCTGCGTGAGCTCGCCGAGGGTTTCAAGCTCGGCGAACTGCGCGCGGTCGTTGGCGTCGGCGATGGCGCCGGGGCGCAGGCCGTCTCCGAGAGAGAAGGAGACGTCGTAGGCCCGCATGATGTCGCAGATCTCCTCGAAGTGGGTGTAGAGGAAGCTCTCCTTGTGGTGGGTGAGCATCCACTTGGCCATGATCGAGCCGCCGCGGGAGACGATGCCGCAGACGCGGTTGGCGGTGAGGTGGATGTAGGCCAGGCGCACGCCGGCGTGGATGGTGAAATAGTCGACGCCCTGCTCAGCCTGCTCGATCAGCGTGTCGCGATAGACTTCCCATGTGAGATCCTCGGCGACGCCGTTCACCTTCTCCAGCGCCTGGTAGATCGGCACCGTGCCGATGGGGACGGGGCTGTTGCGGATGATCCATTCGCGCGTGTTGTGGATGTTGCGGCCGGTGGAGAGGTCCATGACGTTGTCGGCGCCCCAGCGGGTGGCCCAGACCATCTTTTCGACTTCCTCCTCGACGGAAGAGGCGACGGCGGAATTGCCGATATTGGCGTTGATCTTCACGAGGAAGTTGCGGCCGATGATCTGCGGCTCAAGCTCGGGGTGGTTGATATTGGCCGGGATGATGGCGCGGCCGCGGGCGATCTCATCGCGCACGAATTCCGGGGTGATGAATTCCGGGATGGCGGCGCCGAAGCTTTCGCCCTGCGCAACCGTCTCGGCGGCGTTGGCGAGGGCTTCCTGGCGGCCGAGATTCTCGCGTTCGGCGACGTAGATCATCTCCTTCGTGATGACGCCCGCCTTGGCGAACTCGTACTGGGTGACCAGCGGCTGACCGTTTGCGTTGACCGGCGGGTCGAGGTCCATGTCGCACGGCGATGAGGCGACCTCGGTCTTCTTCAGGCTGGCCATGCCGCGCAGGGGCTTGTGGCGGATCGGGTATTCGCGGGCGAGATACTTGCCGGTGGCGCCGCCATTGTCTTCCGGCTTCACTTCTCGGCCTTCGTATTCCTCCACGCCGCCGCGTTCGCGGATCCATTGTGTGCGCGTGCGGGCGAGTCCTTTCTCGACGTCGATCGCAACGTTCGGATCGGAATAGGGGCCGGACGTGTCATAGACCGGCACCGGTTCTTCGTTGGCCGTGGGATGCAGGTCGATCTCGCGGCGCGGCACGGCGAGGGACGGGTCGGCCTTGGGATGCGTGTAGACTTTGCGCGAAGCGGGCAGCGGGCCGGTCGTGACCTTGAACGGCTCGACGGAATTGGGATCGATGTGCTTGTTCACTGCGTTTCCTCCAGCTTGCGGGGCGCGCCGAGATAGGCGGTGACCTTGATTTCAACCAGGCCGAGATCGGGGAAGAGCCGGTCGACGTCGATGGCGGTCCATGTCGTGTAGGGCGTGGCGATATAGCGGTCCTTGACCGCGGCGAACGCGTTGATCTGGGCCGGGAGATCAGTGTGAAAGGTCTCGATCTCCACGACATGCTCCCAGCCGGCGCCGCCAGCTTCCAGGATAGCGCCGATGGCGTCGAAGGCGCGGGTATAGGCGGCGGTTTCATCGGTTTCGGTCGCATCGATATAGCCAGCGACGACGCCTGAGAGGAACAGGAAGTCCCCGGCCCGGACCGCGGGGGCGTAGTGGAAGTCGTCATACGCCTGCCGCCAGTCCGCCGTGACGATCACGTCGCTGCCCGGAGCCGATGCTGGCGCCGTGGCGCAGGCGCCGGCGAGCGTGGCCGCCGCGAGCAACGCAAAGACCAGCTTCCGCTTGCTCTTGTTTCCGTTCATTGATCGGCTCCCGTTGGGTCTGGCGCAGCTGCGCAATCGGTCCAGTGATCCTGCAGCAGACGCGTCCAGTTTTCTTCGCCGGTTGAGATCGAACGTAGCTGCAGTTTGAAATCGTCATAGCCGGGGTGGTTGGGGCGGGAAAACTCCGCCAGCACAACGCTGCCATGCGCGGCGTCGAGCCAGAGCTCGCCCTCATCAATGCCGCCGCCGTTGACGGAATAGATGTTCCAGCCGGGGCCGCCCTGGCTTTCCTGATGGGTCTCGAAGTGCGCGGTTTCCGGTTCGTCGAAGACCTGGAAGGGCGGCGCGTCGTCACCGGGCCATGTCATGGCGAAGCCGATGGTGAAATCCTGCTGCGCCGCTGCCCCGCGCGGGCCGAAGAGGGCGAACTCGGCAAGGTCGAAATCGTACATGCGCCACGGCGCGGCAGGCGCGTCAGCCACGATGTCGGGCTCCGCCTTGTCCGGATCGCCGAAACGGACGGTGAGCGTGCGCGCATCGGGGTCGAAGGCGAGGAAGGCCTGCGGGACCTGAGCCGTCTCCTTGCCGAGCCTGCCGCCAGTCATCTCGATCGCCTCGCCGGTTTCAGCATCGAATGTGGCGGTGACCAAAGCTGCGTCGGTGCATGGCGCCCGCCGTTTCATCACGGCGAGTTCGGTGGGGCTGACGATGTGGACGTAGATGTCTTCCGTCTTTGTGTCGTCCTGGTTGCTGCGGCGATAGTGCAGCGTCGTTCCCGGCTGATGGGGAGAGGCGACAATGACAAACTCGGGCTGCGGCGTCTGCTCGCCGCAGGCGATTGCGAACAAACCCAGCGCGGCGGCTGCAGCGCGCATTCCTGCTGTTCTGGAAATCGTCATCATGCGCCGTCCCTACGCCGGTGCGAACCGGATCAGGTTTTAAGGGTGGCCGCGCGGCGTGCTTGTTTCACCGGATGTCCGGGCGCGGTCTCAGCGAGCCTCCGCTCGCCCCCCTCGGATCGGCTGACCATACGCTTGTCGGTTGATCCGGCAAGGCGTGGACAACCAAGATTTCCACAGCGATGCGTCCCAGCTTGTTCTTGTTTTGTGCTTTTGTCGCCATAACCTGAGTGACAGTGATTCAGGTTGGGACGGGTCTCATG
>JBHIWT010000023.1:0-27242 GCA_041987265.1 Hyphomonadaceae bacterium
ATCCAGAAAAGAACACGAACTGATTGGCCAACACATCGACATCGATTGCGCCGGTATTCTCGATGTCGTCATTTCCCCCGCCCGTCGAAACGCCGACACCGCGCACGTCCGCACCGCCGGAAACGTCAACCGATCCGCCGTCAACCGTTCCGCTATCGGGTCCGAGACCCAGGTCAACGCCAGTTTCGTCTATCGCCTGCGCCGTCGCATTCAGCGCCAGCGCCGGCATCGCGGTGAGGCAGGTTGTCGTCAGGAGTCGTCGCAGTCTCAGGCCAGGAGTCCTTGTCGGCGTTCTGATCATGAGACTGCTCCCTCACGCACGCTGGCGCGTCCTTGTTTTCTTGATTGTAGATTTAGTCGACCGCGCCGAACGCCCAGCGAACGTGTACCGCATCCCCTCGCGGGCCAGTCGTTCCGACCGGCCGGGCGTCTGCATCGCTGAACTCACGCACTCCCCCCTGCGAGACCTGTCCCACTCATCGACCGAGGGCGGCGCAACCATCACCAGCATCAACGACAAGCTGGCTACAAAATTCGCGGCTGCGGTGTATCGATATCGGCGATTTACCATACTTCTCGCCTCGCTGCGTAGCTAAATCTCCATCGGGGCGAACACGTTTTGAGAGCGCATGCACGCCGATGACGAAAAAGCGCTCGCAATCTTCGCGCGCACCTCTTAGACCAGCGCGGACCCCAACGCTCCCCGCGATCGACAATCGCAACTCACCACGGACCAGATCGCATGGCCGAAACGTCCATCCCGCCCACTGCTCTATTCACCTCCATCAAGGCCGCCCGGCCCGCGCTGGTAACCGGCGTTCCCGACGGGATGCTGGCGGCCACGATCAGGAACTGTCAGGACACGGAAGCCTTCCCCTACATCGCCTGTGCGCGGGAAGAGGAATGCATCGGCGTCGCAAGCGGCGCAGCACTGGCCGGTGAACGCGCGATCGTCCTTGTCCAGAATGCAGGCCTGCTCAATTCCATCGGCGCGCTCGCCACGATGGGCCTGCGCTACCAATTGCCATTCGTCATCATCGTGACCAACCGCGGCGCCCTCGCCGATCCCAATTCATACGACATCGAGAAGTTCGACGCTTTCGAAGCCAGCGTGAAAACGCTTACGCACGTCTTCACTTACGACGCCGCCAACCTGCCGGACGACCTTGTCCCCGCCGCTTTCAAGTGGGCCGAAGCGGCGCGCCGTCCCGCCATCATTGCGCTCGAGCGCCGCCTCGCGGGAGCCGCCGCATGACCGCCAATCTGCCCTCACAGAAAGACGCCATCGCCCGCGCGCTCGATCTCTATCCTGAACGCCCCTTCGCCGTCGCCGACATCGGCTCGCAGTCAGGCTGGCTCAAGGCGGCGAGCCACGATCCACGCAATCTCTACGTGTCCGGACCGATGGGACTTTCCACATCCATCGCGCTCGGGATCGCCGTCAGCCGCCCCAATGAACAGGTGCTCGCCATCATCGGCGACGGCGCGCTCTCGATGAATCTCACATCGCTGATCACCATCGCCGGCGCCAGGCCGGCCAACCTCTCGGTCATGCTGGTCGACAACCGCGTCTACGAATACACGGCCTCCGTACCGACGCCCTCGCGCGATCTCGACTGGCTGGCCATCGGTCGCGCAACATTTGGCGAAGCCGCCTGTCATCGCCTCGAAGACCTCTCGCCTGCACAATGGGCGGCGACGCCAAGGCCCGCGATGATCATCGCCGACATCGCGCAGGGCGATACGCCGCCGCCGCTCGGCATGACGCCCGCAATGATTCGCGCATCATTTCTCGAAGCGTCGAAAACCTGACCTAGGCCGCGTCCCGCATCGCCGCCGCCTGCGCCTCGCGGACAGGGCCGCCCGCCGGCGCCTTCCGGCTCATCGCGAACCCGACGAGGAACGGAACCAGCATTCCCGGCAGAGCCTCGTTCATCGCATCCGCTGGCCATGCGATCGGCCAGCCGCGCGCCCACGCCACCGCAACGCCAACGCCCAGCACCATCATCCCGATCGCCGTTCCCTCCGACACGCGCCGCCCCAGCGCCAGCAGCAGCATCAGCGGGCCGAAGGCGCATGCCAGCATCGACCACGTTCCGAGCACCAGCGAGAACACGCTGGACGATCCGAACAACGCAATCAGCAGCGCACCCAGCGTTACCGCCGCCGTGGCGGTCTTCATCATCCACGGCCGGTCGAGATGCTCGGCGGACAGGTCGTGCGTGATCGAAGCGGAACAGCTGAGCACCAGCGAGTCCGCCGTCGACATCGTCGCCGCAAAAACGCCGGCCAGGATCAGCCCGACCAGTACGGACGGCAACAGCTCAACCGACATCAACGGCAGAGCCAGACCCGTGTCGCCGCCGCCAAGCTCGGGCATGTAGACGCGCGCCAGCAGACCGAGGCCAATCGCCAGCACGTAGAACAGGACGAAGAATCCATAATACCAGATCCGCACACGCCCGATCTGGTCCGCGCGCTCCAGGGCCATGAAGCGGATCATGATATGCGGCTGGCCGATCGTTCCCACACCCGCCGCTCCCCACCCGAACGCAAACAGGATTGCGCCAAGGAAACCCGGAACCGACAGTCCGGTCGGAAACAGATTCAGAAAGCCGGGAATTTCGGAAAGCTGGGCGCCCGCCGCGCCAGGGCCGCCGAGTTCGACCAGCGTGACGACCACCAGCAGCGCCAGAGAAAACACCATCACGATCGACTGCGCAGCATCCGTCCAGATCGATGCGCGGATTCCGCCAACAGCCGAGTACGCCAGAATCAGGATCGCCGAAATGATCGCGCCAGCCTCGGGCGTCCAGTCCAGCATTACCTGCAACGCCTTGCCGCCCGCCGATATCTGCGCGGCGGCATACGTGCCGAGAAACAGGATGGTCACGACTGCAGCGATCCGGCGCCACGTCGCAAAGTTCGAGCCGCCCCACTTCGAAACGACCGACGCGAACGATGCCTCGCCCGTCGCCTCCGTCTGCTGCCGCAGACGCTGGTGGACAAACAGCGACGTCAGGAAATCGCCGAAGATCCACGCGATCATCATCCACGCAGCCACCAGCCCGTCGACGAACGTGTAACCAATCACGCCAATGAACAGGAAGCCGGAATTGTTCGTCGCCACAGCAGAGAGCGCCGCCACCCACGGACGAACGCTCGAGCTACAGAGATAGTAATCGGTATTGGTGCCCCTGGCCTTGCGCATCGAGGCGAGCCCGATACCCACAAAAACCAGAAGACAGACGGCGAACGCGAATAAGGTCATGCCCCCGCCCTATCAAGCCGGCGAACGCTAGTCGACCGCAGCCGGATAGGCGCCGGAAGCGTCGTGCTTCTCCTGCCCCGTCACCGGCGGATTGAAGCAGCACGCCATCTTCATCTCTTTCGTCGCGCGCAGGATGTGCTTGTCGTGCTTGTCCAGCGCGTACATCACGCCCGGACGGATCTGATGCACCTCACCGGTCGCCAGATCCTCGATCGAGCCCTCGCCCGAAATGCAGTAAACCGACTCGAAGTGGTTCTTGTAGTGCATCTCCAGCTCTGCGCCTTCGTAGATCGTGGTGATGTGGAAGGAGAAACCCATATTGTCGTCCTTCAGCAGAAGGCGACAGCTCTCCCAGCCGTCAGACACCACCCGGCGTTCGGTCGCGTTCGCCGACACAACGTCACGTACAATCATCTGCTTTCGCTTCCCGCTTACTCGGCCGCCTGGAGATTGACGCCGGCGTCGGCATAGACCGCATGCAGGGCGTCGCCAAGAATCGTCAGACCGGCATCCAGGTCTTCGTCAGAGATGTTCAGCGGCGTCAGCAGCTTCACAACCTCATCGTCCGGCCCCGCCGTCTCGATGATCAGGCCGCGTTCGAACGCCGCCTTTACGACTTCCGACGTCGTCGCCGCATCGGCGACTTCGATGCCCAGCATCACGCCGCGGCCCTTCACGCGATTGATGTCGTTGGGGAACGACTTCACGAAACCTTCCAGGCGCGTGCGGATGGTCTTCGCCTTGCGCTTCAGCTCGTCCTCGAAATCGTCGTTAGCCCAGAATTCCTCGATCGCGACCCGCGCCGTGATGAAGGCGTGGCAATTGCCGCGGAACGTGCCGTTGTGTTCGCCGGGCTTCCACTCATCCAGCTCCGGCTTCAACAGGACCAGCGCCATCGGCAGGCCCATGCCCGACAACGACTTCGCCATCGTCACGATGTCCGGTTTGACGCCCATTTCCTCGAACGAGAAGAACGAGCCGGACCGGCCGCAACCGGCCTGAATGTCGTCAACAATCAGCAGCGCGCCGCAATCGCGGGCGACCTTCTCGATCTTCTGCAGCCACTTGGCCGAAGCGGCATTGAGCCCGCCTTCGCCCTGGATGGTCTCCAGGATGATCGCCGCAGGCGCGTCCACGCCGCCCGAAGCGTCCTTGATCATCTTCTCGATCTGCGCAGCGGTATCGACGCCTTCGCCGAAATACTGGTCGTACGGCATGCGCGTCACGTTGGTCAGCGGCACGCCCGAACCACCGCGATGGTGGCCATTGCCCGTCAGCGCCAGTGCGCCCAGCGTGCAGCCATGGAAGCCGTTGGTGAACGCAATCACGTTCGTGCGTCCCGTCACCTTGCGCGCCAGCTTGATCGCCGCTTCAACCGCATTGGCGCCCGTCGGCCCTGGGAATTGCAGACGATATTTCATGCCGCGGGGACGCAGGATGTGCTTGTCGAACGCCTCCAGGAATTGCGCCTTGGCGACGGAATACATGTCCATGGTGTGCGCCACGCCGTCCTGCATCAGATAGTCGACCAGCGCCGCTTTCATCTTCGGATGGTTATGTCCGTAGTTCAGCGTCGAGCAGCCGCTCAGGAAGTCGATGTAGGAACGACCGGACTTGTCGGTGATGCGCGACCCCTTTGCGGACGTGAACACTGCCGGAAAGCTGCGCGCATAGGAACGCACTTCGGATTCCATCCGCTCGAAGGTCTCGAAAGAAGCTGTGGCGTTGTTGTCTTTGTGTGCGTCAAACATGGGGTCGTACCCTCTTTTTCTTGATCTGTGCTCTTGTCGGATAGTGTCTTGGCGAACTCAGCGCCCGGATACGGCGCGATTGAATGGACCGATCGTGACCATGTGTTCGGTCGCGTGCTGGCCCCCGAAATGCGTGTCCTCGAGGAAGTGGGGACGATCGTGAAACGCGGCCCCCAGATCCTCGGCCACGCTGCGGAACAACCGCCAAGAGGCGGCGTTGTCCGGAGTAATCGTCGTGTTCATGTAACGAACGTGCGCGAGCGCCTCTCGTTCCAGAATGTGGCGGATCATGCGCTTGGCGAGGTTCTGCCCCCGCATCGAGGAATCCACCGCCACCTGCCAGAGAAAATAGCGGTCCTGCGCATCAGGCTGGATGTGGCCCGAGACCCAGCCGACAATTTCGCCGTTGCACTCGGCGACCACGCAGGTCGAGGCGAATTGGGTCGCCTGGATCAGGTTCGCATAAAGCGAATTGGTATCCAGCGGCGGGCAATTCGCGATCAGCCTGTGAATCTGGGGGCCGTCTTCACCTTCAGGCGCGCGCATCTCTACTGGTTTCGCGCCCGAAGGCGTCGAAGTCTCTCCAGATGCGTCTTGAATCTCGCCCACGACCATCGCGAGGTATTTCGTCGGTCGAAGTACTTTAGTCAACCCGACAACTGCCTAATTCCTAAATATTGTCGGCCTTACCGCAGACTCTATTGGGTTTTTCCATTCCGTAATATTTCGACAGGCGAAATTATTTTGCGATGCACGATGGACGCGGGCTTCGCCTGTCTGTAGAAGCCTTCGCCGGCTGATTCTGGAGTCGAAAACAGGGAATGGCATCGCGAGTCGAGGACGCCCTCGTGGCCATCCGGCGCATCATGCGCGCCGCCGAACAATCCTCACGTACCCTGTCCCGGCAGGCCGGCATGACCGCCTCGCAGGTGGTCGTCCTCCGGATCATCGCCGGAGAGGGCGACATCAGCCCAAGCGGCATCGCCCAGAAGGCGCGGATCACTCAGGCAACGGTCACCGCCCTGCTCGATCGGCTCCAGAAACGCGGACTTGTGAGCCGCACGCAAGGCGCCGCCGACCGCCGCCGCGTCGTCGTCACCCTCACCGAAGTGGGCCGCAAACTTCTCGATGAGACGCCCGACGCGCTCCAGACGCGGTTCGCAGACCGCTTCAACGAGCTGAAGGACTGGCAACAGGCCTCAATCAACGCCGCGCTCGAACAGGTCGCCGAACTCCTCGACGCCGAGAAGATCGAGGCCGCTCCCATTCTCGAATTCGGCCCTCTTGATCCCGCCGTCGACGACGACGGCAATCCGATCGCGCCCCAGACCGGGGAATAATCCCAGCTATTCGCTTAAAGCGTCCGCGCGATCAGCAGCTTCATGATCTCGTTGGCGCCGCCATAGATCCGCTGCACGCGGCTGTCGCGATACATGCGGCTGATCGGGTACTCATCCATGAAGCCATAGCCGCCGAACAGTTGCAGACACTTGTCGACGATCTTGTTCTCGATGTCGGTCGTCCAGTACTTCGCCATCGAGGCCGTCGCGGCATCCAGCTTGCCTTTCAGATGCAGATCGATGCAGTGGTTGACGAACACCCGCACAACGGTCGCTTCCGTCTTGCACTCTGCAAGCACAAACTGGGTGTTCTGGAAGTTGAGCAACGGACGCCCGAACGCCTGCCGCTCCTTCACGTAATCGATCGTCAATCGCAACGCTTCCTGGATCGTCCCGATCGCCTGTACCGCAATGTTGAGACGCTCTTGCGGAAGCTGCCCCATCAGCTGGTAGAAGCCCTGTCCCTCTTCCGTGCCAAGAAGATTCTCGGTTGGTATCTTCACATCGTTGAAGAACAGCTCTGAGGTATCCTGCGCCGGCTGACCCAGTTTCTTCAGGTTGCGCCCCCGCTCGAACCCCTCGGCGTCATCCGTCTCGACGAACACAAGCGAAACGCCCTTCGCTCCCTCGCTCTTGTCGGTCTTCACCACCACGCAGATCAGGTTCGCCGTCTGGCCGTTGGTGATGAACGTCTTCGATCCGTTGATCACATACTGGTTGCCCGACTTCACCGCCGACGTCTTCACCGCCTGCAGATCGGACCCCGTGCCAGGCTCGGTCATCGCGATCGCGGTGACGTACTTGCCGGAGCAGATTCCCGGCAACCAGCGCTGCTTCTGTTCCTCTGTGCCGTAATGCAGGATGTAGGGCGCAACGATCGCGTTGTGCAGCGAGATCCCGAACCCGTCGACACCCTTCTCCGCCAATTGCTCCATCAGCACGATCTCGTGCCGGTAGTCGCCGCCCGCGCCGCCATACTCTTCTGGCATCGACAGGCCCAGCAACCCGGCCTCGCCGGCCTTGTCCCACATGTCGCGATCGACAAAATGCTGCTCGCGCCACTTCTCAACCGTCTCCGGCGGCGCGTTCTGTTCGAAGAACTTGCCCACCATGTCCTCGAACATGCGGAGCTCTTCTTCCGCCATGAAATCCGGTCGTTCTACATTCAGCACCGACATGTGCGCTCCTCGCTCACTCTTGTTGTTATCTCAGCACCACGCGCCCGAGATCGGGATCACCTGCCCCGACACGAACCCGCTGTCTCCGGTCGCCAGCAACTCCACCAGCGCCGCAACCTCATCCGCCTCGCCAAGCCGCCCCATCGGCACCTTCGCCAGCAGCTTTGGCCCCTTCACAGGATCTTCCAGCAGCGCCTTCGGATAGTAGGTCTCGGTCTGGATGTAATTCGCCGCCACGGCGTTGACCGAAATCCCATCCTTCGCCAGCTCAAGCGCCAGCGTGCGCACCGCCCCGTTGACCGCCGCCCGCGCCGCCGCATACGCGGCAAAGCCGGGTATCCCGCCGATCGGCCCCGAAGAAGACATGAACACGATCCGCCCGGACTTTTGCGGACGCATCACCTTCGCCGCGCCGCCGGCAAACGCCAGCGACTCCGCCGCAATCTCCACGAAATAGGGTGTCAGCTCCTCGATCGTCAGTTCTTCAATCGGTGTTCGCGGCGCCGACTTGGCGGGAGAAATCACGATCGCATCCAGCCGCCCGCCCAGCCGTTCGCTGGCGCGCGCCACCACGTCTGCTGGCGTCCCCCACGCCACCAGAGCAGCGCCTTCCGCTTCGCCATCCGCCGTGATCGACCGGTCCGTCGTCGCCAGCCGATGACCAGCCGCAACCAGCCGCCTGGCGATCGCCGGGTTCGCAAACCCGTTGTGGTCGGTAATCAGGATCGACTTCTGTTCGCTCACTCACCTCTCCCTTACGCAAACGGACACTAATCATCCCCGCTCGCCCCGGCCAGCAGCAAAGCCGACGTCACCCAACGTCAATCACAAAGAAAAAGGGCGAAGCTGCCGCTCCGCCCTCTCATGAGTCATGCGTGCGCCCGGCGACTAGTCGCCAAACGGCACCCCGACAAACGCTTTCCGGCCGTTCCGTTCGATCTGGAACAACACCGCTTCCCGCTTGTCCTTGCGAGCAGCGTCAACCGCAGTCCGAACCGACGCCGTCGATGTGATCTCCGTCTGATTGACCATCAGCACGCGGTCGCCCGGACGCAGCCCGGCCACGTCAGATGGAGAGTTTGTCCGCACATTGGCGACGACCACGCCGCTCTGGTTGGCGAGATCCAGCCCAAGCGCCTCGATCTTCACATCCGCCGTCACGTTCGCCGAACCGCGCGCCGAAGCCAGCTGGCGCTCAGCCGGCTCGCCATCTTCCAGCTTCGCAATCGTCGCCTTCAGCGTCCGTTCCTTGCCATTGCGCAGGATCCGGATGTCGCGCGCATCGCCAACCGGCGTGTCAGCAACGGCCCGGGTCAGATCGGTCAGGTCCGATATCCGCTCGCCGCCAAACGTCAGGATCAGGTCGCCGATTTCAAGCCCGGCCTTGTCCGCCGGGCTTTCCGCCGTCACGTCCTGAACCAGCGCGCCGCGCGCCGAACCCAGCCCAAGGCTCGCGGCAATATCGCCGTCCACCGCCTGGATGCTGACGCCCAGCCAGCCGCGCTCAACCGTTCCCGTCTTGATGATCTGGTCGACAATCGATTGCGCAAGGTCTGCTGGGATGGAGAAACCGATCCCGACATTACCGCCGCTTGGTGAGAAGATCGCGGAGTTGACGCCGATCACTTCGCCCTTGGCGTCGAACAACGGGCCGCCGGAATTGCCGCGGTTGATGGGCGCATCCACCTGTATGAAGTCGTCATACTGGCCGCCTATCGCCCGGCCGCGCGCCGACACGATCCCCGCCGTCACCGTATTGCCCAGTCCGAAGGGCGAACCGACGGCGAAAATACTATCGCCGGGACGCGCCGCATCGCTGTCGCCCCATTTCAGCGGCTTGGGCAACTCGCGCGCGTTCACCTTCAAAACTGCAAGGTCGGTTTTCGGGTCGGTGCCGACCACCTCGGCGTCGATCTCGCGTCCATTCTCCAGAACAATCGTTACCGCCCGCGCATTCTCGACGACATGGTTATTGGTGACGATGTGTCCGGCAGTATCAATGAAGAAACCCGAGCCAGAGCCGACCCGGTCACGTTGCTCGCCTGGCGCCGCGCCCGGGTTCGGGAAGTTGCGATTGAAGAATTCTTCAAGCGGCGACCCCTCGAACGGATTGGCGAACTGCGTGGGACCGCCTTGCGTCGGCGTACGCGCGACGATCTGCACAACCGAGGGCGAAGCCTGCTCAACCAGATCCGCGAGGTTCGGCAGCGTGCCCCAGCGCGCCTGCCCCACAGCTTGCACAGCCGCCTGCTGGCTGACTGCAGGCGCAATGACTGCTGGTGAATGATCCGCCCAGGACAACGACGACAGGGCGAGAACAGATGCGCCGGCCCCGGCAACAATGCCCCCGGCGACCCCGACAATCGTACTGCGTTTCATATTCGATTTCTCCATCTGCATAGGCACATGTCTGACGCAGGTCAGCGTCTCACATCGCAAGATGGGATGTGCAGGCGCACCTGCAAGATTTCTTGGCCCGGGAACGGGCAGACGCCTCAACTGACCCCCGATTGTGGAAGGAATTAGGCGATCTCTGCGCGCTTTCTTGCGCGCCCGGCTCAACTCGCATCACAATGTATCGATTCGCCTGCCGGAGCCCTCATGGCCAAGCTCTATTTCTCCTTCGCCGCCATGAATGCGGGCAAGTCCACCATCCTGCTGCAGGCGGCCTTCAACTACCGCGAACAGGGCATGACCGCCCTGATCTTCACCTCCGCTCATCACGCCAGCACCGATGATCGCCGCATCGTTTCGCGCATCGGCATTTCCGCTGAAGCCAACATTTTCCACCCTGAAGACGACCTGTTCGCCGCCATCGAAACCATACACAAGGGCCGCAAACAGGATTGTGTGCTGGTCGACGAGGCGCAATTTCTCACCAAGGCCCAGGTCTGGCAGCTCGCCCGTGTAGCTGACCGCCTCAACATTCCGGTCCTGTGCTACGGCCTGCGGACGGATTTCCGTGGCGAGCTATTTGAAGGGTCCGCCCAGCTCCTCGCCATCGCCGATAGCCTGCGGGAGATCCGTACCATCTGCCATTGCGGCGCCAAAGCCTCGATGGTTATCCGCCAGGATGAAGACGGAAACGCCATCCGCGAAGGCGAGGTCGTCACGGTTGACCGCACCCGCTACGCATCCTTGTGCCGCCGCCATTGGGAAGAAGCGATGGGCAGGTGGCCGCCTGCTCAGGCGTAAGCAGAAAAGCTCTCGTCAACTCTTCCGTCAGTCCCGAACACAAACGTTTCGGCGACCGATTGCTGCCGGTGATTTGTATAGACCAGCGTCACGGTGTCCGAACCGACATAGACCCGGTCGGTCTCGAAATAGAGGTCCCGCGCATTCTGCAGCGCAACGCTCCAATAGCGCCGCAGCTCGGCCTTCCCCGACAATGCGTCCGTATCTTCACCCAGCACCTCGCGGATACGCGGCGAGTGAAACACGATGTCTCCGGAGTAATGCGCCAGCACAGTCTCCAGGTCGTGGTCATTCCATGCCTGCACCCAGGTCTTGGCGAACCGCTGGGCCTTCTCAAGCGTCATCATCGCCTTACCCCGCTGTTGAGCACACGCTCTATCTGAGAAACGGATTGTCCCGGCAGGCCGCATAGAACACGAAGTTCAGGAGACGCGCCTGCGCCGCCTGTCCGGCTTCTGACACCTTCAAAGCATGAGTCGCCAGCCCGCTTCGACTCTCCGGATCGGGATAATCCCCATAAATCCAGTAAACGTCCCGCCCGGGCTGAACCCCGTGCCCGCCAAGATAAACGACCGCCACATCGGCCACTGAGGAGCGTTCTGCAAACGCATCCAGCGCCGCCTTCACCTCATCCCCCGCCGCATCCAGCACAAGCGTGGTGGCGAACCCCGCCTTCTCCAACGCTTCGGGCACGCGCACGGCGTCGAACGCCGCCCCGGGAAGCGAGCTCACCCCGGATTGCGAATAATCCGAATTGACCAGCACCAGGGCCACGCGGTCCTCGCCGGCGCCCTCGGCAAACGACCAGTCCGGCGCCGGCACCCGGCGCGGGATCTCCGGCGACTGCCAGCCCCCGCTCTTGTTCATGGTCAGGGCCGCAAGCTTGGTCCCGAAATCGCGCAGCCTGAGCGTGTCGTCACGCAACAGATGCACCAGCGCGCTGGCGAACGGATTGCCGCCCTCAGCGTCGCGGTCCGTCGTCAATCGCCCGGCCATACCTGCGTAATAGGTCAACGCCTCCGGCGGCCCCGCCGCAGCCTGAGCCATCGATGGCGCCGTCCCCAGCAAGGAAATCGCGAAAATGGTCAGAGCACGCAGGTTCATGTCCGCACCCTAGCAGACCTCGCGCGCGCCTTCGACCGGATACGGGCCATCCGCAAACGTCTCTGCATGATAACCCTTTGCGCCCACCTCACGGGCCAGCGCGCTGCCGAAAGCCTCGCCCCGCCCCGCCTGCGCCAGCGCGCTCACAAAATCATGGCGCGGCCGCCATCCCAGATCGTCCCGTGCGCGCTGGTTCACATAGACGCGCTCGATAGAGGGAAACATCCGCCAGCCCCGGTGCGCATATATCGCTCCGGCGCCCGGGACCCTGCGCTCGACGACGCCCGGCGCATCTTCCCGCAACGCTCCGAGGTCATCACGCGAAAATGGCGTCGTCGCGCTCACGATATATCGCCCGAACCCGATCTCCCCGGCCCGCTCGATCGCACAAAGATGCGCATCCACCGCGTCCTCTATCTCGACCCGCCGATTCAGCAATTCGTTCAGCTTGGCGTTGTCGCCATCATAGCCATCACGAATAGCGCGCTGGTCATCTTCCTCAGGAAAGAAGCGCGAAGTCCGCAGCACAAGCGCCGGCAAGCCGTGAAGCCGATGCATCAGTGCGCAGAGGTTCTCCGCCGCCAGCTTCGTCACACCATAGATGTTCTTCGGACGCGGCTCGATGTCCTCGCTAACCCAGACAGCGGGCGCACCGGGAGCAGGCGCCATGGCGTCGCCAAACACGCTGGTCGTACTCGTGAATACAAACGCGCCCACACGCGCAGCGACCACCGCCTCCAGTAGCGCGAGCGTCCCGCTGATATTGACGTCCACGAAGTCCTGCAGCGTGTGCGTCTCCACATGCGGCTTGTGCAACGTCGCCGCGTGGAGGACAGCGTCAACGCCATCGACACACCTGCTGACCGTCTCGCGATCACAGATAGAGCCGACATCAGAAGTGAATTGCGAGGCCAGAACGTCCAGCCCGCGCACATCGTGCCCCTGTCCCGACAGCACGCGCAGAAGGGCTTCGCCCAGATGCCCCGCGCTGCCAGTGACAAGAACCTTCAAACCGGTCTCCCTAGAAGCGCAACACCTTCACATACCGCACCTGCTCGAGCGCGCAGATCTTCTTCAGCGTATCCGGCGGGACATCCTGATCAATCCCGACCAGCGCAATCGCATCCCCGCCGCTTTCCTCGCGGCCAAGGTTGAACGTCGCGATATTGACCTGGGCCTCGCCAAGCAGGTTGCCCAGCCCGCCGATGAAACCGGGCTTGTCGGTATTGTTCACGAACAGCACGAACGGCCGGAACTTGGCGTCCAGCGACATGCCCTTCACTTCGACGATCCGCGGCTGACCGTTGACCAGGGCGCCCGCGAGCGTCCGCCACTTGCCGCCGACATTGACCTTGATCCGGATCAGGCTGTCATAGGTGGGGCTCTCGTCCTGCGTCGATTCCTTCAGGTCCGCCCCGCGGTCTTTCAGGATCGCCGGCGCGGACACCATGTTGACGTCCTTCATGCTCGCCCGCAGTAGCCCGGCCAGCGCGGCCGCCGTCATCGGCTTGCGGTTAAGCGCGCAGACCTCGCCTTCGTATTCGATCTCGACGGCGGTGAAGCCCTCATCCGAAATCTGCCCTGCGAACTCGCCCAGTTTCTCGGCCAGCTCGATGAAGGGTTTCAGGCGCGGCGCTTCTTCCGCCGACACGCTCGGCATGTTGATCGCATTGCTCACCGCGCCGGTCAGCAGGTAGTCCGCCATCTGTTCGGCCACCTGGAACGCCACATTGTCCTGTGCTTCCACGGTGGCCGCGCCAAGGTGGGGCGTCGCGACAAAGTTCGGCGCGCCGAACAGCACGTTCTCCTTCGCCGGCTCTTCCTCGAACACGTCAAACGCCGCAGCGCCGATATGCCCGCTGTCGAGCCCGGCGCGCACCGCCGCCTCATCGGCCAGCCCGCCGCGGGCGCAGTTGACGATGATCACGCCCTTCTTGGTCTTGTTGATCGCATCCGCTGACAGGATGTTGCGCGTCTGGTCGGTCAGCGGCGTGTGCATCGTGATCACGTCGGCCCGCTTCAACAGGTCATCCAGTTCGACCTTCTCAACCCCGATCTCGATCGCCCGCTCCGCCGTCAGGAACGGATCATACGCCGCCACCTTCATCTTCAGGCCCAGCGCGCGGTCTGCCACGATCGATCCGATGTTACCGCACCCGATCAGACCAAGCGTCTTGCCTGTCAGCTCGACGCCAACATAATCCTTCTTCGGCCATTCGCCGTTCTGCGTGCGAACCGAAGCCGCTGGTATCTGCCGCGCAGCTGCAAACATCATGGCGATCGCGTGCTCCGCCGTGGTGATGGCGTTGCCGAACGGCGTGTTCATCACCACCACGCCCTTCTCGGTCGCAGCCTTGATATCGACATTGTCGACGCCGATCCCGGCGCGGCCAATCACCTTCAGATTCCCCCCGGCGGCGATGACATCCGCATCCGGCTTGCATGCCGAGCGAACGGCCAGCCCGTCATAATCACCGACGATCGCGATCAGCTCGTCCTTCGACAGGCCGACTTTCTTGTCGACCTCGATCCCGCGCGCCTTGAAGATATCCGTCGCGCCGTCCGCCAGGCTGTCAGCGATCAGTACTTTCACCATGTCTAGTCGTCCTTCTTCACATTCATCCAACCGGCTCGTTCCAGCCGGTAAACAACACAATCGTCCTCGCCGAACCGGCGCGGACCAACCTCGTCAAACCCGATGCGCTCATAGAACCTGCGCGCATCGGTATTGCTCTCCAGCGGATCGATCAGGATCGCTGTCACATTGGGGTTCGCGAAACACCGCTCGATCGCCTGCGCCATCATCTGGGAGCCATATCCCTTCCCGAGATCGCCCTCCTCGCCGATCCAGATATCGATCGCCCGAAGGTTGGCCTCGCAATCGCCCCAGTAGTGCGTCTCCTCTTCCTTCGGATCGATGATCTGCACGAACCCGATCGCGCGTCCGTCCACTTCAGCCACAAGCTGTTCGCGCCAGTCCGGGTTCAGCCCCAGCTCGTGCGTCCAGTTCCAGTCGTCATTGGGATCGCTCTCCACCACATGCGGCTGTTCATCCCAACGCTGCAGCATGTCGAGATCAGCCAGCGTCGCTGGACGAAAACGGATGACCGGTTCAACAGCCATGCGCCCAGCCTCCGTCTGAACGATCAGGTTCCTGCGCGCGTGAAAGCTTGCCATTCCGGGAACTGATGGCATCCTTCCATGACGTTCCAGGGGACCTGATTGGGAGAACGACATGAAACTCATCTACATCGCGCCCGTAATGATCGCCTTCGCAGGCTGCGCCGGCGCGCCACCCGAAAACGCCCGCGCGACTGTTGCGTCTGTCGATTGCAGGGTCACTCCGGACCCAAACGGCGCGATCGACTCGCGTAGCTGCCGCACCAGCAGCGAATGGAAGATGTTCCGGCTCGAACAACGCGTGAGACAAGACAAGGACCTCCACTTCAGCAAGCGGAATTCGCGGCCGTTCAACTAGGTCGCCAGCTCCGACACAGCCGTCTCGAACGCCCAGTCCAGCCACGGCTGCAGCGCGACAAGATCTGAAGTCTCCACCGTCGCGCCGCACCAGATCCGCAGGCCCGGAGGCGCCGCGCGATATCCGGCTATGTCGTATGCGGCGTCTTCCTTCTCGAGCATCGACGTCATCTTCTTGACGAACGCCTGCTGCCCCTCGTCATCGAGACCCGCCACGCGCGGATCGACGATCTTGAACGTCACCGACGTGTTCGAACGAATCGCGGGATCAGCAGCGAGAAACTCGACCCAGTCGGTCTTGGCGACCCACTCGGCCATCGCCTCAAGGTTGGCGTTCGAACGCGCGATCAGGCCCTCAAGCCCGCCAACGCCCTCCGCCCATTCCAGCGCCGAAATATAGTCCTCGACCGCCAGCATCGACGGCGTGTTGATCGTCTCGCCCTTAAAGATGCCCTCGTTCAGCTCGCCCTTCTTGGTCATGCGGAACAGTTTCGGCAGCGGACGATCCGGTGTGTAGCTCTCCAGCCGCGCAACCGCACGCGGGCTCAGGATCAGCATCCCGTGCGCACCCTCGCCGCCCATCACCTTCTGCCATGAGTAGGTCAGCACATCGACCTTCGACCAGTCGACGTCCATGGCGAACACCGCCGACGTCGCATCGCAGAACACCACGCCCTCACGGTCATCAGCGATCCAGTCGGCGTTCGCCACCTTCGCGCCCGACGTGGTGCCGTTCCAAGTGAACACGATGTCCGCATCCTTGCCGGCCTTCGAGAAATCCGGAACCTCGCCGTAATCCGCTTTGTGGGCCACCGCATCCAGCTTCAGCTGCTTGGTGATATCCGTCACCCAGTCCTCGCCGAAGCTTTCCCAGGCGAACACGTCAACCGGCTTGGGACCGAGCATCGACCACATCGCGGCTTCAATGGCGCCCGTGTCCGAGCCCGGCATGATGCCGATGCGGAAATCCGGGGGCACCTTCAGGACCTCACGGGTCTTGTCGATCGCCAGCTGCAGACGCGCCTTGCCCAGCTTCGAGCGGTGCGAGCGGCCCATAACTTCGATGTTGAGGTTTTTCGGATCCCATCCCGGCGGCTTGGCGCACGGTCCGGAGGAAAAGTGCGGACGCACTGGCTTGGCGTCCGGTTTGACCGGTGAAGTCATCTGATTGTCTCCCATCCTTACAGATGGACTGGTCGCCGTTGGGGGCGACTGGCCCGCCGCCGATATGATCGTCTTCGACCCCGGCGTCAATGGGCAGATGCTGCCGATCTGATCACGCGCGCGTCACGTCTGTTTCGTCGCCCCTGCCCCCGCGGGCGGCAGGCCCAGTTCCGGATTGCCGAACATCGCCATCTGCAGGCTCGCCGAGATCCGCCCGGCACGCTCCAGAAAGAACAACCGCGCGTCCGCGCTGGCGCCCAGCTCGTCCAGCGTCGCCGCGAACAATTCCATCCAGCGCTCGAAGTCGGCGTGGGTCAGATCCTGCAGCTTGATGTGCGCCGGGATCGGCCGCCCGTCATAGCTCTCCGCCCCCAAAGCCACCGAGCCCCAGAACGACTTCATCTTGGAAAGATGCAGATCCCAGCGGTCCTCGATCTCCCGGTTGAACACAGGACCCAGCACCGCATCTTCGCGAATACGTCCGTAGAACCCGTCCACCAGTCGCGAGACAAACCCCTCGTCCACGCCCATCGCCTCGGCCCGCGCCCGGATCTCCGCGCGGCGCTGTTCCGGCGTTCGCGACCGAATCTCACTCATCCCCATCGCTCCTGCGCACGTCCAGATACCGGCCCAGCGCGCTGCGGATATTCTCCGCCCCGATCGGATTGGCCGAATGCACGCGAAACGCAAAGCCCGCCGGAATAAAACCCGGCGCATCCAGATCGCGCTCGATCAGCCACCGCACCACGCGCATCGCCGTGTCGTCACCACCCAGATCATGATCGAAAGAGATCAGGTCCGGACAACCATTAGCTTCCAGAAACGCGATCGCCTCATCAGATGTCCGCACGACATCCCACGCGCCCTCCGGCGGCTCCCGCAGATCATCGATGAAAAGGCTGGCGCTCATGCCGGCTGATATAGGCGTGCGCGCCTAGAGATGAAACACGCCCTCGATCACCGTCCGCGCCCGCCCGATCAGCTTCACCCGGTCGCCCTCCATCCGCGTCGTGATCACGCCGCCGCGCCCCGGATAGGCCTGGAAACATTTTAGCTCGTCCTTGCCGAGCCGCTGTGACCAGTAGGGCGCAATCGTGCAGTGCGCTGAACCCGTCGTCGGATCTTCCTCGATCCCCGAACCGGGCGCGAAGAAGCGCGAGACGACATCGAATCCGTCATCCCCCGGCGCAGTCGCGATCACGTGTCCATGATCCCGCCCCTCAATCCCGGGAACCTTCGCCAGCTTCGCCATGTCCGGTTTCAATGCGCGCACCTCGTTCGCCGAGGAAAATACCGCAAGATTCGACCGCTCGTTCCACACCTCCACCGGCGCAGCGCCCAGCGCTTCGGCCAGTCCGTCAACGCCGTCCACCTTCACTGCAGGCTTTGCGGGAAAGTCCATCTCCATGCGCCCATCCTCCAGACGCACAACGGTCAACCGCCCGGACTGCGTGTCGAACCCGATCTCGTCACCGTCGAAATTCGAATGCGCCCAGATCGCGTGTGCGCTGGCCAGCGTCGCATGCCCGCACAGCTCCACCTCGACCGTCGGCGTGAACCAGCGCAGGTCCCAGACACCCTTGCCCGTCGGCACAATGAACGCCGTCTCGGCCAGATTGTTCTCCGCTGCAATCGCCAGCATCAGCTCGGCGTCCGGAAACGCCTCCACCGGCATCACCGCCGCCGGATTGCCCATCAGCGCCGCCTCGGCGAACGCATCCACCTGGTAGAATCTGAACTCCGGCATCGCCGTCTCCATTTTGGGATAGCCCGACTAGCAAAGCGCGCAGGAAATCAGAAACGATGATTTCTGATCGGCTGTTCAGCAACGCTCATGAGCCAAACAGCTTGTAACGCTGGCGGATCGGTTTCGCCGAATAGGTATTGGCTTCAACGGACGCGTTCTCCGCCTCCAGCTCCTCGCGATGATTACTGGCCGTGTACAAAACCCGATACTGCGCCGTCCGTTCCTTCTGGGGCTGGTACTCGCGCTTGGTCTCCACCTCTTTCGACCGAGCTCATTTCGATTGTCCCCGTCTTGATATCGGCCCGACCCCAGGCGCCCCGCCCCGGCCTTTCAACACGACGCCTCGTCTCAGCCCAGCCCGGCCTTCGACAGCATCTCCGCATACGCTTCCGGATCGCGCGCGGGCCAACCATGATCGACCGGTCCATGTCCGCCGCCGAGTCCCGGCGCAGCGCGCAATGCGCGCGCCAGATAATCGCCAGCCAGCTCAACTGCGGCCTCCAGCTTCAGTCCGCGCGCCAGTCCGCACGCGATTCCCGACGCCAGCGTACAGCCCGTCCCGTGGGTTGAGCTCGTATCGATGCGCTCCACGTCAAAGAAGTGCTCGCCATGTTCCGTCATCAGCACGTCCACCATCACGTCTTCATCGGCGTACGCCGCCACATGGCCGCCCTTCACCAGCGCGGCCCTGGCCCCAGCTTCCAGCAAGCGCTCCGCCGCCCGCCGCTGCCCGTCGATCGTTTCCACCGCCTTTCCCGTCAGCACTTCGGCCTCCATCGCGTTCGGCGTCACCAGCGCCGCGCCCGGCAACATCAATCGCCGCACCGCATCCACCGCCTCAGTCGGCAGCAGGCGATCCCCCGAAGACGCCACCATCACCGGGTCCACCACCATCGCCACGCCCTTGGCCAATTCCGCCTTGGCTTCCGCGATCAGCTCGATCAGCTTCTTCTCGCCCAGCATGCCGGTCTTGATCACGTCCGCGCCGATGTCCGACAGCACCGCCTCCATCTGCGCACGCACCACCTTGGGCTCCACCGCGACCACGCTCGACACGCCGCGCGTATTCTGCACCGTCAGCGCGGTCACGGCCGTCGCCGCATACCCGCCCAGCGCCGTCACCGTCTTGATATCCGCCTGTATCCCCGCCCCGCCGCCGCTGTCCGACCCAGCGATGATCAGCACGCGTCCCTTAGATGGTTCTTTGGCCGCACTCATCCGATGTCTTCGCCTTTCCCTCCGCCCATGCGCTCGCTCAGCGATCCTCGCAGATCGCAGAACCGGTTACACTTGAACAGTTTGAATGAAAAATTAGCCGCGCGCCCTTAGGCTGGCATCCGGGCGGCTCCCGGTCTGACCAGAAACATAATGCCCGATCTTCGCCAGAATACAATGTGGGATATGGCCGCCTTGCCCGCCGCGCGCGCGATCAGCTATTGCGCAGCATCCGGCCGTATGCGGTCGATTCGGGGAACCCAATGACAGCCGACATGTCCAAGCCCGCCCAGCTTCCGCTGTGGCGCACCTTCTTCGTCTTCCTCGTGCCGATGATGTTGTCCAACATCCTCCAGGCGCTGTCCGGCACAATCAATTCGATCTTCCTCGGCCAGATGATCGGCGTCGACGCCGTCGCCGCGGCCAGCGTGTTCTTCCCGGTGATGTTCTTCTTCATCGCCTTTGTCATCGGCCTGTCGATGGGCGCCACAGTCCTCATCGGCCAGGCGTTCGGTGCAAAGAACATGGACCGCGTGCGCGAAGTCGCAGGCGCCACGTTCGCGATCGCCATTGCAGGCGGCCTGGTGATCGCAGTCGTCGGCGGTCTCTTCGCACCCCAGCTGATGAGCCTCCTGCAGGTCCCGGCGGACATCGTCGACGACGCGACCGCCTATGCGCGCATCATGCTGATCTCGATGCCGGTCTTCTTCGTCTTCATCCTCTACACGTCCATCCTGCGCGGCATCGGCGATTCCATGACGCCCCTTTGGACGCTGATCTTCTCCACCCTCGTCGGCCTCGTCCTGACGCCCGCTTTCATCATCGGCTGGGGCGGACTGCCGAAGCTTGGCGTCCCCAGCGCCGCGGTCGCTGCGCTCATCTCTCTGATCGCCGCGCTCGGCTGGCTCTTCTGGTACCTCATTCGCCGCAAGGACCCGCTCGCGCCAACGACAGAACTGCTCCGCCATGTCCGCTTCGACTGGAACATTCTCAAGACCGTCCTGCGCCTCGGCATCCCCACCGGCATGCAGATGGTGATCATGGCGCTGGCGGAACTCGTCCTGCTCGGCCTCGTCAACTCGTATGGTTCAGACGCCACCGCAGCGTACGGCGCCACCAACCAGGTGATGAGCTATGTCCAGTTCCCGGCGATGTCGATCGGCATCACCGCGTCGATCCTCGGGGCGCAGGCGATCGGCGCCGGCAAGCTCGATATGCTGTCCTCGATCATGAAGACCGGGCTGGCGATGAACCTCGTTCTCACCGGTCTCGGCGTTACGGCGGTCTACCTCCTCAGTCACAGCGTCATTTCGATGTTCATCACCGAACCTGACGTCGTCGCGTTGACCGAACGCCTGCTGCACATCGTCTTGTGGTCGGTTGTGCTCTTCGGCTGGGCGGTGGTCTTCTCCGGCATCATGCGCGCATCCGGCACAGTATGGGCGCCGGTCATTCTCAACGTCATGGCCATCGCCTTCGTTGAGCTTCCGGTCGCGACCTATCTTTCGGCGCGCATCGGCATCGACGGAATCTGGATATCCTACCCCTGCGCCTTCGCCGCGATGCTGCTGTTGCAGGCGAGCTATTACACGTTCGTCTGGCGAAAACGCACGATCACGGCGATCGCCTGATCGCCTCACAAATCCGTGTCATCCAAAAATGGCCACTTACCCCTCGCTCACCTCTCGCCCTGTGCTAGAAAATGCCGACAGGAACCAAAGCGTCGAACAATCCGGCGCGCCTGATGGGTGGAGGATGCCATGTGCGACGAACACACAGTTGAAGACAACAAGAAGCTCCTGAAATCGCGACTTTCTCGTCGCGGCTTCCACGCGCTCACCGGCGCAGGCGCTGCAGCAGCCGTCATGCTGCCGCCAACAGCCAACGCGCAGACCGTGTCTGAATCCGACGTCACAATCACCACGCCCGACGGCGAGTGCGACGCCTATTTCGTCCACCCCGCAGAAGGCGCTCACGCGGCAGTCCTGGTCTGGCCCGACATTCTCGGCTTGCGCCCAGCCTTCCGCCAGATGGGCAAACGCCTTGCGGAAAACGGCTACGCCGTCCTGACCATCAACCCGTTCTACCGCTCAGCCAAATCGCCGGTCGTCAATGTCGGCGATAGCTTCGGCGACCCGGCGATCCGCGAGAAAGTCCTGCCGATGGCCCGCGCGCTCAGCGCCGAGACCCACGTCACCGACGCCAAGGCGTTCACCGCCTGGCTCGACCAGCAGGACGCCGTCGACACTTCGAGAGGCATCGGAACAACCGGCTATTGCATGGGCGGCCCGATGGTCATGCGCGCTGCGGCGACCGTGCCGGACCGCATCAAGGCAGGCGCGACGTTCCATGGCGGCGGCCTCGCCACCGACGCCGACAACTCGCCTCACCTGCTGATACCGAAAATGACCGCCGACTTCCTCATCGCTGTCGCCCTCAACGACGACGAACGCGATCCGGAATCCAAGAACACGCTGGCGGCCGCCTTCAAGGAAAACAATCTCAACGCAGAGATCGAGGTCTATCCCGCCAACCACGGCTGGTGCCCGCCGGACATGGAGCCCTACGACGAGGCGCAGGCCGAGCGCGCCTGGTCGCGCTTGCTGGCGCTGTTCGAAACCGCGCTGGCCTAGCCTCCGGTCTTCTGGGCGGCCCGCTGAAAGGCGGGCCGTTCCGTATTCCGCTTCAGGTACGCGGCCAGTTTCGGGTACGGTCCCAACTGCCCGAGCCGGTCCGCCATGCCTGCGATATAGGTGAATCCGATATCAACTGCAGAGAACTTGTCCCCCAGCAGGAACTCGTTCTCTCCCAGCGCTGCTTCCATATACCCAAGATGCAACGCCACTTCGCCGGCTGCAAATGCTGACAACACTGGCGGCTTGGGCTCCGGCTCACGCGACAACAGCATCGTGATCAACAGCGGCATGAACGCCGAGCCTTCCGGATAATGCAGCCACACGGTCCATTCCGCCCGCGCCTTCACATCAACCCGCGGCGGCGCAAACCGGTTGTCCGCATCATACTTGTCGACCAGATAGGACGCGATCGCGCCGGTCTCCGAGATCATCAACCCGTCATCGACAATCACCGGCGACTTGCCGAGCGGATGCGCCTCTTTCAGCTCCGGCGGCGCCCGGCCCATCTCGTTGCGGTCGTAGATCTTCAGCTCATAGTCCAGCCCCATTTCCTCCAGCAGCCACACCGTGAAGATCGAGCGTCCTACCCGAAGATGATGAACCAGGATCATGAGCAAACTCCCTTGTTTGCTTATTGCTATCTCGATTGGCCGCCTTCGAACAACACGCGCCGAAGAGACCGCATCAACTCATCAAGGAGAACCCTATCGCCGCCTGCGCGTTCCTGACCCATGTCCCTGCGCAAGGATTTCAGGAACTGGACCCGCGGCCGCTGGGCCTACGCCTATGCGGGCGCGCTCGGCTATCTCGAAGGCACCGTTCTGATTGTCGCGCCCGAACCTCTGCTCATCCCGCCCATGCTGGCGCACAAGAAGACAATCTGGTGGTTCGCAGCCCTGCCCGCGCTGGGAAACGTGTTCGCCGGCCTCACCATGTACGCGCTCGGCGCCTGGCTCAACGAGCCGGTCCTCCAGCCCTTCTTCGAATGGGTCGGCGCAACCGAACAATTTGAAAGCAGCCTTGAAGACCTCAAACAGAACGGCTTCCTGGCGCTCATTCTCGTCGGCCTGACACCGATCCCATTCCAGGTCGGAACCGCCGCCGCCGGCGCCGCAGGCTATAACATCCTGCTCTTTGTCATCGCGGTCGGTCTCTCACGCAGCCTGCGCTACGCGGCGCTCGCCGGTCTTGTAAGGCTCCTCGGCGCCGCCGCCCGCGACTGGATTGAAGACCACGAACTGGAGATCTTTGCTGGCGGCCTTGTGATCTTTGTCATCATCGGCGCCGCGATGTTCCTGATGTGACCCTGCTTCTGGATTGACTAGGATCAAGCCCAACCCATCAATGTCATGTTGACTGGAAGGCCCTGCAGTTCAGCACTGCGATATCACAAAGCGATCAGCATGACCGACCAGACCAACGACGAACATCTCGATCACGCGCTCTCCGAAGAGTTCGCCGGGCACGCAGCAGAGATCCACGCCTTGAAGATCTCAGATGCGCACTTCCGCGGACTGCTTGAGCGCAACCACAAGCTCTGGAAGGAAATCCAGCAGATTCAGAAGGGCATCCAGCCCACATCCGATGAGCAATTGCACACGCTCGAAAAACAGCGCCTCGCCGTCCTCGACGAGATTGCGCTCCGTTTGAAAAGCGCGGACTGAACGTGGCTGGCGCGCAACCGGCCGGCGGATTGCCCGAGGTCAACCGGATCGGGATCAACGCACCGTTTCGCTGGCTGGCAGGCGGCTGGTCCGACCTGATGAAGGCGCCGGTTCCGTGCCTGGTCTATGGGGTCGCGCTCGCGCTGGTTAGCGCACTGCTCGTCTATGCGCTCTATGCCTCAAGCGGCGCAGTCTGGGCGATTATTCTGTCGTGCGGTTTCGTGTTCATCGCGCCAATCATCGCCATGGGAATCTACGAGGCGGGACGCAGGATCGAACGCAAAGAACCCGTGCGCATCGGCGAAATCCTCTTCGTCCGGCGCGCCCTGCGGGGCGACCTTGCCTATCTCGGGCTCGCGCTTGTGCTGATCTACTTCCTGTGGGGAGAAATCGCGCGGATCATCTATGGCCTGTCCACTCGCCGGGCGCACAAGACCGCGACCGAATTCATCGACTTCGCGGTCGGTTCGCCGGAAGGCCACAACATGCTGATCACCGGCGGCATCGTTGGCGGTCTGATCGCCTATGGCGCTTACTGCCTGGTCGTCATCTCCGCGCCGATGCTGCTCGATCGAAGAAGCGACTTCTTCATCGCATCGATCACCAGCGTACGCACCGTCGTCGACAACCCGATCCCGATGGCGCTGTGGGCCGCGATGATCGTGATCCTTACGCTGGCGTCTTTCGCGACAGCGTTCATCGGTCTGATCGTCATCCTGCCGTGGCTCGGCCTCGCCAGCTGGCGCGCCTATCGCGACCTCGTTCCCGGAACCAGCGCCGCCAGCGCCTGATGGGGCACGACCTAGCTCGTCAGCGCGACAAACACTTCTTCCAGGTCAGGTTCTTCCGTCGACAGGTCCGAAATCCCGACCCCCGCGGCCCGCACCTTGCCGAGCAATGTTTCGATATCCATCTCGCTGGACCGATACGTCACCGCCAGCGCCCCGTCGCCGCGCACCACGGCGTCCATCTGCGCCAATCCTTCCGGCACGCTCGCCAGCTCTGTATCGGGCCGCACGACAAGCGTCTTGTAGTCTAGCCGCTTGAGCAGCGTGTCGGTCTTCTCGCAGGCCACCACCTCGCCATGGTTCACGATGGCGATCTCGTCGCACATCTCCTGCGCCTCTTCGAGGTAGTGCGTGGTCAACACCACCGTCACGCCATCGGCATTCAACCGCCGCACATATTCCCACAGCGACCGCCGCAGCTCGACGTCGACGCCCGCGGTCGGCTCGTCCAGAATCAGGATCGGAGGGGCGTGCACCATCGCCTTGGCCACCATCAGTCGCCGCTTCATCCCGCCTGACAACTGGCGCACATAGGCCTGTTTCTTGTCGCCCAGTCCCAGCGCTTCCAGAATCTCCTCAGACCGGCGCTCGGACTTGGGCACGCCATAGAACCCCGCCATCAGCTCCAGCGTCTCCATCGGCGTGAAGAACGGATCCATGTTGATTTCCTGGGGCACCACGCCCAGCGCAGCCCGCGCCTCGCGCGGCTGCGTGTCGATATTCTTGTCCCAGATCTTCACCTCGCCCTCGGTCTTGTTCACCAGACCGGCGAGGATGTTGATAAACGTCGATTTGCCCGCCCCGTTCGGCCCCAGCAATCCGAAGATCGATCCGGTCGGAATCGAAAGGTCGACGCCCTTCAGCGCCAGCTTTTCCGGCGAACGCGGCGCGGCTGCGTAGACCTTCTTCAGGCCCTTCGCCTCGATCGCAATTCCGGGAACGCCTTCACGCTCGACCATCGATACACCCCTCAATCCGCAACCGGCGGGACCGCTCATCCGCCAATTGACGAATCCCGCAACGCCCTCCTAGTTAAGGCGCGCGCCAACGACAAAAAAGTGCCAACCCATGACAAACCCGCCCGACACCAAGCAGCAAGCCCCGAAGGCGTCCATCATCGACAATCCTGAAACCATCGTCGTCGACACGAAAAAGGTGTCCTGCGACGGCGGCGGCGGCGCGCTCGGCCATCCCAAGGTTTACTATGAAATGGGCGAGGATAACTACGTCGAGTGCGGTTATTGCGACCGCCGGTTCGTCCTCAAGGGAACCACCGCGGCCCGTTGATTGATCCCGTGGCAAGGGAATTGCTTCTCCCCCCGCAGGAGAAGTCGCATGACCCTGAAACCAACCCGCGTGACCACCTGTGGACGAGGCTCCAACTGGGGCTTCCGCGTTCTCGGATCTGAAGGTGAGGTTCTCGCCAGCCGCTGGCGTTTCCCGTCCGAACAGGCCGCGCGTCAGGCCGGCATTGCCGCTTCGCTCGCCATTTCGCCGACGTCGATCAGCATCGCCCACGCCGCATCGCGTATCGACCGCAGCATCCAGAAAAATCCGAATCCCGAGAAAACCCGCAAGAACTGGCGACTGCTCGCCTAGCCACCGATCGGCTTCCAGACTGAATCAGCTGCCCGCAGGCGCGTCGCTCGGCTTCAGCCAGTCATCGCCGCCGCAACGTATCGAACTGATCAAAACCGTTTTGTCCGGATCAATCCGTTCGGCTGAAACCGGATCCCCGCCCGCGCGCTCGACGATCACCCACGCCTGCGGCGCATTCATCGCATCAAATGACACCGGCGCGACCTCAACGCCCGAGGCGGTCCGGCAATCCGCAGTTTCCATCCGCTCGCCCATTTTCATTGATGATTCCATCATCGGCGTAGCCGGCTGTATCCGCCGCGCTTCCTGAGCGCCCGCCTTGCCGGCCGCCATTCCCGCCGCGATCAGCAACGCAGTGAGAACGCTGGTTGAAACCGCAAATGTGATGTGTGTTCGTTCAGCCATCTTGATCCCCAGTTCTGATAGCCGAACGCCGGGCGCGCGCCGCGGTTCCCGAATTCGTTAACGAAACTGTCGATGACGGCTGCGATTTCGCCTCGCGGCAGGGCCTCAAAACGCTCAAACCCCGAAGATTCCCCGGGATTCCGCACGTTACAGCCCGCAGGCTGCGTTACTGTAACGGTAAACCTGCCCGCAACTGCGCCCGCAACCTTGGCGCGCCCCGTTGGTCTCCGTACGTCGCTCAGGCACGAAAAACGGACCAGCAGCATGACCCAACGTCGATTGATCAGCGCAACCGCCACCCGCGCCATTCTCGCGCTTGCAGGCGTCCACTTCTGCGCGCCCGCCCTGGCCCAGCAATCGGATCAGAGCGGGGTCGAAGCCGTCACAACCGGCCCACAGCAGACAATCAATGACGAGGGCGATGTGGTCTACGTCTTCGGCCGCGCCATCCAGCTCACCGGCGAAGCGCAAGCGGCATCAGAAGGGATCGTCGGCTTTGCCGACTTCGAGACCCGTCCGCTCCTGCGCCCCGGCGAACTCGTCGAGGTCATCCCCGGCATGATCGCCACCCAGCACTCGCAAGGCGGCAAGGCCAACCAGTACTTCCTGCGCGGCTTCAACCTCGACCACGGCACCGACTTCGCCACCTATGTGGATGGCATGCCCGTCAACATGCGCACGCACGCGCACGGGCAAGGCTATTCCGAC
>JBHIWT010000024.1:0-26753 GCA_041987265.1 Hyphomonadaceae bacterium
TCCAGCTCCTCGACAATGCTTTCAGGCGTCATTCCGTCCCGCCATTCACTACGCGGTTTGAGTCGAACGGTCGTTTCAAACATCTCCAGCGGCGCAGGGTCAGTCGCTGTATCGGCCCTGCCCGCCTTGCCAAATACACTTTCAACCTCAGGAACGGTTTTGATCATGCGGTCGGTCTGTTGAAGCAGCTCGGATGCTTTTGACACGGATAGTCCGGGCAACGCCGTCGGCATGTACAACAGATCGCCTTCATCCATCTGGGGCATGAACTCCGAACCGAGCCGCATCGCCGGCCAGGCTGTCGTGACCAGCGCGACACACGCTACGGCCAAGACGGTCCGAGGATGCTTCAAGGTCGCATTGATTGCGGGGCGATAAAGCGATGCGAGTACGCGATTGACAGGATTGGCGCGCTCCTCCGGGATACGTCCGCGTATCCAGAACCCCATGAGGACAGGAGTCAGCGTCACGGACAGTCCAGCCGCTGCAGCCATTGCGTAGGTCTTGGTAAAGGCGAGCGGCGCAAACAGGCGTCCCTCCTGCGCCTCCAAGGTGAACACAGGCAGGAATGAAAGCGTGATGATGAGGAGGCTGAAAAAGAGGGCCGGCCCGACTTCGTTGGATGCTTGAGCGATGACTCGCCAGTGATCGGCGCCGCGCGGCAATTCTCCACCGTGATCATCGCGCCATCGCTCGATCTTCTTGTGCGCATTCTCGATCATGACGATCGCGGCGTCGACCATTGCGCCTACGGCGATCGCGATGCCGCCCAATGACATGATGTTGGCGTCGACACCCTGCGCCCGCATGATCAGGAAGGCGGTCGCAATGCCCAATGGCAGTGTCACGATGGCCACGAGTGCGGACCGGATGTGGAACAGAAACAGCGCGCAAACGAGCGCGACTACGACGAACTCCTCGAGGAGCTTGTGGGAAAGGTTTTCGACCGCCCGATCGATAAGCTCTGATCGATCATAGGTGGTCACGAACTCGACGCCTTCTGGCAACCTTGGCTCAAGTTCGTCCATTTTTTGACGAACATTGCGGATCACCTCGCGTGCGTTTTCTCCTGCCCGCATCACGATCACGCCGCCGGCAACTTCCCCCTCTCCGTTCAGCTCTGCAATTCCGCGCCGCGATTGCGGGCCGATCTCGATCCATGCAACGTCTCCCAATGTCACGGGCGTGGCAGTATCCGCCAACATCAGGGGAATCGCGCGGAAGTCTTGAGGCGTCTTGAGATAACCAGGCGCCCTGACCATGTGTTCGGCCTCGCCGAGCTCGATTGATGCGCCGCCCGTTTCCTGGTTCGCGTTGCGGACGGCATTTGCGATCATGGCCTGCGTGACGCCATAGGTGGCCATCTTCTGCGGATCGAGCACGACCTGATACTGTCGCACCATCCCGCCGATCGACGCCACTTCGGAAACGCCCGCGACTGACTTCAGCTCGTAACTCAGGAACCAGTCCTGAAGGCTTCTCAACTCCCCGAGATCGTGGCGTCCCGTCCGATCAACCAACGCATACTGATAGATCCAGCCGACGCCCGTCGCGTCGGGTCCGATACTCGTGCTCGCACCTTCTGGAAGTTCAGCCTGCGCCTGATTGAGATATTCGAGGACGCGCGAGCGGGCCCAATACAAGTCGACGCCATCCTCGAAAATCACGTAGACGAACGAGTCGCTGTAGTATGAATACCCCCGAACCGTCCGCGCGCCGGGCACCGACAACATGGTGGCTGTCAGAGGATAGGTTACCTGGTCTTCCACAATCTGCGGCGCCTGGCCTGGATAGGACGTGCGGATGACAACCTGAACATCCGAAAGATCAGGAAGAGCGTCCACCGGCGTTGAACGAACCGCCAATGCTCCCGCCACCGCAAGGAACAAGGCGCCGATCACCACCAGAAATCGGTTTGCGATTGACCAGCGAATGATCGCGGGAATCATGGGCGATCCCCCTTCGGCGTTATCTCTTCGATGACATAGCCTGCCCCGCCTTCGCTGAAGCGGAAATCGATCTCATCCCCTGGCTCGAGAGCTTCCTCGGCCCCGTCAGCGCCCCAGTCGAAATGCATGGTCATCGACGGCCAGTTTAGACTGGGCACGGGCTCGTGTGCGATCGTCACTCCGGCATCATTGAGCGATACGACGCTGCCAGTCGACACATGCGTTCCCTCATCAGCTGATGCGCCACCTTGGGAGAGGCGCGCCATCACCCCCGAGAGGGACGCTTCAGAATCGATCAGGAACTGGCCAGAAGAGACAACGCTTTGCCCCTCCTGCAGGCCTGCGGTGATTTCAACCCTGTCCCCGTAACTTTGGCCGAGCCTTACCTCCGTCGGCGTAAACCTTCCATCACCATCACCGGAAACGATGACAACTGACCGCGTTCCTGTCCGGATAACCGCTTCGGCTGCAACCAGCAGGACTTCGCGCTGGCTGCCGGCCGACAAGTCAACCTCAGCCGTCATGCCTGGTCGGAGCCGGCCATCGGCATTTTCGAGCGCCACACGCACCTCGACTGTACGCGCTGAAGCGCTCGCCTGAGGCAAAATGCTTTCGATTACGCCCGTGAACGTCTCGCCCGGAAAGGCCGGAAGTCGGGCATCCACGGAATTGCCCGGCATGAGCTGTCCTGAAACGCGCTGGGGAACAGATGCGATCAGCCAGACCGGCGAAAGCCCGTTGATGGTGGCGAGCGGCATGCCTTCGCTGACGTTCATTCCCTCCTTCACACCCAGCGCGGTCACGGCGCCAGTGATCTGCGATCGAATTTCGAATGCGGCTGGCGCTGAGTCCGCCGACTCGGCAGCTGCAATTGCCGATTCCGGCAGTCCCAACATCGTCAGGCGCGAACGAGCAGCAGACGCCAGCTCGAAATCCCCGGATCGCTGCAAGGAAAGATATTCCGCCAGCGCTCCCGACCATTCAGGCGAGCGTAGCTCTGCGACGAGCTCGCCGCGTCGCACGACATCCCCAACCGCCAATCGGTTCGTGCGTTCAACGAACCCGTCTGTCCGCGATTGGATGACGGACACATCGCGCTCATTGAAGCTAAGCGTCCCGGACACTCTTATCTCGGTTGCGACCGGCTCGTGCGTAACCTTGGTGAGACGAACGCCAAGGTTCTGCACAACAGCGGGATCAATGCTGACGGTGGAAATATCCGGTGCCTCACCCGCGTATCGCGGTACGAGATCCATATCCATGAACGGCGATTTTCCCGGCTCATCGAAATGCTGGTCCGGGACCATCGGATCATACCAGTAGAGAATCTGCTGATTGTCCTGCGCGCCTTCACCGGGCGAGTCATCGCCGGCGCTACTGGCTCCCCACAAATAACCCACGCCGACACCGCCCGTGATCGCCGCCAGACCGACCGCAAAAATGACAAGCAACCGATTTCGTCCCAAGGAAAGCATCTTGCTCATTGCGTGCGCTCCCCATGTTCCAGGGTCAGCGCGGCCCCAACTTGCGCAATCTGCTGCTGCAATCTGATCCGCTCAAACTCCACCTCCAGTACATCAATGCGCGCATTGATGGCGGTATCGACGGACGGACTGCCAGCTGCCAACCTGCTTCTGGCTAGGTCCGCGCGTTGCCTTGCTAGTGGAAGCCGGACGTCATTCAGGCGCGCGAGTTGGTCGATCAGAGCGGCGTGATCAGCAAGCATGGCGTCAAGGTGAGCGCGATGCTGGCGCAGGACCGCTTCTTGGTCGGCGCGGGCCCGTCGCAGATCCGCATATCGGGCTTCAATCCTGGGCGCCTGACGAGACGACTGAAACAATGGCAGACTGAAGGTCACGCCAACCGAGATCATGTCGCTGAAGGACGGCTCGCGGCGCCCATACATGACGTCCCATGACCAGTCTGAGTATCTCTCCGACCGGGCCAGTTCGACATCCGCTCTCGCAAGTGATGTTTCCGCAGCTGCGGCGGCAACGGCAACATGATGCTCCACGTGTGAACGCATCCTCGCTGGTTCGATTGCAAACGTGGGCGCCGCAGGGCCCGGTCGGATGTCGCCGGTGTCACCGATCCAGCGCTCCAGCTCCGCACGGGATGCGACGACGTCACTCTCGACCACGGCCCGACGGTCTTCCAAGCGAGACGCTTCGATACGCGCCGCAATCGCCGCATCTGCAGCATCCTGGCCGCTGGCCAGCCTTTCCTCTTCACTCTCAATCAGAGCCGCCAGTTCACTCTCAAGGGCGGCCAATAGATCCAGCCGCTCATAGCTGAAGTAGACCTCGATCCACGCTTGTGCGGCGCCGAGCCGGGCCTCCAGACGCGTCGCGTCCAAGCCCGCATCTGCAGCTTTCGCGGCGGCCCGGGCATGCCGGGTCCGCGCAGTACGTTTTGCGCGGTTTGGTACTTCCTGCATGACGCCGACCTCGGTCCGCGTCATGAAATCGCGATCCAGCGTGAACTGATCCGCTCCGGAGACCGGAACATTGCGAACGCCGAGAACCAGTTTGGGATCAGGCAGCTCATCTGCCGGCGCGATGCGCAGGCCCGCCGCTTCCACAGCGGACTCGCCAGCCGCAATCGTCGGACCATCCGCCGTCGCGCGATTGATCGCATCCGTGAAAGACAAGTCCTCGGCCCACGCGAGGGGCGCTGCGCCCAATGCGCAGCATGCAATACAACACCGTAGCATTTTGAATTTCCAGCTTGTCGAGATCGAATCATCTGTCGCGCCGGATTAGGCGGCGGGACAGAACTCTACCTTGCGTTCAAGCTGTAATAGGTGGCCGCAGTTCCTGATCGACTTCCGCCAATGGGCCGCCGAGATCGTTGGTATACTCACGCGCCAAGGCTCTGTCAGAAAACAAAACCGTCTCGACAGCGGGCGCCCATGCAAGAGCCGGTGTAGTCCTGCACGCCTGTCCTGGCTGGCAATCGAATGGTGCTTCCGATGGATGATGTTTGTCGCCGGACTCTGACATCCCCGCCATTGCCGCGCCTTCTCCGGCATCCATCGCTCCCGGCGGACAGCAATCATGGTATTCCGCCGGAGCCTCGGTATTCAGGTAAGGACAATCCTGAGCCGCCCATGCGTTGAGCGTCCCTCCAATGGTGAGAGACGCGATCAACAAGAAAGAAAGCACAATCCGGCGCATGACCCAATCTATCTGCGCAATCGCCAAATCTTCGTCAACGCGAACACAACGAATTGACTGCGCGACCGGACCTGCAACATCCAGACCGAGAACGGCGCTTTCGCCCTGGCCCGTTGACATCTCCAGCGGGAATTCGGTTGAATGGCTCCAGACGCGAATAGGCTGATCATGGTTACCACTTTGGCGTACGGCTTACTTCGCAAACAGCCCCTCATAGTTTCCACTGTCCGGTATGGGCCAATTGCTGTCGGTTGATCTGAGGAACGGACCGGCCGCAATTCTACGCAAGACTGACAGCGAGCTGTGTCGTCGGTCTAACTCCGAAAAGTGGTCATCAGCTTCCCCTCGCCCAGCATTCGCGCGGTCCATCTGCGGATCGGTAGATCCAACTCCACTTGGGCGGCAAAGCGAAGGTCCGATTTGCACGCCAACTGCCACAACATGTTGCGCTGAACGCGGATGAATCTACATGTACTTGTAGGTACGCCAAAGCGGATGCCCGCCATGACACCTGCGCTCGCTGTCTTGCTCCGGAACGCCGAGCATCGGTTGGTTCAGCAGTTTCTCGTTAACACCGGGGCCCCGTCAATCGACATGCCCCACCCCAAACGGGCGCGCACAGAGCCCGTCGCCAAGTACCTGCTGAAACAGGTGGAAGAAAATGACCAACTGGTCGCCCGACTGGACTACGACGCGGGGCGAGTCAAAGCGCTTGCGAACCCGCAATTCGACCGGTTCTTCGCCGCGGCAACCACCGACGAGATTGAAGAAGAGATTGCCGATTTCGATCAGCGCAGCAAAGCCCTGTGGTTCTTCGTCCACCGGCCGGATGATTTCGAAGACATCGAGCGCGAAGTCTCGTTCGAGGCGCTCAGCGGGACGAAGGACCGACATACGAAATTCGAGACGTGCGCAAATCTCGATCCCGATTTCGCCAAAGCAGAAGTGGATGCGCTTGAGCGCCAGATTTGTTACACCTATCGCGTTCACGACGGATCCGGAAAATTCGTAACCTCTCACCCGCCCGACACGGACTCTGCAGGTGGGATCCTCTTCAGCATCGGCATCTCGCAACCACCCTCGCTGCTCGAACGATTTGGCGAGGACGGTGAGACTGCGGACGAGACGGTCCGGAAAATCACCTGGGTTCATTTCCGTTATGAGATTTTGAGCGGAGCGCTCTTCGTTGTCACGTCCCGCGGAGGATTCAGGTTGCGCAATGAAATGGCGGAGGCATTTGGTCGATTCATTTTGAAGCAATCCAAGCCGCCCTCCGTCGCGCGCGTCGATGAAGTGGACCTGCGTCCGCTTCTCGGCTTCGAGGAGCTTCCTGCCATCCCGAACCAGCCGGACGCGAAGTGTCTGGTGACCGAGGTCATCGTTCAGAGCGGGCGATATCCGGACACCCGGCTCGTTCTCCAGAACAAAGCCGGCATCAAACGACTGGTCCTCGACCGACTGTTTGGCAGGGAGATGCAACTCTCAACGATTTACTCCGTCCGGGTCGGCATCAAGGACTACCTGCCCGAAGGCGCCCAAAAACCCTGCTCGTTTGCCGCAATTTTTCATCGGGACGGGAGTACGTCATTCGACGGCAACCGGATGGAACAAAGACACCTTCGCGAACAGCTCCCGCCCCTATGGGGCTTGAAGGCGAAAAGTTGAACCATTGAGCGCGCTTCAGTTCTTTACCGAAGCGCTCGAGCGCGGAGAGCCGCAACAATGGCCAGCAAACGAGGCCGATGCAGCATCCCTGAATGCACTCTTCCAGGCTGGGCTGGCGGTTGAATCTCGCCCAGTCAAACTGGTGACCTGCCAGCATTGTTACGAGCAGCATGAGCTCAAAGGAACCAAGGCGTCGGGGTATTTCACGACGTGCGAGGAGGGGCGCATAACTATAGCCCCCGATGAGCTGCGCCGATGGCGTGCGAATGCTTCGGCTGTTGCCCGCCATATCCGAAAGCAGCTCGGTCTAGCGGAAGCGCTTATTGAACTTAGGACGGGTTCGCTTTGGTTGCTCGGCCGAGCAAACAGCGTCAATGGCGGTTATCCAATCTGGCTTCTAGTTGGCGCCGACGCGCCATCGTCCCGTGAGATCGCTATCGAGACTCTGGAGACGCGCGCACCTGCTGAAGCAGGTGAGATCATTGCAAGTTCCGCGGATGCGATCGCCACGCTCTGGCCACGCGGCACGCGAGCTTTACTCCTTGACGAGGTGATGACCGTTTCAAGCCACGGCATCCTGTTGAACCGACGAGAGATCTCGGCGCATGCGCCCGCCACTCGTCGAAACGCAGCCGCCCCTGGTCGCACGCCCAAGAACTCCGGTGATCCGCTTGCAATGTTTCTGGATCGGATCAGATCCGAAAAAGCGGACAAGCGCACCTGCAAGGCTGAAGCAACCGCCCTCGCCGGGATCGAAGTTTCCATGTTTGGCGAAGACGATGCGCGCAAGTGGAACTCGATTCGCAATATCATCTCTGGGGCGTACGCCGCATGGGCTGCTGCTGGACATCCCCGCGAATTCGAGTGGTCACACAACCCAGAGTAATGTGACTGTTTATGTGACCACAGCGGTGTGCCTGAGTGTCGGCTGAAAACGCCTGTATTCGGAGACGCCCATGTCAATCGAACATGCCCCGCAGCGTAGTAGAGGTCCGTTGGCAGTTTCTCCCGCCGAAGCGGCCAGACTCGCTGGGGTAGGCCGAACGACTCTGTACGCGGCGTTGTCGGCCGGCGAGCTCAGAAGCTTCAAGTTCGGCCGTCGTCGACTGATCCGCATTGAGGCGCTCGAAGCCTGGCTCAAGCGGTTGGAGGGAACCGATGACGCCGCGTGAGGCGACTGAGCTGATCGGCGGCATCTGGTCGAACGGGCGGGGCCTCGGTCCCTGCCCGGTTGCCGGCCACGGGAAGGGGCGCGGAGACGTCAACCCGTCGCTTTCGATCTCCGCGGGCGATAGAGCCGAGCTGCTGGTGCATTGCTTTGCCGGCTGCGATCCAATCGATATTATCGCATCGCTGCGGGAGCTATCGGGTGGGATTGGTGAGGAGCGCTCTCATGTTCCAAGCGCTCAGGCTTCGTCTTTTCGTTCAAAGACGACCTCTCATGCCGCACGGTCGATATGGAACCGAGGAACATTGCTTAGCGCCAGCGTGGCGGAGGTCTACCTCAGAAGTCGGGGGCTCTCTGCAACAAGCCCTGAACTCCGTTTTTTGCATGGAGAGAGGCATCCGCTGTTCAAGGATCGGTGCTTGCCGACTTTGCTCGCAGCGCTTCGGGGCGGCGACGGCCGGATCACCGCCGTTCAAAGGACGTATCTGACTTCCAGTGGTGAGAAGGCGCATATTTGTCCCGCACGCACGTCGATCGGTCGGCTTGACGCATCAGCTGTGCAACTCACACCGGCTAGTCAAACGCTTGGACTCGCAGAAGGCGTTGAAACCGCTCTCGCCGCGCATCAGCTGTTTGGCGTGCCGGTATGGGCCGCGTGCGGTGCGCGTCTGCATCGGGTCGCGCTGCCGCCGTCAGTCAGACGCGTGATCCTTTTCGCCGACAATGATGCGCCTGGCCTGGAAACTGCGCACCGGGCGCTCGATACCTTAAAGGAAGCCGAACTCGAAGGGCTCATCCGCACGCCAGATCAGGAGGGGTGGGATTGGGCGGACGTTCTGTCCGACACCAACGATGTCTAAAACACTCCGCGTGGCGCCCTTGCGCAGGCCCGTCTTGGAGTACGGCTCCGACAACGAGATCGCCGAGTTCATTGAACAGACTCTTCGCCAGACCTATTCGGGCGTCGTGTTCGATCTTGGGCGAATCTACGTCTGGGATCGCGACCACTGGCGTCCGCTGCTACGTCCAGAGATAGTGGGATTGATCCGCAAGTTTGATCGTCAGGAACCCAAAATCGGGGGGGCGGTCAAACTCAACAAGGCCCGGATTGAGAGCATTCGGACCATTCTCGAGATCATCCTTGAGGCGCCGGAGTATTTCTCTGACCGCCCGATAGGCGTCAATTGCCGAGATGGCTTCATCACATTTGATCGCAATGGCGTCGCGAGAATTGCCGAGCATCACCCCGACCAGCGTCAGCTCTTCGTCCTCGACGCGCGATGGCGGCCCGGACCCGTCATCCTGCCGGAAGACAGCCTGCTCGCGATACTACTGGACCGATCGTTTCGTGGAGACGCTGACGGCTCTGAAAAAGCTTCTATTCTGGCGGAGGCAGCCGGGGTTGCCGCCCTAGGCTTGGGGACCCGCATGACTGCTCCCAAGGCCCTCATCCTCTATGGACCCTCAGCTGAGAACGGAAAAAGTCAGATCCTGGCTCTTTTCCGGTCCCTCCTCCCAGATTGCGCGCACACCGCCGTCTCGCCCTCGCGAATGGGTGACGACCGATACGTGATCCAGCTCGCCGGACCGGTCCTCAATGCAACCGATGAGATGGGCGAAGCTGCGATATTCTCCGAGGCGTTCAAGAGCGCCGTGACGGGCGACTGGATGATGGGGCGCGACGTCTACAAGTCCGCGTTGCGATTTCAACCAAGAGCCCTCAATGTTCTCGCGACGAACCGTCTGCCGTCATTCAAAGGTGGGATGGACGCCGGCGTTCGGCGCAGGCTGCTCGTGGTTCAGTTCAACCGCAGGATCCCATTGGTTGAGCGCGTTGAAGATATTGGACGGCTGGTCGGCGAGCGCGAGCGCGACCTCCTGCTTGCATGGGCTGTTGAAGGCGCTTCACGTGTTCTGGCTCGCGACCGCTTTGCCGATCTGTATTCAAGCCGCGAGGCTATTGCTGATTGGATCTTGTTCTCCGACCCTGTCGGCGGCTGGCTCCTGGATCGCGAAGAGGTCGATATCACCGGTGACCCCGCCGATGAACTCCACAGCAAGCTGGCCTACCAACAGTTCCGGGCATGGACCAAGTCAGAGGGGATCATTGAATCCCGCATTCCGGCAAAAGCTACATTCACTCAGCGTGTCAAATCGAGCGGCATCGCCGGACTCACCGCTGTCAGGCGATCGACTGGGTATGTGTTTCTTGGGATCTGTTTGGCCCAATCCCAATCGAAGCGTGAAGATGAAGTGACTGGGTGATGACGGTCCGATGAGAGCCAACGTCTTGAGAGTGTCGCGAGTGATGGGTCGTTAGACAAAAAGAAGTCTATGCGCGCGCGCATGTGAAAATGTTGCAGCCAACACCGTCATTCGCGTCACGTGCGCTGATCTTATTGCGATTTCCTGTCGCGAGCGCCGCACTCGGCCGTCACTGCCCAAACACAAGACCCAGCACATCGCACGTCGGCGAACGCCCACGGAATGCGGGTTGATCACACTACCAAACTCGCCAATCGTTTTGGGCAAATCCAGTTGCGAGCGATGAGATGGGCGGCTTTGGCAGCGGCGGACACAACAAGCGCCGCGCTCATATCGAGGGCCAGCCTCGGCTGCATACTCGGCTGCTCAAAAAGCGCGGACTTCTTGCGAATGGCATAAGCGCCAGCATGTCCTGGAATGACAACTGTGGTCGTCAGACCGCCGCTATAGAGGTCATCGGCGGAATCGAGCAGGTCCGGCTGAGATATGCGGTGCGCACTAAGGGGCAGCCCGAAACAGTCAACATCGATGAGCCGGTCCGCATTATCCGCCAGCCGAAGCCCTTCGGCGGTGAGCAGATCTTGCTCGCCTGCCCCGGATGCACCCGGCGGGTCATGGCGCTGGCGCTGCGCGCAGGCCGCTTTCGTTGCCGATCCTGTCACGGCCTCACTTACGCGTCTTCCCAGGAAGGCGCGACCGACCGCGCCATGCGCAGAGCCAACAAATTAAGGCGGCGGCTGGGATGCGAGCCCGGATGGGAAGCGCCCTATTGGCGACCAAAACACATGCGACATCGGACATTTCAGCGGATCGAGGTGCAAATCGAAGCTGCAGAGGCCGAGGTCAACGATGCGCATGTACGGCTCCTCGCGCGCCTTGGTCGGATATCCAAATCCCGCGGCCGGACTGCCAGCCGAGGCTTCTGGTGAGCCGTCGCAACGTGGTCGCGATGCGGGCGCTATCCGAGCCGCACGCCGCACCGGATGACATGGTGCGGGCGCTCCTGCCGTGGGAGGATGAAGGAGCGTTCCGCGCCCTGCGTCTTGAGCTAGTTCAGGAACACCAACCCAAAGGACAAACAGAGACAGAATTGGTCGCACAACTGGCGTGGATTGCATGGCGCAGGAGACGCCTGCTTCTGGGCGAGCGCGCGTCCCACATGGCGGCGATCGCGGAGCGCCAGGCCGCGGACCACACCCAGCGACAGACCATCTTCCGTGCGCTCGTTGCGACCGACAACAAAGGCAAGAAAGACGAGCTATCATCCGCCATAGCATCAACCGACTCGGATGACGCCGCTACCATCATCGACACCGACGAGGACGAAGCGATGACCCGCCGCGCCATCGACATCCTTAAGACCGGCGATCCGGAAGCCTACAGCGAAGCGCTGGCCGCTTTGCGCCAGGACACGCAGGACTGGTGGGAGGACACGGTCAGCGACGACGAGGCCACACATCCTGATGGCCTGCAGAATGAGGGGGAGACCTACCTGCCCTACTCACGCTCCACAGCACAACTGCTCCGCTTCCTGACGGACCATGTATTGGAAGTGTTTGCTTCGACCCGCGGCGAGGTCGCGCGCCGGCCGGCCATCCGACTTCAGGCCCATGGCGAAAGCATGGATCCGTTTCGAATGGACAAGATCCTGGCTCTGGATGAGCGGCTGATCCGTCAGTTCGAGAAGGCGCTGGGGATGCTGCTGAAGCTGCAGGACATGCGGCGGCCGGCCCCTTCATCGAGCCCGTCTGAAAGCAAATAAGGTGTTGGCCGGCTCGTCCAGAAAAGCGCGCAAAAAGCCTGCCCGTTATTCTCAGATCTCAGGAGGGACAATTGGAGGGACAGGCGATCGCTGAAATCGCTCTAACGGTATGTAAACAAACGGTTTTTCTTGATCTTTCTGGTGCGGGTGGTGGGACTCGAACCCACACTCCTTGCGGAACCGGATTTTGAGTCCGGCGCGTCTACCAGTTCCACCACACCCGCAGCCTCACCATCTCTGGCGAGGAGAGGGTGTTAGCGCACACCGGGGCCGGCATAAAGAGAAAAGGCAGGCGGACTAGCGCGCTGGCCGCTCCGAAAGGCGCGGCTCAGCTGCCGTTCCGCCCAGTGCGTGGATCAGGCAACCGCCGTCGTGTTGGCGATCAACTCAAGCGACAGGCACGCGCACAGCAGGAAGCTGGCGACAGCGCACAACACATAATCACGGCGCGAGGCCTTGGTAACGCGAAAGGTTTGCATGGTTACACCCAAACGTCTTTGCAGCTCTTATCGACCGTGAGTGTCGCGACGATTGGCAAACATCGGGTGTACGATTGAAAGAAATCCACGCGAATGGATTCAGCTTCGATTCACCTTGTCAGGCGGCTTAGTGCAGGAATTTCAGCGCTACGAACGCCCCGACCAACAGCGCCACGAACACCAGCGAAAAGATACCGATCCGCCGTTCGATAACCGGTGCGAGTGTTGGCCCGAAAGTCTTGAAGAGCCAGGCGACAAGGAAGAAGCGAGCAGAACGCGTAACGGCGCAGGCGATGATGAACGGCAGGAACGCATATTCCATCGCGCCGGATACGATCGTGATGAGCTTGAACGGGACGGGCGTGAACCCGGCGATAGCCGTGAACCAGAAGCCGTAATTCTCGTAGATCGCCTTGAAGCCCTCGATGCGGTCTTCACCGTAACCGAACAGACCAAAAATCCGCTGGCCAACCGTTTCAAAGGCCAGATAACCGATGCCGTAGCCAAAGGCCGCGCCCAAAACTGACGCTAGGGCGCAGACGCCAGCGTACCGCCAGGCGCGCTCAGGCCGGGCGAGGCACATCGGCGCCAGCATCACGTCAGGGGGAATCGGGAAGAACGAGCTCTCCGCAAACGAGATCACCGCCAGCGACGGCTCCGCTCGTGGGCCAGCGGCCAGCTTGAGGACATAATTGTATAGCTTGCGCAGCATGTCTGGCCCCGTTTGGAGCGGCTCCTGCATGGTCTGCGCCATCGAGCCGCCCATGCCGTAGTGATCGCCCAATGTGTCGTTATTGTTAAATTGTCCGGCGTTTTGGTCGCATTGTGGCCTTAAGTCACCGGTCTAACGTGGCACAATGGACAGGCTGCCTCTGGATAGCATTCGCTGGCCGTTCGCGGCGCTCGGGGCCTCGCTGGCGATGCTGGCGGCCGCCCACGGTTTTGAGCGGTTCCTCCATCTCGCCCCTTGCGTGCTCTGCTATAACCAGCGGCAGGTCTACTGGGCAGCGGCTGCGCTCAGCCTGGTTGCGATTTTCCTGATCCGGCGCGGCCCCACTTCCCGGCTGCTGTTCACGTTCAACTTCCTGATTGGTGTCGCATTTCTCGTGTCGATGTGCGTCGCCGGCTACCATTCCCTGGTTGAATGGGGGATTGCGCCCGCGCCAGACACATGTGCAGCCGGACTTGGCGCTCCCATCAGCGATGACCTGGTCGCACAGCTTGGCGGACCGATCGCCGTGCCGTCGTGCGCCGAACCGCTGTGGGATCTGTTCGGTCTGACGATGGCCAACTTCAATACCGTGATCTCGCTCGGTCTAGCCATCGCGACCTTCTATGCAGCGTATCATCCGGTGCGGCGCGACACAGAAAACGAACTGCCTGGCGAGCCGGCGGAATGAGCGGCGCGATCAATCAGCAACGACGTCATGAGATGCTGCGCGTTGACCATGCGGGTGAATACGGCGCGGTCGCCATCTATCGTGGGCAGATCGCCGTTCTCGAACGCCGCCCTGGCTCGGAGCGGATTGTCGAGCAGCTGAAGGAAATGGCCGAGCAAGAGCAGGAGCACCTCGATGCGTTCGACGGATTGCTCGCAGAGAACCGCGTGCGACCGACAGCTCTGTCACCCGTCTGGAATGCAGCCGGGTTCGCCCTTGGCGCGGTTACCGCCCTCCTCGGAGAGAAGGCGGCTCATGCCTGCACCGAGGCTGTCGAGACGGTGATCGAGGATCACTATTCCGATCAGGTCGATGAGCTGGAAACGGCAGGAGATGAGGAACTGGCGACAAGGTTCGCAAAGTTCCGCGACGAGGAAGCTGCGCATCGCGAACTGGCCGAGGCTGAAGGCGCGCGCGAGGCCGTCGGCTACCCGCTACTCTCTGCAGCGATCCAGGCCGGATGCAGGCTGGCGATCAAGATCAGCGAGAAGGTATAGCTGCCGCCTCTGCCGCTCGGAAAACGCGCTGGAAATTGCCGCCCCAGATCTTTCGGATGTCCGCTTCAGAATACCCGCGTTCGAGCAGGCCGATCGTGACGTTCAGCGAGTCGCTTGCATCATCGTAGCCATCAATACCGCTGCCGTGATTGAAGTCCGTTCCGACGCCAACATGATCGATGCCGATGCGGTTCACGATGTAGTCAATGTGATCGATCATCAGGTCGACCGTTGCGACGCCCAGCGCCTCGGAGATCGCAGAAGTGAACCTCTCCCGCGCGGCGGCGTCCTCCATCTCCCAATAAAGTTCGTACGGATAGGAGTATTCGTCTGAAAGACCGGCGGCGCGCCGAGCTTCCAGGATGGTTGCGCGCTTCTCTGGCGTCGAAAAATTGACCAGATACGCGGTGAACGGCGCAACGTGAATGACGCCGCCTGTCTCGCCTATTCGATCAATCTCCTCGTCGGACAGGTTTCGCGTCGCATCCGATATTGCGCGAACGTTGGAATGGCTGGCGATCACTGGCGTACGGGAAGCAGCGATCGCCTGAAGGGTTGCGGCCTTGGATGATTGCGAGACGTCGACGATCGCGCCCAGGTCGTTGATCCTCGCAATGGCGGCGAGGCCCAGGTCCGACAGCCCGCCATGGGCATCAGGCTCGTACACATTGGCGACAGGATCGTGCATCGGGCGGGAGGAATCGGCGAAGTCATTGTGCGCGAGATGGTTGAGGGCGAAGACGCGCACGCCCGCTTCGTAGAATTCATCGACCGCATCGACACGTCCCTCGAACGCACGAGCGTTCTGGAAACCCAGTATCAATGCGGTCTTGCCCTCTGCCCGAATGGCCTCGACATCATCTGCGGACGTGGCGATCGCAACCGATGCGGCGCTGTTCTGCGCCAGCGCCCTGACGGCGGCCAGCTTCTCATCGGTTTCGCGACGGCCTTCTGCGTCGTCTTCGGGCGTGCGCGCGCCAGGGCCGGTAGCGATCGACATGACCACGGCGCCAACGCCGCCAGCGGCAAGCTTCGACGGATCGACTTTCGATAGCCCGTCGTCAGCAAGGAAGTTTTCCGCAGTTGAGGGAATGACGATGTCGGCATGCGCGTCGAGAACGAGGCTTTCGCTGTGAATGACCCGGGCGACCTCTTCCGCGGAGGCTTCGGCCGGCGGGTCGCTTTCCTCCTGTGAACAGGCAGAAGCTATGGCCACGACAAGCGCCGCCGCAGCCACGCGTGAAAAACGCATGGCGCCGATTCTGAGTCTTGCCGTCATGATCGCTCCCTAGGCCGCTCATCCCTGCTTTTGAGGTTTGTTGTCATGGAGGATCATCACCGACAAGCAGTTCGGATCGCGCGCTAGCGCATTACGTCGGGGCTTCAGGACGCTTCGAAGCGCTGCGCATCACGGTTCTTGCGGGTGTTCCGCGGATCGAACACGCGTCCGTTCATCGCGACATAGACCCCGGGCGGCTGCATCCGCGCCACCGCGATAGCAAACCCGATGTTGAAGACTGCATCCGAGTTGCGCTGGCTGGCTGGTTGCATGGCGCCCGTGAAGACGATGGTGCGCTCGCCCGGGTCGCCAATCGCCAGCGCGGTCTCGATCATCGTATCGGTGCCATGCGTAACCAGAATTCGCTTGGGGCCGGCACTCAACACCGCCTGGCGGACTTGCGCGCGATCGTCGTCTGTTAGTTCGAGACTATCCTTGCGCATGAGCGGAGTGATTTGGAAATCAAACGCCACGTTGGCTTCGCGCAGGATCGTGGCCATTGCCGTTTCACCGACCTGGAAATCTGACAGCGCGTCGAAATAGATCTTGTCGATCGTCCCGCCGGTCGTGAAGACGGCAAGCTTGTCCACGGACTCGTTCACGCCCTAGCCTTCTAGCTCGACATCCCAGTAGAGATAATCGAGCCAGGTCTGATGCAGGTGGTTAGGCGGAAACCTGCGTCCCACCTCCTGCAGGTGATAGGCTGACGGCCGCGCCGGCTTGTGAGCAGGATGCATCTTGGCCTCGTGCGGCATACGCCCGCCTTTGCGCAAGTTGCAGGGCGAACACGCGGCCACGATGTTGTCCCAGGACGTGCGTCCGCCTTTCGACCGCGGGATGACGTGGTCAAAGGTAAGATCATTTGGCGAGTTACAGTACACGCACTTGAACCCGTCGCGCAGGAAGACGTTGAAGCGGGTGAACGCCGGCGGCCGGTCCTGCTTGACGAATTCGCGCAAGGCGATGACCGACGGCAAGCGCATCTTCATCGATGGCGAGTGCACGTATTGGTCGTATTCGGCGATGACGTCGACGCGTTCTAGAAACACCGCCTTGATCACTTCCTGCCACGGCCACAGCGATAGCGGGTAGTAGGACAACGGGCGATAGTCTGCGTTAAGCACCAGAGCTGGCGCGCCGTTCGGTGCGATCGACGTCACCCTGGACGGCGTCTGCGAAATCAACGGTGATGGCGCTGGCGACATAACTGCCTTCCGTCCGATCAAAGTTCACGACCGAACCCGCGAAAGCCTCGCCTTCGCGAGTCGGGCCTACCATACGATTCTGCGCAACAGCTTCATGACTGTTGCGGTAACTGTCCAGTAGTCCTTTTCCTCTGGCGATTCCCTTTCCGACTGGTGAAGCGCAAAAGTCACGCGCCGCCGGTCTGGCGATTTCGCTCGGCGTTAATGTAGGCCCACAGCATATGCGCCGCCACCCCCCGGTATGGCCGCCAACGCTCGGCGATCTGCAAAAAGTCTTTCGGCGGATGCCGCTCAGCCTCATTGCTCAGCATGCGATAGGCCTCGGACAGCCCGATATCGGCGTGCGGAAACACATCCGTTCGACCAAGGCAGGACATCAAATATACGTCAGCTGTCCATGGACCCACGCCCTTTACGGCAGTGAGCTCTTGCCTTGCCGCGTCATCCGCTTTCCTGGCGAGGCGACGAAAGTTCAGCGCGCCAGTTTCAACCGCCGTCGCCACGGATTTGAGATGAGCGACTTTCGGGCGCGACAGACCATATGCTCGCAGACTGTCTTCCGAGGTCTTCAGGATTGTGGTGTGCGTGACCCGGCCCAGGTCAGCCTCCACCCTGCCCCAAATGGCGGCCGCCGCCGCTGTGGAGACCTGCTGGAATGCGATGATGCGCGCGACGCCCGCATAGCCGCCCGGACGTTTCCGCCAGGTCGGCGTTCCGATGGCGGCCCGCGCCGCTTCCATCACCGGGCACGACTTGGCGAGCTGTTTGACCGCGCGCGTCAGGGCGCGCTTGTCGTTGACATCCAGGGGTTCTGACATGGCGCTCAGGTCTAGCCGAGCCCGCACCAGGCGCACCAGTGATAAGGCGGGCGAAAAAACGTCAGCAGCCGACCGAAGGTGATGACGCCAATCCATGCCGCCAGCGATACGGCCGCAAAGATACGAGCCTGTGTAGGCACGCGCTGGGTCGCGCCAACCTCGAGCACTGCCGCGGCCGATATGCGGTAGAAGACGACCATGTTGATACCGGCGATCAGCAGGCAGGCGACCTTCAACTGAAATGCCGGGTTGTGGATGTATTGCGCTGGCGCGGACAGAACGAACATCGTCCCGGTCACGACATTCAGAAGAAATCCTACGACGCCGACCGGAATAAAGGCGTGCAGCGACGACAGGCTCAGGGACTTGGCGCACCCCAGCATGCGAAGATCGAACAGTCCGACTGTTCCGATAAGCAGCGACAGGCCAAGGAAGTGCAGCGATTCAATGATCGGCCAGCCCCATGCCGAGTTCATGAAGCCGAACAGACCGACATCGTAGGACCATTGGGTAATTGCGTCGGCGTCGAAGAGAGGGTCCCGCTCCATCGGCTAGTACGCCAACAGGATCTTGTGGGTGTAAGCGAGGAAGCGTCCCGCAAAGATCGCCCCGGTAATGGCGAGCATGGCCGCGACCGCAAGCGTGCGGGCGGGCCATGTCGGCGTCACGACCTCAGGGGTCCGCATGGCCGCGCGCAGAAGCAGGAAGCCTGAACCGAGCAGCAGGAATTTCAGCGCGAAGACCGGGTTCGTCAGCGCCTTTGCCGGATAGGCGGACAGCAGGAACAGGCCAGAGGCGAGCGAAACCCAGAACCCCGCCCACATCACCTTGTTGAACCCGCCAAATGCCGACAAAGGCGCAAGCCGCGAGACGCCGACACGGCGCAGGCCCATCAAGAGGCCGCCCCCCGCCAGGAATCCCATCGAAACGGCGTGAAGGATCAGCCAGAATGGAAACGCCCAGAGGCTCTCGCGCACCCATAGCGAGACAGGGGTCTGTTCGATCCAACCGAAGGTATCCATAAGCATGGGTACGCCTCCCCGCGCATCCAGGGCGGATCATGCGGCATCTGACGTTCGGGGCAAGCGCGTTCACGTGTGGCGTGCTTGACGCCTTGGTCCCCCAACCGTATCCACCGCTCGTTTGCCTGACGGTCGAGTCGCAAGGAACAGCGCAATGCCCAGACCAGCCCCCACCGGCGCCATCGCACTGGACGACGGCACCGTATTCTGGGGCGAAGGGCATGGCGCGGTCGGTGCAGCAGCAGGTGAACTCTGCTTCAACACCGCGATCACGGGCTATCAGGAGATCCTGACTGATCCGTCCTATGCCGAGCAGATCGTGCTCTTCACTTTTCCGCATATCGGCAATGTTGGCGCAAACGAGGATGATCTGGAGAATTCCTCCGCACAGGCGGAGACGGCGGCGCGCGGCGCGGTGTTTCGAGCCTCCCCTACGCCGCCTGCGAACTGGCGTTCGGTCGACCATCTCGGCGCGTGGCTCAACCGTCGCAACATAATCGGGTTGTCGGGCGTGGATACGCGGGCGCTGACGCGGCGGATTCGCGAGTTGGGCATGCCGAAGGCCGCAATCGTCCATGACCCGAACGGTGCGATCGACGCCCAAAGCCTGGTCGAGACAGCGCGCAGCTGGGCCGGCCTGGAAAACGCCGATCTGGCCGTCAACGTGACTGCCGGGCAAAGGTTCGCGCACGACGAAGGGCTATGGGACATCGCACAGGGCTTCGCCAAACCTGACGTATCGGAGTTCCATGTCGTCGTGATCGACTTCGGCGTGAAGAAGAACATCCTCCGCAATTTGGCGCAGGTTGGCGCACGGGCGAGCGTCGTTCCGGCCACGACGACAGCTGAGGAGGTGCTCGCTCTGAAACCTGATGGCGTGGTGCTATCGAACGGACCCGGCGACCCGGCGGCGACCGCGAAGCACGCGGGACCGCACATCAAGGCGCTGATCGACCACGGCATCCCGATCCTGGGCATATGTCTCGGCCACCAGATGCTGGCGCTGACGCTGGGCGCCAAGACCATGAAGATGCCGCAGGGCCACCATGGCGCAAACCATCCCGTCAAGGATCTCGCAACCGGCAAGGTCGAGATTGTGTCGATGAACCATGGCTTCACGGTAGACGCAGCCTCGCTTCCGACCGGTGTCGAGGAGAGTCATCGCTCGCTGTTCGACGGGACGAATTCCGGTCTGGCGGTCGCGGGCAAACCGATCATCTCCGTCCAGCACCACCCCGAGGCGAGCCCGGGTCCGCAGGATTCCTTCTACATCTTCCAGCGCTTTGCGGATCTGATGAGCGCACATCGGGCTGCGGCCTAGGCAGGGCCCGCGATACTGATCGCCGGTTTCACGGCGAGCGAGGTGATGAAGAAGACGCTGCAGGTCCGGCGTACAAGAATCGCAATTTGCAACCAGTTGTTAGCGACTCACCACCCAATTTCTTTACCCCGCTGTGGAAATGTCCCGGTCTGAGACACGCTGGGGACCGGACACGATGGCTGGGAAGTACAGGGAACTCGACATTCGCGACCGCCTGGCGATGGCCGAAGCCGCGCTTGGCGCGATCGGCCAGAAGACCAGCTCCGTGATCGACGATCTCGACATCGCCGTGCTGATCCCCTGCTACAATGAAGCTGGGACGATCGGCGAAGTTGTTGCGAACTACCAGGCGGCGCTGCCAATGGCGCGCGTGTACGTCTATGACAACAACTCAACCGACAATACGGCGGGCGTGGCCCGTGACGCCGGTGCGATCGTTCGCCGCGAACCCTTGCAGGGCAAGGGACAGGTCGTACGCCGCATGTTCGCGGACATCGAAGCAGACATTTACCTGATGGTGGATGGCGACGGAACTTACGACGCGGCTGCCGCCCCGCGTATGGTTTCGCGCCTCATCGAGACTGGCGCCGACATGGTTGTTGGCGCGCGCATCACCGAGGAAAAGGCAGCCTACAGAGCCGGCCACCGTTTCGGGAATGCGATGCTGACGGGCACGGTCTCGAAAATTTTTGGCGACCGGCTTACAGACATGCTGTCTGGCTATCGCGCGTTTTCTCGCCGGTTTGCGAAGTCCTATCCGGCTCTTGCATCGGGCTTCGAAACAGAGACCGAACTGACGGTCCACGCGCTCGAGCTGGACATGGTGACGGCCGAGATCCAGACAACCTATTCGGCGCGTCCGGAAGGATCGGAGTCCAAGCTCAACACAATCAGCGATGGGGTACGCATTCTCGCGACGATCGGGCGCCTGACGCGCGATGAACGGCCACTGGCGTTCTTCGGCTCGCTCTCGGCAGTCGCTGCGATCGGCGGACTGGCGCTGGGCGTACCGGTCGTGCTCGAATACCTGCAAACCGGATTGGTCGAGCGGTTTCCAACCGCTTTCCTCGCAGGCATGTTGGGCGTTCTCGCCGCCATCGGGCTGGTTTCTGGGGTGATCCTGGAGACAGTAGCATTGGGCCGGCGCGAGATGAAGCGCCTGCACTACAACCAGGTTGAAAGCCTGACCGCCAAACTTGAGCGGCTCGCAGAGACACGATCACAAGTGAACGACATCCGCATGGGCGCGCGCGCCGAACGCCAGAAACAGGACCTCACGCGCGAGATGCCGAAGCGCCGGGCTGTGAACTAGAGCTCGCAGCGCAAGCCCTCTGAGAGTCCGATGCCTCTCACATTTTCACCGGCCCAGTCCGCCGAGCGGGCAACGCAGTCTCTAGTCTTCCGGATCGTCGACCGCGGGCACCGGCTCTGACTCGGCAATCGGCGCAGAATCGGATTCAGCCGCTGGTTCGGTTTCCGGGGCGACCAATACTTCTGCATCAGCAGTCGTCGGAATGACTTGCGCGGCAGGGACATTCAGGTCGGGAACCAGTTCAGCAATCTCGTACTGGGCTACGCCGTTTGCGCGCTCCGCAGAAACCTGCCCCGCTCCACCAAAACCGCCGATTGCTTGCGATGCAATGTTACGAGCTGCGAGCAGTTCTGCCACAGCATCAGCGCGCCGCTGGGCCAGACGGCGATTGAATGAAGTCGTCCGACCAGTCGTCGCAGCGGCTCGGCCGGTAATCTTGACCTTGCCCACTTCCCAGCGATTCAGCGTCCAGACGATGGTTTCGAGCGCGGCCAGTCCTTCCTCTGTGAGATTCGTCTCGTTCTCCACAAAGGCAAGGTGCGGCAGGTCCTGGATCGCGGGAACGATCAGCACCGTCGTTTCCGGGAAGCGCTCATCGAGCGTCGCTTCCATCTCCCGGAAGCCCGCCAGCGTGATCCCGTTCGTCCGCGAAGCCATGATCGAGGCGCGCCCCGCCTCCGGATCAATATCAATGGCTGTCGTTCGAAATGTGATCGCGTCGCGGATATTGTCGATCGTCTGTTCGCGCTCATCCATGCGCGCGATGATCTGCTGCAGCGGCGCGATGGAGCTCTTTGCCAGCTGCTCGACCTTGGCTTCATCGATCGGTTTGGCCTGATCAACGGCGACCTGATTCAGGCGCAACTCAACCGGCGCACGCAATAACGCGGCGTAGTGTTCCTGCAGCTGTGATTGGGCGTCGGCGACGCGCTCCTTTGTGTAGACCGTCTGGGTGATCTGGATCGGCTCATTGCGCGGAAAATCGACCTTGAGCGCCGCGACGAGCGCTTCGGTATCTCCAAACGGTTTCAGCGCCTCCTCGCGCACGATGTTCTGCACGCGAGCCTGATAGGCGATGTCGCGCAAGGCAAAGCCGAGCGGTACCGAAAGCGCCGCAAACACAACGACAACAAGCAGCGCCTGAAAGCGTGCTGTCCCCTGCGACTGGACCGTCGCGAAGCCGTGCAACCACGCGAGCGCGGTCACCGAGAGGGCGATGGCCAGAAGGTTGGTCATGAACAGGAAGAAAGCGCCGCCGGCGATGACCATGTTCCAGGTCGCAATCCCGAAGCCGACAACCGCTAGCGGTGGCATCAGTGCCGTGGCGATGGCGACGCCGACGATCGTTGCACCTTTGCGATGGATCACAGAATAGCCGCCTGCGAGGCCAGAGAAGATCGCCACCATCAGGTCGAAGAAGTTCGGACGCACGCGCGCAAGAATTTCCGGTGTCGCCTCGCGCAGTGGAGAAGCTGAGACGATGATTATGGAAATGGCTAGCGCCGCCAGGATTCCCACCACCATGGAGATCAGCGAGCGCCGCATCTCGTCGTAATCGAGAACGCAGAGAGAGAACCCCATCAACATGATGGGTCCCATCAGCGGCGAGATCAGCATCGCGCCGATGACCACTGCAGGCGAAGACAACAAGAGGCCCAGCATAGCGATCGCACACGACATCACGGTCATGAAGACGAAGCGCGCAGACAGGATACCGTCGGCTTCCACATCGCGTACGACTTCGGCGTGGTCGACACTGCGGCTGAGAGATCGCAGACCGCCGGTCAGGCGCGAACGGATCCAGCGAAGGCGCACTGCGATCTGGTCGCCAAGCGTGCGACGGCCGGCGCTTTCGGGCCTTTCGGGGGCCTTGGCAGGGTCCCTGGATTTGTCAGCAGTCGTCGAGGCGGAGCCCATTCACGTCCATCCAGTGCTGCCCGCAATCGTGCAAGCGGGGCGCCGCATTATTTCAATTCAGTTCAGCGCGCCACAACGTTGTTCATAGAGCGCAATGGCCGCCGGCATCACCGCCTCGAACGCCTTGGCGCGGGCCTCGGGGTCCGGGTGAGTAGACAGTGCGGGCGGCGGACGCTGTCCTCCGCCGAGCTCGGCCATCCGCTCCCACAGGCGCGGCGCCTCGCGCGGGTCGTAACAGGCGCGCACGAGCAGTTCGAGGCCGATCATGTCGGCTTCGGACTCGTGCGAACGGGAAAACGGGAGCAGCACCCCGACCTGCGCGCCCATGCCCATCGCCGCCATCACGGCGCGCTGGGTCTCAACGCCCATATCTCCAAGTGAGGCTCCGACAGCCATCTGTCCCATCTGCATCAGTTGTTGCTGGCTCATTCGTTCGGCTCCGTGGCGCGCAAGCGCGTGGCCGATTTCATGCCCCATGATCACAGCGACGCCGTCCACGTTAGCGGCTGTGGGAAGGATACCCGCGTAGAACGCCACATAGCCGCCAGGCAGGCAGAATGCGTTCGGTGTATCAGAACGAATGAGATTGAACTGCCAGTCGAACTTGTCTGCCAGTGCGCCCCAGGACGGCAGGCCGCCCTCCACGGCCCCTTGAAGCGTCATCGGCGCGCCCTCGGCCTCCCATTCGACTGCTGCGGCGGCTATGCGGCGGCCGACGTCCTGGATGATCTGGACGTTCTCATTGTCGCCCGGCGCGCAGGTGCGCGCCTGCGGCCCGCAGACGACCGGCTCTTCGCGCGAGGACAGGATCTGGAGATAGGCGTCCTGCCCCATCTTGACCTCCTGCTCGACGCTCATGGTGATCATCTGATTGCGTCCGGTGAGGCCGGTTTTCTGGTTCGAGAACCAATAGACCGCCAGGCCACCCACAATCAGCAGGATCAGCGGGAGACGCCCGCCAAGCGCGCCAAGACCACCGCCACGCCGGCCAGTTCGACGCGAATACTGGGGAATCCGCATTGCCCACTCCCAATAATGGCCCCCTGACGGGACATCCGGTCGATCATAAACGTCCTGTGAAAGAGTTCAAAGCGCCTGGGTGACTTGCCTTCTGCGCTTGCGAGTGACGCTTCAAGAGGCCAAGTGTTGATCCATGAGCAACACCGAGACTTCCGCCCCGCCTCAGTTGCAGATCCGGATCATTCCGGTAACGCCGCTGCAACAGAACTGCTCCCTGATCTGGAACGAGCAGACAAAACACGCGGCGATGGTCGACCCAGGGGGCGATATCGACACGCTGATGGGTGCGCTCGACAAGTTTGGCCTGAAGTTGAAGCGGATCTGGCTGACGCATGGGCATATGGACCATGCCGGCGCAGCAGCGGAGCTGCGCGAGCGAACCGGCGTCGAGATTCATGGCCCGCACAAGGACGATCAGTGGCTGTTGGACATGGTTGAAGAGTCCGGCGCCAAGTACGGCATCACCGGCGGCCGAAATGTTACTCCGGATCGGTACCTTGAAGACGGCGACACGCTGGAACTCGATGGCATCGAGTTCGGCGTTGTGCACACGCCAGGACATACGCCGGGCCATGTCGTGATCTTCAATTCCGATTTGAACATCGCATTCGTTGGCGATGTGCTGTTCGCAGGATCGATCGGCCGGACTGACTTCCCGAAAGGCAATCACCAGCAATTGCTCGATTCCATTACCGGCAAGCTTTGGCCACTGGGCAATGAAATGGCGTTTGTTCCGGGTCATGGCCCTACATCAAAGTTCGGGATCGAACGGGTCACCAATCCATTCGTCGCGGATCGCTTCACCGGGTATGGCGGTGAAGAGAAACAGGACGCGGACGCAACCGACCAGAAGCTGTCGAAGCGCTACACCTGATCGTTGGCTTTGATCGGAAACTACTCCGACGGCTGAACTGGCGCCGTCTCCCCCTCGAAGCGGCAGATCCATACTTGTGCATTGTTGCTGCACACAGTCTGATCGCAGCCAACCTGCCTGGCCAACGGTGACATGATGTAGGCGTAGGCGCGGCAGGCTTCGGTTTCGCGCATACACATTCCGTCAGCGTCAGAATACGTGGCGCCGCCCTCCTCGCGCCATTCTGATGCGATGTAGCGCGCGCTCAGGTCCTGAGCTGTAGACGATCCGCCTATGCCGCGGACGCTGGGCGCCCAGTAGACACCGGCGTGTATGCCCTCGGTGGTCATCCGGGCGGCCCAGGCGCTGCAATTCCTGTTGTCGATCTCCGTAACCAGCGCGCTCGCCTCATCGACCAGTCCAGGCGACCAGATCAGGGGCGGGCGTCCGACTTCCGCCCGAAAGCGATTCTGCTCGGTGAACAGCTCCAGCATCACGGGACTGGTCGGAAGCCTGTTAGCGGCCGTCAGCCGCGCCGCATCCGGGTGGTCCGGACGGTCGATTCCTGCAGCCGCCATCGGCGAGCGCACGACGGTTTGTTCCTGTGCAATCGCGCCGAGAACGCCCATCAGGGTAACGAACGTCACCGCGCTGGCCATCGCAGATCTGGATAGAGCAGTCATCACGGGCGAAACCTAACCTGATCTCTGTCCGGGTGAAGCCGAAACCACCGAGTTGCTAGCACGTATTACGCAGCGTCGCGCCAGTTGGCGAATCATTGCGTGCGGAGAATTGCATGCGGCGAATTCCCGCTGCAGACACGGTTGATGACCGGTTGTCCTTGCCCCGACGCCCGCTTCACCGCTATAGGGCAGCCGTTTGGCCCGCGACGGGCAATGGGAATCGCCTGATGCCAAAGCGCACCGATCTGAAGTCGATCCTTGTCATCGGCGCAGGGCCGATCGTGATCGGTCAGGCGTGCGAGTTCGATTATTCCGGCGTGCAGGCGATCAAGGCCCTGAAATCGGAGGGCTACCGGGTCATCCTGATCAACTCGAACCCGGCGACGATCATGACTGATCCGGAGCTGGCGGACCGCACCTATGTGGAACCAATCACGCCGGACTTCGTGGAAAAGATCATCATTCTGGAGAAGCCCGACGCGATTCTGCCGACGATGGGCGGACAGACGGCGCTGAACTGCGCGCTGGACCTCCACAAGGCCGGTACGCTGGACAAGTACGGCGTGCAACTGATCGGCGCCAACGCCGAGGCGATCGACAAGGCCGAGGACCGCTCGCGCTTCAAGGAGGCGATGGCGTCCATCGGGCTGGAGACTCCGCGTTCGAAACTTGCGCACACCTGGGACGAAGCCGAGGCGGCGCTGGAGTTCGTCGGTCTGCCGGCGATCATTCGCCCGTCCTTCACGCTGGGCGGTACGGGCGGGGGCATCGCCTACAATGTCGACGAGTATCAACAGATCTGTCGGTCGGGCCTGAAGGCTTCGCCGACGACGGAAATCCTGATCGAGGAATCCGTCCTTGGCTGGAAGGAGTACGAGATGGAGGTCGTCCGCGACAAGGCGGACAACTGCATCATCGTCTGC
>JBHIWT010000025.1:0-25608 GCA_041987265.1 Hyphomonadaceae bacterium
AGCCACCTCTTCGATGCGGCGGCGGATGGCCTGCAGGCGGGTTTCGTCGGCCAGGCGTGGGTCGGTCGTGGGTTTGGTCATCGGTGGGTCTCAGTCAGGGATGTCGTCGAGGCTCGCGGGCTCGTGCAGCACGTGGCGCAGCCAGCGCTTGTCCTCCTCCGTGCCGTGCGCCGCGAACTCCTCCTCGATCGCGCGCACGCCGCGCGCCAGCCGGTCGTGCATCGTTACCGAGCCCATCCGCGCGCCCGAGCGCATATCGGTGGTGTAGTATTCAACGTTGGTCATGCTCTCGACGCCGCCGGCGATCACAACATCGGCCGCGCCCGTCTGCACCATCATCGCCGCGTCGACGACAGCCTGCAGCCCCGAGCCACAGCGCCGATCCAGCTGATATCCCGGCACTTCAATGGGAAAGTCCGCCGCCAGCAACGACCACCGCGCCACACACGGCGCCTCGCCTGACGGATAGCCCTGCGCGAAGATCACATCGTCCACCCGGCCCGGGTCCAGCTTGGTCCGCTCCACCAGCGCCTTCAGAACCACAGCCCCCAGCTCACCCGCCTGAAACGGCGACAACGCCCCCTGAAACTTGCCGACCCCCGTACGAACGGGGCTGACGATGGCGGCGCGGCGAAGCTTGTCGGTCATGGAAACTCTCTTGTTTCGGTCTCGGATTAGGCGCCGCCAAACTAGCCGTCAGACAGCCCCTGACAATGCCCGCAATTGTCGCCTAGGGTGACCTGCGAGGAAACCCTTCAGGCGCTCAACCGACCTATGACCGAAACTGAATCCCACTCGGAAATCCGCGACGCCGTCCGCAAGCTTTGCGCTCAGTATCCCGGCGAATACTGGCGCGAAAAGGACCGCGAACGCGCCTACCCGAGCGAATTCGTTCAGGCGCTGAGCGAAAACGGCTGGCTCTCGGTCCTCATTCCGGAGAAGTACGGCGGCGCTGGCCTCGGCCTTTCCGCCGCTTGCGCGATTCTCGAGGAAATCCATCGGTCCGGCGCCAACGGCGCAGCCTGCCACGCCCAGATGTACACCATGGGCACGCTGCTACGGCACGGCTCCTACGAACAGAAACAACGCTACCTTCCGAAGATCGCCTCGGGCGAACTCCGCCTGCAGGCTTTCGGCGTCACCGAACCCACCGCCGGCACAGACACCACCCGCATCGAGACCTTCGCCAGACGCGATGGCGAGACGTACATCGTCAACGGTTCGAAAATCTGGATTTCCCGCGCCGAACACTCCGACCTCATGGTCCTGCTCTGCCGCACCACGCTGCGCGCCGACGCAGCCAAACCTTCCGCCGGCATGACCGTACTGCTGGTCGATATGCGCGAGGCAGTCGGCAACGGGCTCACCATCAACCCTGTCCGCACCATGCTGAACCACGCCACGACGGAGCTGTTCTTCGACGACCTGGAAGTCCCCGTCGCCAATCGCATCGGCGAAGAAGGCGAGGGGTTCAAATACATCCTCGACGGCATGAACGCCGAGCGCATCCTGATCGCGTCCGAATGCATAGGCGATGGCCGCTTCTTCATCGACCGCGCCACCCGATACGCAAAGGAACGCAACGTCTTTGGCAAGCCCATCGGCGCCAATCAGGGCGTGCAATTCCCGATCGCCCGCGCCTACACGCAGGTCACCTCCGCCGCCCTAATGGTCGAACACGCCGCCCGGCTGTTCGAAGCAGGCGATCCCTGCGGTTCGGAAGCCAATATGGCCAAGCTCGCCGCCTCCGAGGCGTCATGGTTCGCCGCAGACACCTGCCTGCAGACCCACGGCGGCTTCGGTTTTGCCGAAGATTTCGATATCGAGCGCAAGTTCCGCGAAACCCGCCTCTATCAAACCGCCCCGATCTCCACCAACCTCATCCTCAGCCACGTCGCCACCCACGTGCTGGGCCTGCCGAAGAGTTTCTGACATGACCGAGAAATACGCCGAGTGGATCAACCGCGACGTCGGCGCGACAGAGACCTTCGATCGCGAACGTCATGTCCGCTTCGACGCCACGTTTGATCGCGCGCACGATCCGGCCTCGCGCCACATCGCGCCCATGTCGCACCTCATCCACTTCCAGTCCGACGTTCCGCTGACAAAACTCGGCCCTGATGGCCATGCCGAACATGGCGGCTTCCTGCCCCCTATCCCGCTGCCAAGACGCATGTGGGCCGGCAGCCGGGTCGACTTCATCCAGCCCATCGAGTTCGGCGCCGAAGTGACCCGCCGCTCGCGCATCACGTCGATCAAGGAAAAGACCGGCAAATCCGGACTGCTCGTCTTCGTCACCACCGAGCACGAATTCCTCGTCGACGGCGCCCCGCACCTGCGCGACGAACAATCCCTCGTCTTCCGTGAGGAAGCTACCGGCTCGGCCGCGCCGCCGCCCGGCGAGACGCGCACAGCGGCGCATTCAAAGCCGATCACGCCAACCCCGGTCCTGCTGTTCCGCTACTCGGCGATCACCTTCAACAGCCACCGTATCCACTACGATCACCCCTATACGACCCAGGTCGAAGGCTATCCCGGCCTCATCGTCCACGGCCCCTTGCAGGCCACCTTCCTCGCCGAGTACGCGCAGGAGCGTTCGCCTGGGCGATCTCTCAAATCGCTGACCTTCCGCGCCCAGCGTCCCGTGTTCGATCTCGCCCCGTTCACCGTCAACGCAGCGGAGGCGCAGGCCGACACGCTCGACGTCTGGACAGCGGATGCCGATGGATTTGTCGCGATGTCGGCGAAGGCTGAGATTCAGGGCTAGTAGACCCGCTCGACCCCGTCGATCACGCGCAATACCTCGCCGCCACAACGGATCTCCACGCGCTCATACATCACGTCAGGCGCAGCCCCCCGCCACGCCAGCCGGCCGGGTATCGGCGCAGCGTCCGACTCGATCACTTCCAGAACCAGCGTCGTCCCCGCGCTCGCATCGGATTTCTCCAGAACAGCCTTCGCCCTCGCATCCGTCATTTGCGCGCTGACGATCACGGGCCGCGCATCCGCACGCGCTGGTCCGGGCATCCGGTTGATCCATGCCGACGCGTCATTCAACGCAATCCAGCACGCGCTCGACCCAGCCACAGCCTCCTGCGTATCGGCACGCACCGGACCCAGCCATCCGCAACCAGCGATCAGCGCCACGAGCCCGGCAAGCAATGCGCCCCTACCAGGCATGACGCACCCCCAACCAGAACGCGCCTTCTTCATCAGCGTTGGCAGCATGGTTAGGTTGCGTCGCCAAGGCGGCGGCGGTCTCGAACGTCGTACGCGGCCCGATCCGCGTCCGCCAGGAAACTTCAAAATCCACCTCGCGGCCAGAAGGAACCAGCTCAGCCGTCCGCGACTCGTATCGCAACAATCCGGTTCTCAGCACCTCCACCGGCGCATCGAATGTCAGCGACCCGCCCTCGGCGCGGCGCGGCTGTGCTGCGGCGAACCGCAACACGCCGCCCGCCAGCCCGGTTTCCGCGCCCAGCGTCCAGGCGCTGGTCCACACGCCGTCAGCATCGAACCCGTTCAACTCTGCGGTCGCGCCCTCAACCGAAGCGCCCAGCCGCCATCCGCCCAGATCCTTCTGGGCTTCAAACCCAAGCGCGGTCATCTGCGATCCGTCCTCAAACCCGAACCGTCCCTGCAACGAACCGCCCAACGCCGAACGGTCATCGCGCACCGCCGACACGCCCATGCGCATCCGCCAGTCCTCGCCGCCCGTACCAACGCCGACGCCAGATACATCGCGCCCAACGCCTGACGAAGACCGCACGTCAAACGTCAGCGGTCCGGCGTCATAGGCGAAACTCGCCCACGAACCGCCAGTCTCGAATTGCGAAGGACCGGACGGATCATAGACGAGGCTGGGCCCCGCCACCATTTCGCTTGGCCCGCCGCCACGCCCGGCCGACAACGCCAGCCGCCCGGTATCCATCGCGAATGAAAACGTCGTGTCCGGCTCCTGCTCCCACGGCGTGCGCGGATCAGCGATCTCCGGCGGCGCGGAAAACCATGAAAAGCTCAGTCCCTGCGCATCCACTGCATAAGCCTGCCCGCGGTCAAACCGAGCCCGCGTCGCCAGGTCAGCGAACGCCGCATGCCCGCGCGCCGCCGCCGCCTCATCCAGCCGGAAGCCGCGCTCATACTTGTCCTGAAACACGATCCCGTCGAAGGCGCCGGAAGCTTCCGCCCAGTCGCCAAACGCCCCACGCGCCGGCGCCAGCAACTGCCCCAGCTCGACACGCTCCGCGCCGAAATTGAAACTGCTCGTCCCGATCGGCGAAAACGCCGCCTGCAGATTGAGCACACCCACACCGGAGACCGTATCAACGCCAACACCTGCGATCTCGCCGCTGATGGCGTCAGGCGTGTTGTCGACATAATCCGTCGCCGTCTCCAGCAACGCGGCCAGCGCATCAGCCGGCGCCAGGTTCGGAAACGCATCCAGCATCAACGCCAGGGAGCCCGCCACGTAAGGCGCAGCAAAAGAAGTCCCCGACACCAGATAGTAATCGCCTTCATCGTCGGTATCGTTGTCAGTGTCATCCGGGAACAGGACATTATCATCCGGCCCCTGTCCGATCACGCGAACACCCGGCGCAAGGATGTAGAAGTTCCGGATGTTCGAGTTCCCCGGCGCATCCCCCGCACGGTTCGAGAAATCCGCGATCTTTCCGTCACGATGATCAAGCGCCCCGACCGCCACCACCATGCCCAGCGAACTGGCCAGCCCGGCAATGTGCGCAGGCTCATTCGGATGCAGCCCCATGGCCGCCGCATCGGCAGTCGGCGGCTCGCCCTCATTTCCCGCCGAAACCACCACCAGCACCCCAGCCTGCGCCGCGCGCCGGACTGCATTCTCAAGCGTCTGATCGCCGTCAATCTCGCCGCCGAGCGACATGTTGATCACCCTGGCGCCATTATCGATGGCGTAGTCGATCGCCTTCACAAGATTGCTGTCGCTGAACGTACAGCCGTCTTCGTCTTCACCTGTCTCCTGACAGGTCCCGGGCGTATCGGCGCGGATGTGCAGGATGGTCGCATCGAACGCGACCCCATGCATTCCCATCCCATCCTTCTTTGCGGCGATAACGGTCGACACCAGCGAACCATGCCCGTCCGGGTCGATATTGTCGGCGTCGCGCGTTCCGCCATTCAGATCGACGATCACGTCGATCGAATTGACCGATAGTTGCCCGTCCAGTTCATCGACATTCGGATCAACATTCGTATCGATCACCGCGACCGTGATCCCGGCGCCCGTCCCGCCCGAAGAGTACGCCGTTGATGCGCCAATGAATTCCAACCCCGAATTTCGGTTCCCCGGTTGGGCTGAACCATAATACTCGCTCGTCTCGAAGAACGACGCAGGCGGCGGAGGTGGTGGAGGCGGCGGCGCAGGAGGCGGGGGCGGCGCAGGCGGCGGCGGCAACGTTGGCGATGGCGGTGGCGATCCACCGCCGCCGCCGCTCGCACAGGCTGCAGCGACGCCAACCGACAGCGAGGCGAGCAATCCCGCCCGTACAATCTTGTAGACGCGCTTCTCGCGGCCGGCTGAATTGGTCATGCTTGGCGCTTCCCTGCGACGGCTCCGACCCCGCCCGGAGACTCTGGCTTAGCGCCCGTCGCTGAACAAGACGTTTCTACAGGCCTGCGACACGCATCCCGTTGCGCCGGCCACGTCTTCAACGACTACCAGCGCAACACGCGCGGCCCAACCAGCGCGCCGACAATCGTGCACACCACGATCGCCGCGCCGTACCAGACGGACACAAAACCCATGTCATCCACCGGGCAGACCAGCGCATACGCCATCGCCCCCAGCCCGCCCGACATCGCGCCGACCGACGCCCCCGCCAACGCCAGCCGCGTCGGGGCGTTGCGCCGGTACCAGGAAAAGATCAGGATCGCCGCTGGCGCCGCCAACGCGGGAATGATCAGGAAAGCGATCGGCACGACGCCGCCGATCAGGCCGCCCACCGCGTTTTCGGCTGGCGGCATCATCATGAAACCGCTGACCATCACGCACACCAGGCCGATCGCAAACGTCGCTGCGATCCACGCGCCGACCTTGTTCCCTGGCCGCGCCAGGCGCGCCGCAACCGGCAACGCCGCCGCCGCGAACACCGCTGAAAACGTCGCCTTCAACGCCACCTGGGTTGCATTCTTGGTAAAGTCCGGTCGAACGCCCTCAAACAGCACGATCAGCAGCACACAAACGCCCAACGCCACCAGCGCAGCCACCGCAAGTTTCAGCAGCAACGATTCCCGTTTCGCCGGTGCGCTGTCCTGCGCCAGCACGTTGATCAGTTCATCGGTCTTCATTGCGCCTGATCCCTCGCCACGAGCTTCGCCAGTGTCTTCAGTCCGCGATGCACAGACACCTTTACATCCGACTCTGTCATCGACGCCTTCTCAGCGGCCTCGCGCACGCTCAGTTGTTGCAGCTTCACCATGCGGATCGACTCCCGCTGCTTTTCCGGCAGCCGCTCGAGCAACCGGTCAAGGTCGCGCCGCACCGCTCCCGCCTCATGATCGCTCTCGGCGAACAACCCGATCTCGTCCTCGACCGGAACCTGCACGCCCCGCCGCTTGAGCTTGCGCAGATGGTCGGCGAGCTTGAACCGCGTGATCGCATACAACCACGGTGTGACCGGCGCTTCAGGGTCATAGGTGTGCCGCTTGGTATGCACCGCCAGCAACACCTCCTGCACGATGTCTTCCGCCTCGTCCGGACCGACGAACAACCGCTTGCGCACGAATACGCGCAAGCCAGCGGCGATCTCCGCCAGGAATTTCTGGTAGGCCCGCGAATCCCCCGCCAGACCAGCCGTCACCAACGCATGCAGTTCCGCCTCGTTCACACCAGTCCCGCCGATTCACACACACTCGCATGCTAGCGAGTTCGCGATAGCCTGATGACTGGTTACACGCGCCCAGCCGGCGATCCTAGCGCGCCGCGCGCCGACGTTCAGCCTGAATCGGGCCGGCCCGCGCCGGAATGGCGCAATTTCTCTGATTCAGGGAATTGGCTGGGGCGCCAGGATTCGAACCTGGGAATGTCGGTACCAAAAACCGATGCCTTACCGCTTGGCGACGCCCCAGCAGAAGGTGCGGACGTTTACGCAATTCGCAGCGCGAAAGCAACATGCCGCGAAAGCACACCCCAGCCGCCCCCAGACACCCTGCAAAACCCCAGGGATTTAAGGCCCCCGGCTCCGCCGCGGGCGATTGCGCCGCCAGCGGAAAGCGGCTATAGCGCCCGTCCGTCGGAGTATAGCTCAGCCTGGTAGAGCACCGTCTTCGGGAGGCGGGGGCCGGAGGTTCGAATCCTCCTACTCCGACCAGCACTCGCCCCCTGACAGTCCCTAATCGTCACACACATACCGACGCAGAGGGAATTCCCCCAAATATCAGCGCAAATCATCACCTTCCTGTAAGGCGATGTTGACTTGGACGGACCAATCTTTCCCGATAGTCAATAAATCCATATCCGATCGATTCAGCGGTTCCGGCAGATGAAGACTTTCATTCTTTCCTTTCTCGGCGGCCTGGCGGCTCTCGTCTTCTTTTTTCTGCTGATCCCCCTCGCCATCGTCATGACGCTGATTCCGGACAACGAGCCCGAGCCGGTTTCCAACGCTGTCATTTCGATCGACATGCGCGATGCCTGGCCCGATCAGCCGCCATCCGGTGAGTTCGGCGCATTTTTCAACGACACCGCCTTCATCGATATCCTGCTCAGCCTCAACGCCGCCTCCCGCGACGACAATGTGAAAGGCGTCTTCGTTCGCGCGGCGGAATTCAATATCGGCTCTACCCGCGCTGAGGAACTCCGCGCCGCAATCTTGCGCCTCAAGCAAAACGGCAAGTTCGTCATCGCTCACTCGCAGGGCTTTCTGTCGTCCGGCCCCGGCGCGTACCGCGCCATCGCCGCCGCAGATGAGATCTGGATCCAGCCCGGCTCGGGTTTTGAAATCCCCGGCGTCACCTTCGAAACCCTGTTCATGGGCGAAGCCTTCGAGAAGCTGAACGTCACCGTCGAGATCGAACAATTCCTCGAATACAAGAACGCGCCCGACGTCTACAAACAGACCGGCTATACCCCCGCCCACGCCGAAGCGATGAGCGCGATCGCAGAAACCGTGTGGGCCCGTTCGGTCGCCGACATCGCCGCCGATCGCGGACTTGACCCTGACCAGTTGCGCGGCGTCCTGGAACAAAGCCCCTATCAGGCGGACCAGACCGTCAATCTCGGCCTCACAGACAAGCTCGGCTGGCCGGAAGAAGCCATGTTCGCCGCCGTCGCCCGGGCGATGAATGTCGATCCCGAAGCCATCGATTATGACGATGTCCGCAAGGCCCTGGTCGATGTCGCGCATTACACCCCTTCCCGCCGCGGCGGCGAAACGCAGGGCGTCATCGCCATCGTCGGCGGCGAAGGCGGCATCGTCACCGGAACCGGCGGCGACGACGACCTGTTCTCGCTCGGCTCGCCGGTTTTCGCTTCCGACACGATCGCCTACAACCTGCGCGTCCTCGCCGAGGACGAAGACCTCGACGCTGTTGTTTTCCGCGTTGACTCAGGCGGCGGCTCCGCCATCGCCTCAGACCAGATCTGGCGCGCGGTCGATCACCTCAAAGCGTCCGGCAAGAAAGTCGTCGTCTCGATGGGATCGATGGCGGCTTCTGGCGGCTACTATGTCTCTGCCAACGCCGACGCCATCATCGCCAACCCGTCAACGCTCACCGGATCGATCGGCGTCTTCGGCGGTAAGTTCGCCATCGCTGACACCCTGCGGATGATCGGCGTCAACCCCGACGAAGTGGGCGTCGGCGGTCCCTACGCCTCGGCCTATTCCACCGAGAAGCTGACCCCGGCGCAGCGGCAGAAACTGGTCGCCAGCCTGGAAGCCACCTACGAACGCTTCACCAACCTCGTCGCCGAAGGCCGCGATATTCCACTCGACCGCGTACAGGAAATCGCCCGCGGCCGCGTCTGGACCGGCGAAGACGCACAGGAACTCGGCCTCGTTGATGAAACCGGCGACCTGATTACCGCAATCAACAAGGCCAAGGAACTTGCCGGGATCAATCCCGACGACCTCGTCCGCATCCGCATGAACCGCCCGGAGACTTCGCCCATCCGCGTTCTGCGCGGGCTCATGGGCGTCTCTGCGAACGCCTCGCCGGCCACCCCGGGGGTCCAGGCCATCGCCCGCCTTCTGGGCGAGCAACGCACACGCGCCCTCGTCGACCAGCTCACCACCGCCAACCAGCGCGGCGCGCAGTTGAGCGCGCCAACCTACATCGAGCGGTAGACGCACAACGGGTGAAATGAGCGACGCCTGGCCAGCGAAGGCCGGCTCACATCAGCTTGAGCCAGCGAAACAACACCACCTCGGCAACGCCCGTTACGATCATCGCGCCGACAATCACGGCAAACGCGTTGACTGATCCTGAGCCGGGAATGCCGCCGACATTCATGCCCATCAGGCTGGCGACGAAGCTCAATGGCAGAAACACCCCGGCCACAACCGACAGCAGGGCCATCGTGCGATTGAGCCGTTCTGTGACGAAACCAGTCAGCGATTCCTGAAAGATCGCCGCGCGGGAATTGATCTCGTCGAGCTGTTCCACCAGCCGCGTTATCCGGTCGATCGTATTGCGCAGTCGACGGTCCTGCACTTTTGTCTGCCACTCAAACTCCTCGGCAAAGAGCAGCCCCAGCGCGTCTCGTTGCGGGGCGATAAAACGGCGCAGCGTCACCACCTTCCGCCGCAGCGCCGTTATGTCCGTGCGCAGCTTTGGCGCTGGCCCCTTGCCCAGATGATCCTCAAGGCCGTCGAGTTCCGCATCTACTGTTTCGATGGTCGACTGCATGTGCTCCGCCAGCAGTTCTGCGAGAACCACAATGAAATCGCCAGCGGTCTTCGGACCTGTGCCCGCGCCAACCGATAGCGCGAGATCATCGAGCGCCTGCAACGGACGGAATTGGACGCTCACAACCCGGGCGGCGTCGATCCATAATCGTACCGACACCATGTCTTCCGGCTCAGCGCCTGGGCTCTGGTTGACGCCCCTGAGGATGATCAACGCGCCGCCATCGTGTGGCATGCACCGCGGTCGGGTCTCAGTAGCGAGCAACGCGTCAATGGTTGCGCCGTCCAGTCCCGCCTCGGTCGCGAGCAATCGCGGCGTGTCCTGATGGCTGGACCAATACCTTCGCCAGTTCGCCCCGGAACCGCCGTTCAATGGAATCGTGATCGCTTCTTGCATGCGCCATTGGCCCATATCAGGGGGCCAATGCAAGCGGCCTCGTCCGCCGCAGCGAGCAACGTTGCAGCCCTGCGGCGCCAGCTCAGCGCCGAGGCCATCAACCATCGTGAAAGAAAATCGGCCAGCCCGTAAGGGCGCCTACTCCGCAGCCTGCAGCGGGCGGTACGCCGTCGACAGGTCCATCGGGCCGTCGGCGACGACCGCGCCCGTCTCGACCATATGGATCATGTGCGCCAGCACCGAGTGGCATGCGGCAGGATGCAGTCGTTTGTCGACATCCTTGTAGATCGTCTTCACCATCTCCGGGATCTGCGTATCGCCCGCCCGCAGCCGATCCATGATCGCCGCCTCGCGCGCACGGCGGTGTGCAATATACGCATCGAGAAACGGCGCGACTTCGCGCACGGGCGGGCCATGCGTCGGCCAGATCGTCGCCAGATCGCGCGCCCGCACCTTCTCAAGACTCGCATAATAGTCGGTCATGTTGCCATCTGGCGGAGAGATCACCGTCGTCGACCAGCCCATCACATGGTCGCCGGCGAACAACGCCTTCTCTTCCTTCAGCAGGAAGCAGAAATGGTTCGACGTATGACCAGGCGTCGCCACCGCTTCCACTGTCCAGCCCGGCCCCTCGAACACGTCTCCGTCCTTCAGCGTTACATCCGGCGCAAATTGCAGATCGTCACCGGCCTCAAGCCGCACGTCCGACGCGGTCGGTATCACCGGTCCGCCCGCATACACCTCGCATCCGGCCCACTCCGCCAACGGATGCGCCAGTGGCGAATGGTCCATGTGCGAATGCGTCACCAGAACATGGCTGACAGTCTCACCTTCCAGCGCACGCTTCAGTGCATCGAAGTGTTCGCTGTTCTCAGGTCCCGGATCGATCACCGCCACCGTGCCGCGACCGATGATGTAAACCCCCGTCCCAGTATAGGTGAACGGCCCCGGATTGTTCGCAACGACACGGCGGATCAGCCCACTTACCTCCACGGCTTCGCCGTAGCGGCAGTCAATATCCCGAACAAATGGAATTCCAGCCATCAACCCTGATCCGTCAACTCGATTACGACGCGAACGCCCGTCCAAACGCACGCGCCAGCAGGCGCGTCGCGCGTAATTTCTGTCCGAGTGGCATCGCCACAGGCGGCCCCATATCCGTCTTGTTGGCGTCCACGATGTAGAGACGGCCGTCATCCTGGTTGCGCAGGACATCGATCCCGCCCCAGTCCAGCCGGATCTCGGATGCAAATCTGCGCAGCATGTCGATCTCGGCCGGCGAATACACATCGTCGGGCCGCACCCAGTCCACCTCGACATTCTCGTTCAGGAAGCGTCTCTCAAGCGGCCGGCGCTTACGGAACACGATGGCCGGTTCGCCGCCGACGATGCACGTCCGCAGATCCAGAACCAGACCGCCCTCGATCTCGTTGTTGATCAGCTTCTGATAGCTGCGCCCCTCCTGCGCCGCGAACGGACCTTGCACGACCCGTCCATCGTGCGCAGCGTTGATCTCCGACTTGTCGACGATTGGTCCGTGATGAGTCGCCGGATCAACAGCAAGGGAGTAACCAGCCACCCGTTCGAACGCCCTCGCAATCGTCGTCTTGGAAATGTCCCGGCAAGTGAAATTCACGGTGCGTACCTGACGCGTCGATTTCGACAGGTCCGGAACCACGGATTCCGACCGGGTCGAATCGTCGAACTGCATGACGATATCGGCCTCATGCGGGTCTTCAACCAGCTTCGCGCCCGCGCAATGCATCACCGGCCAGATCAGGTACCAGGGCCGTGGCTTGTCGGGAAAAAAGGCGATCGTCGGACGCTTGTGCCCGGTCAGGCGGCGCTGCAGCCGCCAGCCCTGCGCAAAGATGTAGAAGCAGAACCACGTAAAGATGTCATGCACCAGCTCCAGGTTGAGCGCGATGCTATGACCCGTCTTCTTGACGGTCACCACGTTGTCCTCGACCACGAAGTCCGAGGTCCAGAGCCAGTTTTTCACAGGTACTCAAATCCTTCCTGGCTGGGCGTATGTTCAGCGCCGCCTTCGCGGGCCTCAACCGTCGCCTAAACTCAGTTCGCCCGCCCGTCCCTCGATGTTACATATCGAACCGGTCGATCTGCACGCGACCGCCGGTCGACGCCTTCCCCCAAAAAGACTCAATTAACCAGTGATTGCGCGCCGGACCCTACTACTTCTTGGAGAGAGATCGCAAAAGGTCTTTCATCGGTTCAAGGTCATATCCGGCTTGACTCGCGGCTTTGACGATGTCCGCAGCCGTCATGTTCCCCTTTCGCCCCTGAAGAATCGCCCAGGCGGTGATCGATCGCGTTCCCGAGCGGCAATACGCCAGGACTGGTCCTTCTGCGTTCGCCAGCTGCTGCTCCAGGGCCGACACCGCCTCATCAGTGGGCGGGCCCTGAAACGGCGCATGCTGATATGACAGCCCCTCAGCCTTCGCCGCCTCTTCCGCCCTCGCGCTCGTCAGCTGTCCCAGCGCCTCTCCGTCCGGCCGGTTGTTGATAACGTGACGAAATCCCGCAGCCGCAATTTCCGCCATGTCCTTGGCCGATATCTGCGGCGCAACCGCGAAATTCTCCACTACCTTGCGAATTTCAGCCATCGAACTCCTCCTTCCGGATACGGCCCACAATCTTGCACGCTTGACATGTTTGCGACAGTGACCATGCCTTAAGCCATCCGGAAACAACCGAGTTCGGCCAGTGTCCCGGTAAAGCCGCCTAGCCACCGCCCGATCAGGCGACAGGACCTCAGGACTACAGAACCAGCGTGCCGAATACCGCTTCCTCCGAAACAGCCTCCTCGCCATCGGCAGCCCCGGAGCGATCGTCAAACGCTCTGACGCGGACCTTTCACCGCATACCGAAGGCCTACATCCTGCGTCGCATTCTCACGGCGATCCCGACGATGCTGGTGATCATCACGATCGCCTTCTTCATGATGCGCGCTGCGCCAGGCAATCCCTACTCGACCGATCGCAAACTGACGCCAGAAGTCGAAGCCAACCTGCGCGCCAATCTCGGTCTCGATAAGCCGCTCCACGAACAATACTTTGAATATCTCGGCAATGTCGTGCAGGGCGATCTTGGCCCGTCCATGAAGAACAAGGACAAGACCGTCTCCGAACTGCTCGGCGAAGGCCTGCCGGTGTCGCTGACCATTGGCGCCTGGTCGATCTCAATCGCGCTCTTTGCCGGCGTCGGACTGGGCATCGTCGCCGCGATTCGACAGAACAGCGCCGCGGACTATTCCGCCATGTCGCTGGCGATGATCGGCATCTCGATCCCGACCTTCGTCACAGGCCCGTTCCTTTCCCTTGTCTTCGGCGTCTGGCTGGGCTGGTTCGCGGCCGGCGGCCTCGACCTCGGGCGCATGAATTTCAACAACCTGTTCCTGCCGATCCTCACGCTCGCCCTGCCGCAGATCGCCATCATCTCGCGCCTGACGCGCGCCTCCATGATCGAAACGCTGCGCTCGAACAACATCCGCACCGCACGCGCCAAGGGTCTGTCGGAAACCCGCATCCTGATGCGCCACGCCGCCCCCGCCGCTATCCTGCCCGTCGTCTCCTATCTCGGCCCCGCCATCGTCGGCGTCATCACCGGATCTGTCGTCGTCGAGCGCGTCTTCGGCCTGCCCGGCGTCGGCGCCTCATTCATCGACGGCGCTATCACCCGCGACTACACGCGCGTCATGGGCACGGTGATCCTCTATGGCGGCCTGATCATCATCTTCAACCTGATCGCAGACATCCTCTACGCCATCCTCGACCCACGGGTGCGCTACGAATGACGCTCGCCACCGCCCCGATCGAACGCGCTGAAGCGCTGGAAACCGCCGCCCGCAAGGGCCGCTCGCTGTGGGACGACTCGCGCCGCCGGCTGCTCGCCAACAAGGCCGCGATGACCAGCATTGTCATCCTCGGGATCATCGTCCTGATCGCGCTGTTCGGCCCCTTCCTCTGGCCGCACGAGTTCGAACACCAATACCGCGACCGCCTGCGGCTTTCGCCCACATTCGAGCACCTCCACCTGCTCGGCACCGACATTTACGGTCGCGACATGGTCGCGCGCATCATGATGGGGCTCAGGGTTTCGCTCGCCGTCGGCGCCATCGCCACCACCGTCAGCCTCGTCATCGGCGTCACCTGGGGCGCGATCGCCGGCTATGTCGGCGGCCGCACCGACCAGCTCATGATGCGCACTGTCGACGTCATCTATGCGATGCCGTTCATCTTCTTCGTTATCCTGATGACCGTCGTGTTCGGGCGCTCGATCTTCCTGATCTTCCTCGCTATCGGCGCCATCGAATGGCTCACCATGGCCCGCATCGTCCGTGGCCAGACCCTGATGCTGAAGCAGAAGGAATTTGTCGAGGCCGCCCGCGCCGCCGGCGTCGGCCCATGGGGCATCATCACCCGACACATTCTGCCCAACCTCTTGGGGCCTGTCGCAGTTTACGTCACGCTCACCCTGCCCATCGTCATCCTGCAGGAAAGCTTCCTCTCCTTCATCGGCCTTGGCGTTCAAGAGCCTCTGACCTCGCTTGGCCGACTCATCTCCGACGGCCAGCGCGAACTCGGCGACCCCTGGATGCTCTTCGGCCCCGCCGCCACAATGGTGCTGACCCTCTTCTGTCTCAACTTCATCGGCGACGGCCTGCGCGACGCGCTCGACCCGAAGGACCGCTGATTATGGCGGCAAAGGCGCAGGGCAAACACCGCATCTACACTATGCCCTTCGCCAGCGTGTACCCCGCCTACGTAGCCAAGGCCGAGCGCAAGGGCCGCACCAAGGCCGAGGTCGACAAGATCATCCGCTGGCTCACCGGCTACACCCAGCGCCAGATCGACAGCCACATCGCGAAAAAGACCGACTTCGAGACCTTCTTCGCCAGGGCCTCGAAGATAAATCCCGACCGCGAACTGATCACCGGCGTCGTCTGCGGCATGCGCGTTGAAGAGGTCGAGGAAAAGACGATGCGCGAGATCCGCTACCTCGACAAACTCATCGACGAACTCGCCAAGGGCAAGGCGATGGAAAAAATACTGCGCAGCTAGTCGCCTGACCTGCTCGAGGAAACCTGCGGCTTGACGCGATAAGCGTCGTCCTATCCGCTGGAATGAATAGGAAAGCCACCTCCGTGCTTTGCCGCTGCCTCGCCCCGCTCGAACAGGAACTCGTCACCGCCGACGTCGTCGAGACCTATCGCGGCCAGGCGTGGTCGAAGAACTGCCGCGAATGGGCCTACTTCGATGTGGTCCTCGATACCGACGCGCTCACCGCCCGCTTCAGCTTTCCACCCTGCGTAGCCGTGCACGAGAACACGGATCCGAAATCCGGCCTCGAACGCGGCTTCGTCTGCTCCGAACACCACGACGCCATCATGGGCCGCACCGCCAACGCGCCGGCGTTTCGCTAGCCCCGCCCTCAAGCCGCGACTTTGACTCGCTGGTTTGTTCGGATCATCAGCGACTTGATCCCCCGGGAACCGGGCCGCTCCGAATAATCCACCTTGTCGAGGTCCACGAGCGCAAGATCAGGATAGCGCGCATACAGCCTCCCCAACGCTACCTGTGTTTCCAGTCTCGCCAGCTGCAACCCGAGGCAAAAGTGAATGCCGGTCGCGAACACGAGGTGCGGATTGGGAAACCGGTCGAGGTCCAGCTTCTCCGGCGCGTCAAACACCGCCGGGTCCGCGTTCGCGGCCGCGACCAGCGCCATCATCGTCTGCCCGCGCTTCAGTTTCACACCGAAGAAATCGGTATCCTGCGCCACATACCGCGGCTTGGTTCCCTGCACCGACGACACATGGCGCGCCAGTTCCTCAACCGCACGCTCCATCCGCTCGTCGGGATCCTCCAGCAACCACGCCTTCTGTGCCGGGTTCTGCTCAAGGTCGACCACGGCCCCGGCGATCAGGTTCGTCGTCGTCTCGAACCCCGCGACCAGCAGCAGGAAAACCATCGCCAACAGCTCGCTCTCGCTCAGCTTGTCGCCGTCTTCTTCCGCCTTCACCAGTTCGCAGATCAGGCCGGGGCGCTCGTCCGCACGCACCCGCTCGATCTCTTCGCGCAGATACGCTGTCATCTTGCGTATGCCGCTCATCGCACGAAACAGTCCGGCCGGGTTCACGCTGACATCCGCTAGCCGATCCGCCCATGCCGCAAACTTCGCCCGGTCTTCCAAGCGCAGCCCAAGGAGGTCGCAGATCACTTCCAGCGGCAGCTTCCTGCTGTACTCCCGCAACAGATCGATCTCGCCCTTGCCTTCGAAATCGTCGAGCAGCCTGTCCGCCAATCGCTCGACATCAGCGCGCATGTCCAGGATGCCGCGCCGCGCAAACGCCCTGTCGACCAGCTTGCGCAACCGCCGATGGTCCGGCTCATCCTTCTGCAGCATATTGTTGGTCAGCAGCTTGACGCTCTTGGGCATCCACCATTGCAGGCCCGGCGTACCCTTCTTGCCCGCCTTCACACCATCCATCACGAAAAGGTCGTTGCGCTTCAGAACGGCCTGCGTCGCCTCATAGGTGGTCGTCACCCAGATGCCGCCTATCAACGGGAACCTGGCCGGAAGCACCGGCCCTAGTTCACGCATGCGCGCAAATGCTGGAAACGGATCCGTCTTGAACGCCGAACTCACCAGATCGAGTGCGATCGGCTTGTCGAGAGTGTAATTGCGCGCAGCTTGCGCCTGGCCGCTGATCACTTTGCTCATCATGTCGGTCCTGTGCTGTCCGTACCAGTCACCAGAACGGCCTCAGCCGGCTGGATGTTCTTTGGTCGCACGACAGCGCCGAATGGTTCACGCGCAAGGCATGAAAAAATCCAGCATCACGGGGCCGGCTGCAGCCGGCGCCGGCTAGTTCTCGCGCGTCACCCGGATCGGGCGCCCGCCATCCAGTTTCAGACGGAACCCGCCAATGGCGCCCCTCATGATCTCCGCCTCCCACGGCCCATTGCCGCGATAGCGTGGCCGGCCGCCAGTTGTCTGACGCCAGACCTGGCCGTTCTCCATTGTCAGTACGATCTTGCCGTCACGCTGTTCGTCGATCTTCACAACCGTCATGACCAGCTCGTCCGGCGCCTCCGCCCCAGATGCCGAAGCGGCGGCGACCTTGGGCGCTACAGCGGCGAGATCCGCCCCGCCCGGACGGCCAAAGGATTCCTCAGCGACCTTTTCGATCTGCTCGGAGGACACCACCGCAACCTCACCTTCCTCCTCATCCGCCCGCAACGCGGCGACCGCGGCGTCAAAACAGGCGAGCCGGGCGCTATCTCCAGCTTCGTCCGCACACGCATAAATCCCAGCCAGAGGGGATTCCTGCGCGAACGCCGGGAACGCGAGAGCGCCCATGGCAAGGCTACAAACCAGAATTGAACGCTTCACAGTCAATTCATCCTCCATCCGCCATGAAATGCAGACGAGCATTTCAACTTCAGCCACTCTGGCGCTAGTTAGACCCAATCTTTAGCGTCTGAGTGCGCATCAGGCTATCCGGGAGTCACACATCCATGTTTCATCGCCGCAACGTTTTTACGCTTCTCGCCGCCGCCTCCATGTTGGCGCTGACGGCCTGCGGCGGCGGTGGAGGCGGTGACCGCCCCCTGACGGAACTGCGCCGCGGCATCGGCGCCAACCCGGACTCAGTTGATCCTCACCAGTCAGAAGGCACCTGGGCCAACGACGTCATCGGCGACATGTTCATCGGCCTAACCACCGAAGACGCCGCCGCCGTGCCCGTCCCCGGCGTAGCGGAAAGCTGGGAGACCTCCGAGGACGGCCTGACCTGGACCTTCCACCTTCGCCAGTCCAACTGGTCGGACGGCACGCCTCTGACGGCTCACGACTTCGTCTTCGGCTTCCGCCGCCTGCTCGATCCCAACACGATCGGCGCGGTCTATGCTTCACTGCAATATCCGATTAGGAACGCCCAGGCGATCAATGGCGGCCAGATGCCCACCGACCAGCTCGGCGTCACCGCACTCGACGACTATACGTTGCAGGTCGAGCTAGAATACCCCGCGCCCTATCTACCCGGTCTGTTCAAGCACTACACAGCGTTCCCGATCCCGCGTCACGTCGTCGAAGAGCAGGGCGACAACTGGACCCGCCCGGAAAACATCGTCGTCAACGGCCCCTACAAACTCGTCGAATGGCGCTCTGGCGACTTCCTTCGCTCGGTGAAGAACCCGGAATTCTACGACGCCGACAGTCTCTGCTTTGAAAGCATCGTCTACTACACGGCCTCCGACCACGACGCGATGGTGCGCCTCGCTCAGGCCGGCCAGATCGACATGAACAACTCCTTCCCCACGGGCCGCCTGCAGGACACCGAAGAAAAACTGCCCGGCTGGCCACGCGTAAAGCCGATGCTGTCGACAACCTATGTTGTCGCCAACCAGACCCGTCCGCCGTTTGACAATGTCCGCGTCCGTCAGGCCCTCGCGATGGCGATGGACCGCGAATACATCACCACGTCCATCCTCCAGGGCGGCGAGAACCCCACCTATTCCTTCGTGCCCCCCGGCATAAACGGTTATCCCGACCACGCCGAGTTCAAATGGAAGGACATGTCGCGCGACGAACGCCTCGCCGAAGCGAAATCCCTGCTCGAACAGGCAGGCTTCGGGCCGGACAACCCGTTCACGTTCGAATACCAGTACCGCGCGACCTCGAATAACCCGCGTATCGCGCCCGTCCTGCAGGCCAACTGGTCCGACATTGCAGACTGGGTCCGCCCGTCGATCCGCCAGCTCGAAACTCAGGCGCTCTACAACTCGCTGCAGAACTCCGACTATGCGCTTTCGGACTCGGCATGGCTGGCCGACTATTCCGACGCCTACAACTATCTCTACCTGATGGATTCCGGCACCGGCCCGATGAATTACGGTCGCTACAACAACCCGGACTACGACGCCGTCCTGCACGCCTCCAACCGCGAACTCGATCCCGCCAAACGCGCCGAGTTGCTGAAACAGGCGGAGCAGATCCTGCTGGACGATGTCGCGGCAATGCCGCTGCTCAACACCGTCACGCAGGAAATCATCTCTCCTGAGCTGACGGGCGTCGTCGACAATCCCGAACGCATCCACCGCGCTCGCTGGATGTGCCGGGCGTCAATGCAGGAAGAATAAGCGCCAGCACACCCGCGGCTTTGCCGCCTCGACCAGTCTGTCGGCGCGCGAACGCGCCGGCGGGCTGAAGTAGGAGCGCCTACTCTGTTCGGGATGCGCCCAGAGCGGCCCTTTCGATGGCCGCCGCCTGCGCCAGATCGTCCAGAAACACCTTGATGCGTTGCGCATTGGCGCCCATGTCGCCGCCGCCGATCCGCGACGCGGAACGCACGTCAATCCGCGCGCCTCCTTCATCCTCAATCGCCCGCACGGCGATATCGGCGGGAAGACCGTACCAGAATGACCGCTGCACGGCTTCGATCTGCCCGCCCGGCGGATCGCTCAGCATCACCGACCATCCCTGTTTGCGCGCCACCTGCTCCGCCAACACGATCGCCTGCGCCGGCGTCATCTCAAGATGCAACGGCGCCAGCTCCCAGAATTCCGCCTGCGCCTCCGCGAATGTCTTGCCGCTCCATTCGCTCCCGCCATCCTGGCCGATCCGCGCGTCGTCGCGTATCGGCGCAGCACGCTCGGCATCCCGCGTCGACAACGCCCGCCCGGTAAAGGCGACCGGCTGCTCCCAGTCCGTCTGCGCATCATGTATCGGCGGCAGCCCGCTACGCTGCACCATGGCGCCCACTACCCGAAACCCGACCAGCAGCGCAGCCAGGATGACCAGCACGCCGACAATCGCGCCCTTGGACGATCGCTTCACAAGACTGAAAACAAGGCCGGCAAGAGCCGTCACCCCCGCCAGCCCGGCGAAACCGCCAACCCAGTTCAAGGTGCCGACGCGCGCTGCGTCCAGTTCAAGAACGCCAGCGCGATACAACAATGGCCCGGAAGCTAAAGCCGCCAACGCAGCGACGAGCAGTACGACCGCCGCCGCGATGACGATTACATGCCCGCCGCGTCCGGCAGTTTGCGCAGCGCCATCCCCCGCTGTCGCTTCATTCATTCGGCCGCCTGGATCGTCGGCAGCGTGTAGTCCTTGAACGTCTCGCGCAGGGCCAGCTTGTTGATCTTGCCGGTCGCGCCCAGCGGGATCTCATCAACGAACGCCACATCGTCCGGCGTCCACCATTTGGCGATCTTGCCATCGAGGAAGCCGATCAGCTCCTCCTTGGTCGCCGTCTCGCCCGGCTTCATCTGCACGATCAGCAGCGGGCGCTCGTCCCACTTCGGATGCGGCAGGCCGATGGCGGCAGCGTTCGCCACTTTCGGGTGGCCAACCGCGATGTTCTCGATGTCGATCGACGAAATCCACTCGCCGCCAGACTTGATCACGTCTTTCGCGCGGTCGGTAATCTGCATGAAGCCCTGCGGGCAGAGGTTCGCCACGTCGCCCGTATCGAACCAGCCGTCCGCGTCGAGAATCTGACCGCCTGCATTACGGAAGTAAGCCTTCGCGACCGCCGGCCCCCGCACCATCAGATGGCCCGACGTCTTGGCGTCGCGAGGAACGATATTGCCCTCGTCGTCCTTCACGCACATTTCCACGCCAAACGGCACGCGGCCCTGCTTCAGCTTGTGGCGAACGATGTCGTCGCGGCTCATCTCCATCACTTCCGGCGTCATCGAACCCAGCGACCCCATCGGGCTCATCTCGGTCATGCCCCAGGCGTGAACAACCTCGACATCGTACTGCTCTTCGAAGGCGCGCAGGATGCGCTCCGGAACAGCCGACCCGCCGATCACCACCTTCTTGAGGTGCGGCAGTTTCTTGCCGGTCTCTTCAAGATATTGCAGCAGCATCAGCCACACGGTCGGCACCGCCGCCGTCATGGTCACCTTCTCGCCGTCCAGCAATTCGTAGATCGACTCGCCGTCCATCTTGCCGCCCGGCATGATAAGGCGCATGCCCGAAGCGGGCGCAAGGAACGTGATGCCCCATGCGTTGGCGTGGAACATCGGCACCACCGGCAGCATGCTTTCCTTCACACCGCCGCCGATCGCGTCCGGCTGCATGCCGATCATCGAGTGCAGAACGTTTGAACGGTGAGAGTACAGCACGCCCTTGGGATCGCCGGTCGTGCCCGACGTATAGCAAAGGCCGCACGCGGTGTTCTCGTCGAAATTACCCCACTCAACGTCGGTCGACTTGCCCGCGATATAGCTCTCATAAGAAACGAGGTTCGTGATCGTCGTCTCTTTCGGCATGTGCGCGTCATCGGTGAACAGGATGTAGCGGCGGCAACCCGGCACTGCTTTGTGGATCGCCTCGACGATCGGCAGGAACGTCAGGTCGAAGAACAGAACAGAATCGCCGGCGTGGTTCATGATCCACGCGATCTGCTCGGGATGCAGGCGCGGGTTCAGCGTGTGCAGGATCGAACCGATGCACATCGTCCCGTACCAGGCTTCCATGTGGCGACCGGTATTCCACGCCAGCGTCGCCACGCGGTCGCCCATCTGCACGCCGTCTTCCTTCAGCGCAGTCGAGCACTGGCGCGCGCGGTCATAGATTTCCTTGTAGGTCTGTCTGATGATCGGACCTTCGACCGAACGGGTAACCACTTCCCGGTGCGGGTGGGCGATCGCGGCGTGCTCGATCACACGGTTCACCGTCAGCGGCCAGTCCTGCATCAGGCCCATCATCGGTCCGGCGGGGATCGGCGCGGGCGCAGCGGACGCGCCATTCGCAGCGGGAGCCGAAGCAGATTTCGCAACTGCGGCATTGTCCGCCGTCTTGGCCGTCTTGTTGTCAGTCTTGCTCTTGCCGAATCCAAAAACCATAGTCGCGCCCTCCCAAGCGCAGGGAAACTAATCGTGTGTCTGCAACAACTCTAATAGCCGAACGCCGCGACGGCAAATGGATGGGGACCTTTCCGTGAGAATTTTCTTCACTGCACGACGCGCAGCAATCATTTCTGCGCTCTCCGGCCTCGCGGCATGCGGCCCTGCGGCCGATCCAACGGATAATGCGATCACCATTCCCACGGCCAACGCACCGCAACCCGCCGTCAACGCCGCGATCGCACCAGGCGCGCCGCTGAGCGCCCGGCTGGACTGTTTGCGCGAAACCGGAGCCGCGCTCGTGATCGCGCATCGCGGCGGCCCCACACGGGATTATCCCGAAAACGCACTGGAGACGCTGGCCCGCACCCAGGCCGCCGGCGCATTGGGCATGGAGATCGACATTGCCGAAAGCGCAGACGGCGTCCTCTTCCTGATGCACGACGACGATCTGGAGCGCACATCCACAGGCGACGGCCTCATCTCGGAAACCTCTTGGTCGGAAATCGAGCGCCTCAATCTGGAAACCTACACCACAGAAACCGGTTACCATCCGCCAACGCTCGATTCAGCGCTCGCCTGGGCGGTCCGGAACAATGCGTTGTTCGAACTCGATAAGAAGCGGTCGACCTCCTACGACGGCATCATCGACGCTGTGGAAGCCAACAGCGCCGAAAACAACGTGCTGATGATCACCTATACGGACGAGCAGGCGGTCGATCTGCACGCGCGCGCGCCCGATCTCGTCATCACCGCAACGGTTAATTCGCCCAGCCATCTCGACGAACTGATCCGGCGCGGCGTCAAACCGGAAAACCTGATCGCCTGGACCGGAATTGAGCGCCCCGACCCGGAACTCTGGCGCGCACTGGCGGAAAAGGGCGTTGAGACCGCCTTCGGCACGCTGGGTCGCCGCGGCGAGCGGCTGGATGACCTGTATTGGGAAGACCGGGACGGCGCCGAATACGATGATCTGGCCGACGGCGGCGCCACGTTGATCGTCACCGACTATTCCGATCGTGTTTCCCGGCAATTGGCGCCCCGGCAGGCGCTCGCGAAGGCCTGCGGCTTTTGAGGACGCGTTGATGAGTTATGACGCGCTGCGGCATTTGAACGAATTGCAGGCGAACCGCAAATCCCGTGTGGATTGTTGCATGAAACTTCGTCGAGTTGTGCCTGGGTGCGGCCATAGGTCCTCGACGAACATGCGAACGATTCGCTATTCAACGGTCCCGGCGTCAACGACAGCGTGTTTGGTTACTGCCGGTCCGATAGGTCGCGTCTGGCACGAACCCTGCTCCCCGCACTCGAATGTTTGGGGCAAGCAGGCGACAAGCCAGCCAGGGCCGTTAAGCATGAGCCGTCCATGTCTTCGGCGTGGATGAAACGGGATCGACGATAGGTCATAAACGGGGACTGACTTAAATGCAGACGACTGACGAAGCAGTTGCAGGGTCCGTCCAGACGACAGGGCAGAAAATGTTGGACATGACAGGTACTGAATCCGCGCCGACCAATCACGCGAAACTGGTCAACTGGGTTAACGAGATCGCGGCCAAGACCAAGCCGGACCGCGTCTACTGGTGCGATGGTTCCGACGCAGAATGGGACAGGCTCACGAAAGAGCTGGTCGATCAGGGGACACTGGTCCAGCTCAACCCTGAGAAACGCCCCAACTCCTTTTACGCCAAGTCCGACCCGAAGGACGTCGCCCGCGTCGAAAGCCGCACCTTCATCTGCTCGGAACGCGAAGCCGACGCCGGCCCCACCAACAAGTGGATGGCCCCGGCCCAGATGCGCGCCAAGCTCGACGAGTTGTTCGACGGCTGCATGAAGGGCCGCACGATGTACGTCGTGCCGTTCTGCATGGGTCCGCTCGGCTCGAAGATCTCCGCGCTCGGCGTGGAAATCACCGACAGCCCCTATGTCGCCCTCTCGATGCGCGTCATGACCCGCATGGGCAAAGCCGCTCTTGAAGAGATGGGAGACGACGGCTTCTTCGTTCCCTGCGTCCACACGGTCGGCGCACCTCTGGCCGAAGGCGAGAAGGACGTGCCGTGGCCCTGCAACGAAGAGAAGTACATCGTCCACTTCCCGGAAAGCCGCGAGATCTGGTCGTACGGTTCGGGCTATGGCGGCAACGCTCTGCTCGGCAAGAAATGCTACGCCCTGCGTATCGCCTCCGTCATGGCGCGTGATGAAGGCTGGCTGGCCGAGCACATGCTCATCCTCAAGCTCACCTCGCCGGAAAACGAAGTGAAATACATCGCTGCCGCGTTCCCTTCAGCTTGCGGCAAGACCAACCTCGCCATGCTCGAGCCCACGCTCGAAGGCTGGAAAGCCGAAACCATCGGCGACGACATCGCCTGGATGCGCTTTGGCGACGATGGCCGTCTTTACGCCATCAACCCCGAAGCCGGCTTTTTCGGCGTCGCCCCCGGCACCTCGGCGGCCACCAACAACAACGCGCTCAAGTCTTGCGACGCCAACACCATCTTCACCAACGTCGCTCTCACCGACGACGGCGATGTCTGGTGGGAAGGCCTCTCGAAAGAGCCGCCCGCCAACCTCACCGACTGGCGCGGCCGCGCCTGGTCGCCATCCATGGGCGAGCCGGCTGCGCACCCGAACGCACGCTTTGCCTGCCCGGCAGGCCAGTGCCCGGTCATTGCCGACGAGTGGGAAGATCCCGCCGGCGTGCCGATTTCCGCCATCCTGTTCGGCGGCCGCCGCGCCTCTGCGGTTCCGCTGGTCAACGAAGCGTTCGACTGGGAGCACGGCGTCTTCATGGGCGCGACTGTCGCCTCCGAAGGCACCGCCGCCGCCGAGAACAAGGTCGGCGAACTGCGCCGCGACCCCTTCGCCATGCTGCCGTTCTGCGGCTACAACATGGGCGATTACTTCGGCCACTGGCTGAAGGTCGGCGCCAACGCCAAGGACCAGTCCAAGCTGCCGAAGATCTTCTTCGTCAACTGGTTCCGCAAGGACGAAAACGGCAAGTTCGTCTGGCCGGGCTTCGGCGAGAATTCCCGAGTCCTCAAATGGATTTTCCAGCGCCTCGACGGCAAGGTCGAAGCCGTCGACACCGAGATCGGCCGCATCCCGGCCAAGTCTTCGCTCGACGTTGCCGGCCTCGGCATCACCGATGCGCAGCTCGACCTGCTCCTCGGCGTCGACAAGGAGATCTGGCGCGACGAGGCCTCGAAGATCCCCGAGTTCCTCGAAAAATTCGGCGATCACACGCCCAAAGCCCTCTGGAACCAGCACGCCGAACTCGAAAAGCGTCTGGCCTAGTTCCTACGCCGTCATCCCGGACGATCCGAAGGGTCGATCCGGGACCGCATCAAACGGCGACGTTCGTTGCGGTCCCGGCTCTGCCCCTCGCTTGCGCGAGGGTTCGGCCGGGATGACGGCAAACAGCTACTTAAACCGTCAGCGTGCGATAGCCGCTCGA
>JBHIWT010000026.1:0-25604 GCA_041987265.1 Hyphomonadaceae bacterium
CCCCCTGTCGGCGGGCGAAGGCGCGATCATGGCGGTGGATCATTTCGCCGAGGATCGCCAGATCGAGCAGCTGAAGGCGTGGCGCGCGCAGAGGGACGACAAGGCAGTGGCCGCCGCGCTGGACGGGTTGAAGGCCGCGGCGAGCGAAGGCGCGAACATCATGCCTGCTTCGATCGAGGCGGCGAAGGCGGGCGTGACGACCGGCGAATGGGGCGCGTGCCTGCGCGAGGTGTTCGGCGAGTATCGCGGGCCGACGGGCGTGGCTGTCGTGATCGAGACCGGCGGCGAGGAAGACCTCGAGGCGGTGAAATCCGAGGTTGAGCGCGTGTCGGCGAAGCTGGGCCGGACATTGACATATGTGGTCGGCAAGCCGGGCCTGGATGGACACTCGAACGGGTCGGAACAGATCGCGGCGCGGGCGCGGGCGGCGGGCATGAATGTCGTCTATGAGGGCATCCGCTTTACGCCCGAAGAGATCGTGCAGCAGGCGATCGACAATGACGCGCATGTGGTGGGGCTGTCGATCCTGTCGGGTTCGCACCTCGACCTGGTGCGCGATGTGGTGCGCATCCTGCGCGAGAAGGGGCTGGAGCTGCCGGTCGTTGTCGGCGGGATCATTCCTGAAGCGGACGCGATGGCGCTGAAACAGGTGGGCGTGAAGCGCGTCTATACGCCGAAGGACTACAAGATCACGCAGATCACCGGCGATGTGGTGAAGCTCGTGGAAGAGACGATTGCCGGCTAGGCGAGACGGCCTTCAGACCAGTTTCTGCACCTGTTCGCGGAGTTGCGGCAGGACTTCCTGTTCGAACCACGGGTTGGACCGTAGCCAGCGATTGTTGCGCGGCGAGGGGTGGGGGAGCGGCAGCGCCGCCGGCAGGTGTTCGCGCCAGCCTTTGACGGTTTGGGTGACGGTCTGACCTTTTGTTTCAGGCAGATGCCAGCTCTGGGCGTAGTTGCCGATCAACAGGGTGAGTTCGACCGCCGGTAGCTGGGCGAGCAGTTTCCTGCGCCAGAGCGCGGCGCATTCCGGGCGTGGCGGAAGGTCGCCGCCCCTGCCGGTTCCGGGATAGCAGAAGCCCATCGGCAGGATCGCGATGCGGTTTTCGTCGTAGAAGGTATCACGGTCGACGCCCAGCCATTCGCGGAGGCGATCGCCGGACGGGTCGTCGAACGGAATTCCGGCATTGTGGGCGCGGCTGCCCGGGGCCTGGCCGGCGACGAGGATGCGGGCGCTGGACGACAACTGAACGATCGGGCGCGGACCGAACGGAAGGCCGGCGCACGCGGTGCAGGCGCGAACGGAAACGAGCAGATCGGCTGTTTCGCGCGGGTCGATCCTTCTTGCACTTCTGCGAGCCATCTGGCCTCCCGGCATAGTGTGAGTTCGTCGGTGAGGGGCGGTCGGTTACGCGGTGTCCGCCAGGGCTTAGCGTGGCTATACGAATCGTGCAGTTGCGCCTGCGGGAGAAAAGCATTCGATGGCGCCATGAAGCTTGATGCGCCTGTGCTTGAGAATCAGTTCGTTCGCCTGGAGCCGCTGGAAGAGCGGCACCGGGCGCCGCTCTCGGATGTCGCGGCGGACGCTGACTTGTGGCGGTTCGCCAGCGTGAACCAGCACGCGGGGACGCATGGCGGCAATTTCGATGACTGGATGGCGCATCGTTTCCAGTCGATCGAGTCGCGCGGCGAGGCGACTTGGGCGGTGTTCGACAAGTCGACTGGCTCTTATGCCGGTTCGTCCAGTTTTCTGGCGGTTCACCTCGCGCACAAGCGCGTGGAGATCGGCTGGACCTGGTATGGCAAGCCGTTCTGGGCGGGGCCGGTCAATCCATCATGCAAGGCGCTGCTGTTTGGCTTCGGGTTTGAGCGGCTTGAACTGAACCGGATCGAGCTCAAGCTGGATGCAACGAATATCCGATCGTTCCGCGCTGTGGCCCGGCTGGGCGCCCGGTTCGAGGGCATTCACCGGTCACACATGATCCTGCCGGACGGGCGTGTGCGCGACACGGCGTGGTTCTCGGTGCTGAAGGCGGAATGGCCGGATGTGCGCACGGGACTGGAGGCGCGGCTTGATGCGTTTGCGCGATCATGACCGAGACGATTTCGTTCGACGACTTCCAGAAGGTGGATGTTCGTGTCGGAGAGATTATTGCGGCTGAGCCGTACCCGGAAGCGCGCAAACCGGCGATCAAATTGCAGATTGATTTCGGCCCCGAGATCGGCGTGAAGAAATCATCGGCGCAGATCACCGTTCACTACAGCCCGGAGCAATTGGTCGGGCGGCGGGTGCTGGCGGTGATCAACTTCCCGCCGCGCCAGATCGGCAAGTTCATGTCCGAAGTGCTGACGCTAGGCGTGCCCGATGCGCAGGGCGAGGTGGTGCTGATCGCCCCGGATCAGGACACGCCGATTGGCGGCAGGCTGTTCTAGGCCATTGCCTCTGCAGGCATGGCGGCTGGACGCGTGGAACAGTTGGCGGCGATCCTGCGCATGTCGCCGAGTTCCGACATGAGCCGCAGCCAGCGGTCTGAGCCGAACGAGTCCATCAGTTCCGACTGCACGTCTTTCCAGACGATCGTGGCGGCGGCGAGTTGCTCCTTGCCCTTGTCGGTCAGGCTGAGGACGCGCTGACGGCGGTCGGCGCCGCGCTCCACCGCGACAAGGCCGGCGTCGACGAGCGGTCGGATCGCGCGCGGTACGCCGGACGGGTCCATGCCCAGCATCGAGGCGAGCGCGCCGACGCTGAGCTGTTTCATGTTGTTCAGGGTCGTCATCAGGTTGAACTGGTGACCGGTCAGTCCGAGCGGTGCGAAGGCCGGGTCGAAGGCCGCAACGACGGCGCGCGAAGCGCTGGCGACATGGCGAAGTACGCACGCACGGGGGTCTAGCGCCCCTCCGAAGGGAGGGAGGTCAGGGTTAGATATAGGCCGCGTCATATTATGTCCGCGTGGAGTTCATTAGAGGGAATCAGCGTTGCTCGCACCCACATACGGCGACGCATCCGTTTCACTATACCTGAAAGTTCCGGGAATTGTCACCCCGTGGTCATTTTCGGCCGGCCAGCCACACGCCGATGAGGATCAAGGCGGCGCCAGTTAATTGTATTTGCCCAAGATTTTCGCCGAACAGTCCAGCAGCAGCCAGCGCGGCCGTTATCGGCTGGAGCAGGATCAGCAGCCCGCCGAGACCGGCATTGGTGCGGCCCAGACCGGCGATGATGAGGCTCTGGCCGGCTGCGTGGGCGATGAGTGCGAGGGAGACAGGCGCGAGCAGCCAGGTTGCGGCGGGGGGGACGATCTGTTCGCCGGTGATGATGGCGGCGAGGAATGCGACCACGATCTCGATGATGGTGGCCCAGAACATGATGTTGAACGGGCGTTCCTTGCGCTGGGCCATCTTGGCGAACAGCAGGTAGAAGGCGAGCGCGCTGGCGGCGATGCAGGCGAGGAGGTCGCCCCGCAGGTTTCCGACCCCGCCGTTGGCTGCGCCGCTGGACAGGAGCCAGGCGCCGACGAGAGCGATGAGGGCGGCGAGCGGCCAGAGGCGCGATGGGCGGTCCTTGAGAATCATCCATGCCAGCAGGCCGACGGCTATGGCGCCGAGATTGACGATGAAGGTGGCGTTGGCGACCGACGTGCGGACGAGCGCGGCATGCCAGAAGACAATGTCGAGCGCGAAGAACAGGCCGGTCAGCAGGCTGTAGATGGAAGGCCTGCGGATGCCGCCTTCGAACGTGAAGGCGAGAACCGCGAGCAGCGGCAGTGCGAAAAGGAAGCGCCAGAAGGCGGTGGCCTGTGGACCGAATTCTGACAGGCGCAGTCCGATCGGCGCGTAGCCGACCGCGACCGCGCCGAGGACCAGCATGATTGGCCCGAGCAGAGGTGCGGCCGGGGACGTATCGGGCGATGTTGAGGTCACGCGGGCAATCCAAGACGCTGGCGAATGTCCGCCGGTGTGACGCCATCGGCCCGAAGCGCGGCCAGCGTCAATGACCGATCGCGTTTCGCGTAGCGTTTTCCATCCGGGCCGGTGATCAGCTTGTGATGGTGATAGACCGGCGTGGGGTAGCCGAGGAGTTGCTGGAGCAGGATGTGGATATGTGTGGCCTCGAACAGGTCCTGTCCGCGGACGATGTGGGTGACGCCCTGCAACGCGTCGTCGTGCACCACGGCGAGGTGGTAGCTAGAAGAAATATCCTTCCGCGCGAGTATGACATCACCGCAAGCTTCTGGTCGCGCGGCGATCTCGCCATGTTCTCCGTTCGGTCCTTCGCCGGTTTCCTGGAAGTGCAGCGAGGCGAAATTTTCGCGCAGCAGGTCTTGTGAATATTTGAGCGACAACCGCCATGCAAAGGGTGCGTTGTCGGCGAGCTTCCGGGCCTCTTCTGCTGGCGCGAGCGGGGCGAAGGCCGGCTGTTGAAAACCTGCCTCGATGTCTTCGTTGTGCGGCGCGCTGGCGGCGGCTTCCGCGATCTCCCGGCGGGTGCGGAAGCAGCGATAGAGAACGCCGCGCGCGCGCAGTTTTTCGATCGCGTCAGCATAGTCGCTGAAGTGTTCCGACTGGCGGCGAACCGGCGTCTCCCATTCGAGGCCGAGCCATTCGAGATCATCGAGGATGGCTCGTTCGAATTCGGGGCGGCACCGGGTCGTGTCGATGTCTTCGATACGCAGCAGGAAACGGGCGTTGTGCGCGCGCGCAAAATCGAATGCGGTCAGGGCCGAGTAGGCGTGGCCGAGATGGAGGTTGCCGGTCGGGCTAGGCGCAAAACGAGTGACGCAGGTCATGCCTGCACGCTAGCTCCGATCGGGAGAGGTTGCAGCTGGCCTAGTGCTCAGCTGGCGCCGCCGGTTCGGCGGGCGCTTCTTCAGCGGGCGCCGGGGCCGGCTCGCCCTCTGCCGGGGCGGCGACTTCCTCGCCTGCGGCGGCGGCCTCGCCCTCACCTTCGCCATCTGTGGTTTCGGCGACGGTTTCGACTTCCGGCAGCGGATCCGGCATCGGGTACATGTCACCCGAAGTCAGCGTGCGCAGGTAGGCGATCATATCCGCACGTTCCGACTCGCGGCGCAGGCCGACGAAGTTCATGGCGGTGTTCGACGCGAAGCCGCGCGGACGGGCGAGGAATTCGTCCAGTTTCTGGTAGTCCCAGACGCCTTCAACGCCCTCGAGGCCGTTTTCGCCGGACGAGTAGCTGAAGCCGGCGAGGCTGGCGACGTCGCGACCGAGGACGCCATAGAGGTTTGGACCCTGCAGCGCTTCGCCGCCCTGGTTGAAGGTGTGGCATTGCTGGCATTTGACGGCGACCTGCTCGCCGGCAGCTGCGTCGGCGGCTGTCATCAGGGCGAGATAATCTGTCGGGCCTTCTTCGACGACAGGACCGGCTGCGGCGGCCTCGGGCACTTCGACATACATGCCGGGCTGTTCGTGCTCTTCGACGTGGAAGAAAGCGTGTGAAGCCTCGTTCAGGCCAATCAGGACTAGCCCGGTGGCGAGAACGGAAAACGCTACCTTGTTGGTGAAGAGACTGTCCATGGATCGGCACCCTTGGCTGGTTGCCTGGTACGGAGGCCGAATCGCTTACTGGGCCAGCCACAGGCGGGCGATTTCTGACATGAGCGGGTTTTAGGGGCAACCAGCGCCGAAAGGGCGAAACGCCGCACGGAAACAGGCAGTTGCGCGATTGTGAGGCCGCAAGGCATAGAGGCTTGAAGTATTGGAGGCCGCATGTCGGGCAAAATCGCATTTCAGGGCGAGATGGGGGCGAATTCCCACATTGCCTGCGCGGAAACTCATCCGGAGCTGGATCCGCTGGCGTGCGCGACGTTCGAGGACGTGTTCGCTGCGGTGGCCTCGAGCGAGGCTGATCTGGCGATGATCCCTGTGGAAAACTCGATCGTGGGGCGGGTCGCCGACATTCACCATCTTCTGCCGACCTCTCCGCTGCATATTCGGGCGGAATACTTCATGCCGATCCGGTTCCATCTGATGGGTGTGAAGGGCGCGAAGCTGGCCGATATCAAGACCGCGCGCAGCCATGTGATGGGGCTCGGGCAATGCCGGAACTTTCTGCGGCGGAACGGCATTTCGGCCAAATCCACGGCTGATACCGCCGGCGCGGCGCGCGAAGTGGCCGAACTCGGAGAGGTCAGCGAGGCTGCGATTGCGCCTTTGATGGCGGCGGAGGTCTATGGTCTGGACGTGCTGGCGGAGAACATCGAGGACGCGGCGCACAACACAACGCGCTTCGTCATCATGGGGCGCGAAAGCGATATTCCGGACATGGGTGACGGCGATTGGGTGACCGCGTTCGTGTTCCGGGTGCGGAACGTGCCGTCGGCCCTTTACAAGGCCATGGGCGGGTTTGCGACCAACGGCGTGAACATGACCAAGCTGGAGAGCTACCAGATCGATGGCGCGTTCACGGCGACCCAGTTCTATGCCGAGGTCGAAGGGCATCCCGAGCAGCCGGCGCTGCAGCGTGCGCTGGATGAGTTGGGCTTCTTTTCAAGCGAAGTGAAGCATCTCGGCGTTTTCGCAGCTGCGGACTTTCGAAAGGCCGCCGCAAGGCTGGCGCCGGGCTAAGGCCGGTCGCGCTTCGAATATTCTCAAATTTCCGTAGGCCGCGGCGCGGACAGCTTGTGGCCATTGGCGCGCCATAATCCGCGCGCGAACTGGCATGGTCCCAAAGCTGTCCATCCAATGGCGGTAAAATTCATCCATGTTGAAGTCGAAGTATTCGGCTTCAAGCGGATTGCTTTTTCTTCATTTCAATTTGTGTGTTATTGGTGCAACGCAAGTCTGCATAGTATTTGACTTGTGGTGATTTAATTTTGTGCAGCAGCAAGGTGGCTCCATATCGGTCTCGCTGGGTGGGCAATCGCCTGTCCGGATCGACCCCGGGGGTCACGAAACTCCCAGGGCGGACGGACAGGGCACTTGGAGTACTCCCATGAAACGTTCGGTTTTGGTTGCAGGTGCTGTTGTTGCTGCGGCCTCGGCTGCTTTGTCGGCACAGGCGCAGGAAGCAAACATCTACATCAATGGCGGCTACACGCAGTTTGACGGCAACAACGTCGATCTGGGCGCCATCACCGGCCGGGTCGGCGTTGGCTTTGGACCCTATTTCGGGGTTGAAGGCGAAGCGTCGTTCGGCGTTGACGATGACGGCGGCATTGAGCTCGACAACGAGCTTGGCCTGTTCGGCTTCGGCAAGGTTCCGGTGAGCGAGCGCTTCGAACTGTTCGCGCGCCTGGGTTATTCCCAGATCGAAACGTCGCCTGGCGGCGACAATGACGGCTGGGCGTATGGCGTTGGCGGCCAGTTCTTCTTCACGTCGGTTGACGGCGTGCGGGCGGACTTCACGCGTCACGATCTCGACAATGGCGGTGAAGTGGATGCGTATTCCGTGTCCTACGTTCGCAAGTTCTAGGCTGTAGACACGACGGACCTGAAGGACGCCTCCGCCAGACCGGCGGGGGCGTTTTTCATATTGTGCGATCGAGCCACGCCTGCATGACGTGGTGGGCGACGGCGATCGGGCGAGGGCGCATGACTTCGGGATGTTCGCCGGCCATGATGGCGGCGAGTTCGTCGCGGCTGAACCAGCGTGCGGTCTCGAGCTCGTGCGGGTCGATGGTGATGTCGTCGCTGGCAGCTTCGACGATGAGGCCGATCATCAGGGATGAGGGAAATGGCCAGGGCTGGCAGAAGAGGTATTCGGCCCTGCCGGATGCACGGACGCCGGCTTCCTCGTAGGTTTCCCGGGCCGCGGCCTGTTCGATGCTTTCGCCGGGTTCGACGAAGCCAGCCAGGCATGACCACATGCCTGCGGGCCATGAGGCCTGGCGGCCGAGCAGGCATTTGTCGTCCTTGACCACGAGCATGATGGCGACCGGGTCGATGCGGGGAAAATGTTCGGTTTCGCAGTCTGGGCAGACCCGTTTCCAGCCCGCTTCGGTGTCTTCGCTCTTGTGGCCGCAATTGCTGCAGTAGCTATGGCGTTTGCGCCATTCGAACAGGGCGCGGGCGGTGGCGACCACGCCTGCATCGAAGGCGTCCATGCCGGACAGGGCGAGACGGATATCCGGAAACGCGCCAAGGCCGGCGATCGGCGAATTGTGGAGGCTGAAGCTGAGCGGCAGGTCGATGGCGAAGACCGGTTCGTCCTTTTCCGTCTGGCCGAGGAAGACCCGATGGGCGTTCGGTGAGAGCATGGCGGCCTGTGCGCCCAGCCAGACGACGGGCGCTGGCGTGCCGGGGTGCGCATCGCCGGACACGAGCGGCAGGCCGTCGCGCATCAGGAGGATCTGGACATTGTCGGCTGCGAAGGCGGCGTCGAGCCACGCCTTGTCGCGCCGCAGGTGAGCGGCGCGGTCGATGGCGTGGTCGGCCAGAGGGATCGCGGACGGCGGCGCAGTTTGCGGCACGTCGAGCCTTTCGTGAATTTGCGCCCGTCAGATCTTGTGAAGGTTGGACCGGAAGGTGCGCATGGCGCGCTGGGCGGCGAGGATACCGTAGAGGATGAAGGCGACGACCAGGAAACCGAGCCAGATGGCCCCGAAGACGAGGGCGATCTCGCCTGGTTCGTCATACGGGAAGAGGCCGATCGAATCGCCGATGAGGAAGGTTCCGATCATGACGGCGTAGAGGATGAGGCTGGAGATCGTGTAGCTGACCAGCGCCTTGGTCGGCCGGCGGCGTCGCAGGTAGTAGCGGAACGGAAATACGAGAGCGCCATAAAGCGCGACCATGGCGATGAGGAAAATGACCGCGCCAAGCACTTCGCTGGCGACCTCATCGCCAATGTCCATCCCGGTGTCGAACATGAACCAGGTGAAGGCGGCCCCGAGCGGGATCAGGAAGGCGAGGTCGATCCACCGGAAGGGCAGAATGTCGTTGAGGCGGGCGGCCTTTTTCGAGGCCGTCGATTTCTTGCCGATATAGTCTTCGGCGCGGGGCGCCTGCGGCTGGGAGGGCGCCGACTTGAACAGACCATCGAAGACCGGGGCGAGGTCTTCTGCGGCGCCGGTGGTTTCCTTAGGCGCCGGCGCCGGCGCGCTGGTTTCCGGCTGGGAAACGGATTTCTTGACGGCCAGTTCTTCGGGAGGTCGGGAGCCGGCGAGACCTTCGAGGCCGCCGGGTGACTTTTCGGCAAGCGCGATCAGGTGGTCGACGATCTCCCTGGTGTGGGACATCGGGTCCGGAAAGGCCTGCAGCCAGTTGCGGTCTGCGAGTTCGTAGAGATAGGCGCCTTTCGGCTTGGTGTTCTCGATCAGGATCGGAACGACCGGTTTTTCCATGTTGTCGGCGACCGCCAGCTCCTTCTTGAGCTGGCGGGAATGGTTGCAGGCCTCGGAAAAGAAGATGACCAGCATGTCGGAATTGGACAGGGCGTCGACGATGATTTCGCGCCAGTCCGCGCCGCCCTCGATTTCCGCGTCGTACCAGACGGATGCGCCCCGCTCTTCGAGCTTGCGCACGATATGGGCGACGAGCTCGCGGTCGGAGCGCCGGTATGAGATGAAAATATCGTACTTCATGCATCGCCCCCGGCGATTCCCCGGATCAAACTAGCAGAAGGCGATCTGATTGCGAGCCTTGCCATGCAACGACTTGATCGCGATATAGGGCATGCAGGCTGGTGCGGACGAGCGCCTCGCCAACCCGGTCAGGACCGGAAGGTAGCAGCCGTAACGAGTTTCCGTTCGGGTCGCGCCAGTCTGCGCCTTTAACTCACAACTGGATCAGCGGTTACACGCGATATGGGCGTGGCGCGGCTGTGTATAATTTCGGGCGGGTTGCCGGGGTGTTCCGGGCTGTCCATAACGAGGCATGGCGAGCAAGAAGCCCCCTACAGATACGGACGCAAGAGCCGCCGGATATCAGGTCCTGGCGCGGAAATACCGTCCGACGACGTTCGAGGACCTGGTCGGCCAGGAGCCGATGGTCCGGACGTTGACCAACGCGTTCAAGACGGGGCGCGTGGCGCACGCCTTCATGCTGACCGGCGTGCGCGGGGTGGGGAAGACCACGACCGCGCGTCTGCTGGCGCGGGCGTTGAACTACAAGTCAGACAAGGTGGATGGTCCATCGATCTCGCTCGATCCGCCGGGCCAACACTGCGAAGCGATCATGGCCTCGCAGCATCCGGATGTGATGGAGCTGGATGCGGCCTCGCATACCGGCGTCTCGGATATGCGCGACCTGCTTGACGGGTCGCGGTATGCGCCAGTTAGCGCGCGCTACAAGGTCTACATCATCGACGAAGTCCACATGCTGTCGAACGCGGCGTTCAACGCGCTGCTGAAGACGCTGGAGGAGCCGCCGCCGCATGTGAAGTTCATCTTCGCGACGACGGAAGTGCGCAAGGTGCCGGTGACGGTGCTGTCGCGGTGCCAGCGGTTCAACCTGCAGCGGTTTACGGTCGAGGGGCTGAGCGACCACCTGAAGAAGATCTGCAAGCTGGAAAAGGCCAAGGTGGCCGACGATGCGATCGCGATGATCGCGCGGGCGGCCGAGGGATCGGCCAGGGACGGGTTGTCGATCCTGGACCAGGTGCTGGTTCGCGGCGAGGGCGGTGAGGTTGGCGCGGACGTCGTGCGCGAGATGCTGGGACTGGCGGATCGTACGCGGGTGCTCGATCTGGTCGAGAAGGCGGTCGCCGGCGAGCACAAGGATGCGCTGGTCGAGGCCGAGGCGTTGCTGGAGGCGGGCGCCGATGCGCCGGTGCTGGTGCGCGACATGATGGATGTGATGGTGGAGGTGTCGCGCGCGCAGGCGCTGAAGGATTCCTATACCTACGCGGGACCGTCCGACTGGATGAAGCGGACGCAGGCGATGGCGGAGAAACTGTCCCCGGCGCAGGCGTCGCGGATGTGGCGGCTGCTGTTGCAGGGCTTCGAGGATTGCGGGCGTTCGCCTGATCCGTCTTCGGCCGCGCAGATCGTGGTGTTGCGGCTTGCGGCGGCTGCGGCCTTGCCGCCGCCGGAGGATGCGGCGCGCATGTTGAGTGAGATGCGCTCGGGCGGACAGGTGCAGAGCGCAGCGCCGCGTGTGCGTGCGCGAGAGGGTGAGACGGCAGGCGCGACCGCAATGGCGGGCGGGGAAGACGACGACGATCACCCAGGCCTGGTCCTGAATTCGTTGCGCGAAGTGCTGGATGAGCTGGAACGCCAGCGCGAGATTGACCTGACATACGAGATCGAGCGCTTCGTGCGGCCGGGGGAGATCAGCTTCGGTCAGTTTCGTTATACGGCGGCGTCTGGCGCGCCGGTCGGGCTGTCGGCGCGGATCAAGGCGTGGCTGGAGGAAGTGTGCGGCGTCGAGTGGGTGGTCGAGCAGACCGACGAGGCGTCAGGGGCGACGGCTTCCGAGCTGCGCAAGCGCAAGCGTCAGGAACGGCTGGACCGGGCGAAGGCGCACCCGCGCATTGTAGAGGCGCTGGCGGCGTTTCCGGGCGCGCAAGTATTGGGCGTTGAAGGCTCCGAAGAGGACGAACTGGCGGAGCTGGAGTCGCTCGATCCGGAATGGCGTGACAATGTGATACACGTGGAGTTTGCGCCGCGCGAGACCTATGCAGATGACGGCGAGCCGGAGGAAGACAGCGGATGAAAGACCTATCCGACATCATGCGCCAGGCGCAGGAGATGCAGAAGAAGCTGGCGGAGACCCAGGCGAAGATGGAGGAGATCACCGCTGAGGGTTCGTCCGGCGCCGGCATGGTGAAGGTGACGCTGAAGGGAAAGGGCGCGATGGAGCATCTGTCGATCGATCCGAGCCTTCTGGTGGCGGACGAGGGTGAGATCCTTGAAGACCTGGTGAAGGCGGCGCACGCCGATGCGAAGCGCAAGCTGGAAGAGGAAATGGAAAAGGCGATGAAGGAGGCGACCGGCGGTCTTGGCGGCATGTTGCCTGGCTTCAAGATGCCGTTCTAGGCGTTTTCGGTCATTCCCGCATGGTTCGGCTGATGGGTGAGGGCGGGCTTTGCCCGGCATTTTCCTGATTCTGGACCCCAGCCTGCGCTGGGGATGCGTGACTGTCGTCACGCTTCCAGTTCTTCCAGCGTCTCGAAGAGACGCATCCCCAGCGCAGGCTGGGGTCCAGAGGCTGAGAGCCTGAACGTCCGAGGTTTGGCGCGATCAGGCGCTGAGGTTTCCGGTGAAACGGGAGACGCCGGACGTTTAGGTGCGATTTTGGATCAGGACTTGTTCGGGTTGCGGAACAGGCCTGTGATCGAGCGGTCTTCGCCGGGCTTGCCGGGTTTGGCTGGGCGGATCCGCCGGTAGATGCGGTAGCCCAGGATCGCCGCGACCAGCATGGCCATGATGGTAAAGACGATCTGCATGTTCTGTGGCGAGAACAGGAACGAGAAGAAGCCGCCCATGATGCCGGGGATCAGAAGGGCGGCGAACAGGCCGGTCGGAATCGCAAGGGCGATGACCAGAATGATGATCTCGGACGGCTTCCATTCCATACGGCGGACATAGCACAGGATGGTCCGGTTGTCGTGGGGCTGCGGCGGATGAATGGGGTCGACCCGGGGCTGGTTTGATCTAGAAACGGGCCCATGAGCATGCGCATCGTCTTCATGGGCTCGCCCGATTTTTCCACGCTGACGCTGAAGGCGATCGCGGAGGCGGGGCACGATATCGTGTGCGTCTACTCGCAGCCGCCGCGCCGGGCCGGGCGCGGTAAGTCTGTGCGCAAGACCCCGGTACATGCGCTTGCCGATGAGATGGGGATCGAAGTGCGCACGCCGACCAGCCTGAAGGTTGCGGACGAGGCGGCCGCCTTTGCTGCGCTGGAGGCGGATGTCGCGGTGGTGGTGGCTTACGGCTTGTTGTTGCCGCAGGCGGTGCTGGATGCGCCGAAGCACGGATGCGTGAACCTTCATGGCAGTCTGTTGCCGCGTTGGCGCGGTGCGGCGCCGATTCAGCGCGCGGTGATGGCCGGCGATACGCTGACCGGGGTTCAGGTGATGCGGATGGAGGCGGGATTGGATACGGGCCCTGTGATGATGTCGGCGCAGACAGCGATCTTTCCGCGGGACACAAGCCAGGACGTGCATGACCGGCTGGCGGAAATGGGCGCTGAACTGATGGTTGAGGCGCTGGCGAAGATCGAGACCGGCAAGGCGGTGTTCACTCCGCAGGCTGAAGAGGGTGTGACGTACGCGCACAAGATATCCAGCGACGAGGCCCGCATCGACTGGTCACGCTCCGGAGAGGTGGTCAGCGCGCAGATCAGGGGGCTGTCGCCCTATCCCGGCGCGTGGTTCGAGCTGGAAGAAGCTGGCGGTCCGGTGCGGGTGAAGGCGCTGGGCGCGGTCTATGCGCCAGATGAGGCGGGCGAGGCGGGCATGGTGCTGGATGACAGTTTGCTGGTCGGGTGTGGTGAGGGCGCGGTGCGCTTGTTGAGGTTGCAGCGCGCGGGCAAGGGCGCGATGGAGGCGGATGCGTTCTTGCGCGGAACGCCGATCGAGAAGGGCCGGAGACTGAAATGAGACACGACGTGAACCTTCGGGAGGCCGGGGCTGCGGACAAGCCCGCAATCCGTGAGTTGGTGACGCGCGCGTTTGGCCGCGACGAAGAGGCGAAGATTGTCGACGCCCTGGAAGCGGAGGGCGCATCCTATCTCCAGATTGTCGCCGAGCTGGACGGAAAGATCGTTGGGCACCTGACGTTCTACAATCTTGGCGTGTTCGGAAAGCTGGGCGCACTGGGGCTGGGGCCGATGTGTGTCGATCCCTGGGTGCAGCGCGAGGGCGTGGGACAATCGATGGCGCGTTTCGGCCTCGCGGTGTGCCAGAAGGCTGGCGTACCGATCGTGTTCGTGCTGGGGCATCCGGAGTATTATCCGAAGTTCGGTTTCTTGGTGAAGGCTGCGGAGGGCTTTGAGAGCCCGTGGTCGGGGCAGCCTTCGTTCATGGCGTTGCGGATGCGGCAGGGGCCGCCGATGTCGGGCAAGCTGGTTTTCCCGAAAGCATTCGGGGTCTGAGACTGTGCCGCGCTACAGGCTGACGATCGAATATGACGGGCGGCCGTTTTCCGGCTGGCAGCGGCAGGCGCATGCGCCCAGCGTTCAGGAGACGCTGGAGCGGGCGGCTGGGGAGCTCAACGGGGGCGAACCGGTAGAGGTTCTGGGCGCCGGTCGGACGGATGCTGGGGTGCATGCACTGGGACAGGCTGCGCATCTCGATCTCACGCGCGAGATCCGGGCAGACAAACTGCGCGATGCGCTGAACGCGCACCTGCGTCCCGATCCGGTGGCAGTGCTGGACGCCGAGAAGGTAGGCGAGGACTTTCACGCGCGGTTCGACGCGATCGAGCGCAGTTATCTCTATCGCATCATCAATCGCCGGGCCGACCTGGCGCTGGATGCGGGGCGGGCGTGGCGCGCGCCGGTGCGGCTGGATCATGAGGCGATGCATGAGGCTGCCCAGGCGCTCGTCGGACAGCACGATTTCTCGACTTTTCGGGATGCGCAGTGTCAGGCGGAGAGTCCGGTCAAGACGCTGGATTCGATCGATGTGAGCCGGTTGGGTGAAGAGGTGCAGGTGCGATGCGCGGCGCGATCCTTCCTTCACCGGCAGGTACGTTCGATCGTCGGGTCGCTGGTGGATGTGGGACGCGGGAAGGAACCGGTCGCGTGGATTGCCGAGATCCTGGAAGCTGCTGACCGCGCGCGGTGTGGGCCCGTTGCTCCTGCGGACGGCCTTTACCTCGTGGCGGTGCGCTACGCGGACTAGTAGTCCTTTTTCCAGCGGACCGTCATGCGGGTGTCGCCGTTGCCGCGTGCTTCGGAAGTGACAGAGAGATTGTCTGCGGGCTCCCATTCAACTTCGGCAGCGGCGCCGCCTTCGCCGCCGGCGCCGAGCTGCAGGAAAACGTCTTCTGCGATGTACTTGCCCGCCGCGATGGACGCGGTGTCGCCCTCGGCGCCGATGGAGATGCGGTCGAGGCCGGTTGCGCCGCGGAGGATGGCGGAGGGGTCGAATGCCGCCTGTCCGCCGGCCAGTTGCGCAAGCGCGGCGGCGAGCTGAGCGGTTTCCAGGGCCGAGAGTTCGGCAGCGGACCGGCCGAAGATGAGCCGCGAGAGAATTTCGTCCTGCGGCAGAGACGGTGACGATTCGAGGACGAATTGGGGGTCGACCGGCGTGCCGGTCAGGCGCACGCGGGCGTCTGCATCCGATGTGCTGCCGGTGGCGGTGATGTCAATGCGCGCAGAGCGGATCGGGCCATTGAGCGTGATGCTTCCGCCATCGAAAGGAAAGCGACGGCCGCCGAGATTGAGGTCGCCGCGAAGAAGCGTGGCGCGCCCGTCGACGATCGGGTTTGCGATGGAGCCGGTGACGTCGAAATCCGTCGCCCATTCCATGTCGAGGCCGCGGCCGTTGACGAATACGCGCCGGGGAGCAGCGACCTTGAGATCGAGGCGGATCGGGCGACGGGGGGCTTCTTCGGTTTGCGTGTCCTCGCGGCCGGGGAAGTTGACGCGGCGCACCGACGTCAGCGTCGGTATCTTGGCGGATGCGGGTTGTTCGACCGAGAAGCGGGCGTTGGCGACGGTCATGTCGCCCGAGATGAGGACAGCTTCGGGCTGGACGGTGACGGCGCCGGTTCCGCTGAGGACGACGGAGCGGTCGTCGCGATTGAGGGCGCGCAAGTTCGTCGCTTCGAAATCGACGCTCCCGGAGAGTGTGTCCGACCAGTCGAGCCGGCCTTCGCCCTTGAGCTGGCCCCCCTGCCGGTCCTGCCCGGTCACGGAGGTCAGGCGCAGGGAGCGGCGGTTGAAATCGCCGCGCAGGTTGATGTTCTCGATGTGGAAGCCGCTTTCACCGTGATCGTAGGCGCCGTCGGTGAGCGAGAAACCGCCGTCGAACGAGGGGGCGCGGAGTAGTCCTTCGGCGGTGAAGTTCAGCCTGAGCGCGCCGGACAGCGCCTGGTCGGACTGGCGAGCGATCGCCCAGAATTGTTCGGCGCGTCCGTTGAGATCGAGGTTGGCGCGGACCGGGGCGTTCTGATCCGGCGCGATGACAAGACCTTCACCCACGGTCTGGATCCGGGCGTCGCCATCGATGCTGAACTGACCGCCTGAGCCCGTCGCCGTCAGGTTGAGCGTTTCATTGCGTAGCTGACCGCGCAGTCGAACATTGATGGGCGCTGTTTCCGCGCCAAGGGCGTTCAGGTTGTCGAGTTGCAGGTCCAGGGCGCCGGTGCGGGCGGCGTTGTAGGGCGCATCGAGTGCGATTGAGCCGGTCGCGGTGCCGACAGCGGGGCTGAGCTGGATCAGGCGGGTAAGGGCCCGGAGGTCGATCTGGTCGAGATCGAGGTTGATGCGGCGGCTTGTGGTGGTGGAGATGATGTCGGCGTCGATGCGGCCGGCAAATGCGCTGGCGGCGCCGGCGACGGTGTAGCCGTCGGGGCCGTAGCTCCAGCTCGCCGGGGTCGCCATGGAGATGGGTTGGGCGCCGCCTTCGCCATCGATCGATGCTGTGCCGGACCAGTTTGCGCCTTGGCGCTGGCCGGAGATGTCGAGCGCGAGCCGAGGCCCAGTGGCGCCTCGGCTTTCAAGATCCGCGTTGAGCGCAAGGGTGTCGCCCTGAAGCGTTGCGTCGAAGCTTGCGCGGCTAAGGTCCACTGCGGGGCGGCGAAGGTTTGTCAGCTCGCCGTTCAGCGTGACGAGCGGCGCACCGTCGCGGGTCGCAAGGCGTCCCTGCGCGTTGACGCCGCCGGCGGTAAATCCGTAGAGGCCGACAAGCGAACCGTTGAGGCTGAAGCCGCCGGCGGCTCGGCCGTCTTCCAGCGTCAGCGCAGGGGCGGCGAAGACGAGTTCGCCGGCGGAGATGTTCACGTCGGAGAGCGCGAATGTCTCGTCTGTTCGGGAGAGATCGAAACGCGCTTCGAGCGGCTGGCCGTCTGCTGCGCCGGTGAGGCTGGCGTTGAGGGCGAGCGCGTCATCGTTGGTGATGATCGTCAGACCGGCGAGATCTGTGAGCGTGACGCCAGAAGTTGTGGCGGCGCCGTCAGACAAGTTGATGCGGGCGATGGGGCTTGTCGTCGTGCCAGATAGCTCGCCGTTGATGCGGAGGGCCTGAAGGCGGGCGCCGGGGAAGTCGAGCGGCTGCACTACTTCACCCGTAATGGTTCCCGACAGCGCGCCGGACGCAGCGGTCTGCCCGTCGATATCAAGCGAGATGGTTTCGGTTCGGACATTTGCATTTTGAACGATCAGGCGGCCGTTGTGCCAGGTGGCGACGGCGGCGATCGCCGGGTTGGCGCCGAGCAGCTGCGACAGGCTTGCGTTTGACGTGGCGAGATTTTGGCCGTTTCCATCGACGCCGATTTCGTAGGCGGCGCTGGTTGCGGCGCGCTTCACTGACCAGTCTCCGGAGGCGGCGCCGGAGAGACCGGCGATTGCGGAGAGCCGCGCGGCGTTGGCGACGCCCGAGAAATCCAGTGCGCCTGTGTTGAGTTCGTATCGTCCGCTGACCGAGGTGGAGCCGATGCCGTTGGTGACGTTGGTGTCGGCAATCGTGACAATCCGGTCCGAAAGGTCGTAGCGCCCTCGTGAAGCAATGCGCAGGTTGGTTACGGCGAACGCCGAGAGGCCTTCAATCCTGAAGCCGTCGGCGTTTGTGTTGTCGGTCCGCCATGCGAGGCCGCGATCCTCAAGATCGAGATCGACCTCTCCGGTGAGGCTGGCTGCGAACACGGATGCGGCGGCAAAGTCAGTGATTTCGACCGGGCCGGACCAGGACCAGTCTATCAGGCCGCCGATGCGCGCTTCGCCTTGTCCGGACAGGCGGCCGGAGCGGATCGTGTCTGACTGGCGTGCAAGGTCGATGTCGTGGAGATCGAGCTGGAATGGGCCGCGCGTATTCATGCGGTCGAGGTTGAGGAGGCCTGCGCCATTCGCATGTCCCGCGGCGGCGGTGATGTCGAATTCCAGCGGCGCGCGCGACGGACGGGTAAAGTCGAGCGTGCCAGCAAACTCGACGCGTTCGCCGATCCTTTGTTCGAGGCTTTCGAGGAGCGGCCAGCCGGCGAGCGTCAGATAGCCTTGCGCGGCGCCCTGTCGCCGGGTGCGGTTGACGCGGATTTCGGCGACGGCCTGGTCGCCGAAGGAAAGGGACGCGGTCGCCTTCAGGTCTTCAGTTGATCCGTCAGCTTCCAGCGTGAGCGCGACCGGTTGGTTGGCGGGAGACTGGACGAGCGCTGCCAGCGTGCCGCCAGCCAGGCCCCGTGCGGACACGCGGGCCAGCGTGAGCGTGTCTGCTGTCCAGCTTGCGGTTGCGCCGACATGATCGCCCATGCCGTTGAGCGGCGTAACGTCGAGGTTGAGGTCGCCCGCGCGATCACGCGCAATGTCTGCGGACATGGCGAAGCGGTAGCTTGCTCTGGCGCCGTAGACTCCGTCGTCGATACGGATTTCGTCAATCGTGGCTTCGCCGATGCGGAGGGCAAAATCGGGCAGGCCGCCGCCCGAGGACTCGCGCGGCGCGACCTGCGGCCGACGGAAGACGTGGACGGTGTCGATGTGGACGCGTTCGATGTCGAGGCGGCGGAAGAGGATGTCGAAGGGCGACCAGGCGAGTTCGACATTGCTGGCGCGCATCCATGCGCCGTTCTCATCGATGAAGGCGAGGTCTCTGGCGGTGGCGGCCTTCAGCGGGTCGCCGGAGAGACCGGACAGGCGAATGGCGCCGAGCGGTCCTGCGCGGCTACCATCGATCAGCGAGGTGATGAAGTTCCGGCCTGCGTCGGTGTTGGCGGCGAAGCGGGCGCCGGCGAGCGCCGCGCACAGCAGCGCGATAAGGATCGCGAGGCTGAACGCGGCGACGCGCCACGGGCGACGCGGCCAGCGGCGAGTTTGTGCGGGCGAGGGGGTCTTCTGTTCCATCAGAACGCCTGTCCGATGGAAATATAGATCTGAAAGTCGGCGTCACCGGGGCGCTTGTCGAGCGGAACTGCGATATCGGCGCGCAGAGGCCCAAAGCCGGCATAATAGCGCACGCCGAACCCGGCGCCGGCATGCAGGTTGTCGAACGAGGGTTCTGAGTTTCTTCCTGCGGTTCCGGCGTCCAGGAAGGCGACGTAGCCGAGGCGGTCAGTGGCGCGCCAGCGGAGTTCAGCGCTGGCTTCGACGAGGGAGCGCCCGCCGATAATGTTGTCGTCAGCGTCACGCGGCGAAAGGCTCTGGTATTCGTAGCCGCGCACCGATCCGCCGCCGCCGGCATAATAGAGGCGATCGGGCGGGAGACCTGCGGGGCCGATGATTGAACCGACACGGCCGCGGACTGCGCCCACGAGATTGTTCGATCCGAGTTTTCGATAGGCGCTGGCTTCGCCGATCAGGCGTGTGAAGCCGATCGTGTCGTCGCCAAACGTCAGGCCCGGTTCCGCGAAGAGACGCGCGCGGACGCCGTTCACCGGATCGAGGATGTCGCGGACGCCTGTGTATTCGGCGGCGACCGGAGCTGCGAGCAGGTAGAGATCGCGCCGGCCGGTTCCGGCTGCGCGGGTGCGTTGGTCGTCGATCGATGCGTAGGCGAACTCGGCGCCGATTTCGCCCCGAAGCCTGCCGGTGAGTTGTTCGTCGAGTTTGACCGAAACCGAACCACCGGTCTGATCATAGGCGTCGGTCTCGAAGTCCTCGATTTCAGCGGACAGTTCGAGGTTGCGGTCGTAGCGCCCGACGTGTGGGCGGGCGTAGGTTGCGCTGAGGCGGCGTTCCAGCGTCGCGGCGGTCGCGCCAAGGGTGATGCTGTCTGCGCGACCAGTGACGTTGCGGGTTTCCCATTCGGCCTCGACACCGAAGCCTTCACTGGTGGAGGCGCTGCCGCCGAGAGCGATCGTGCGGCGCGGGCCTTCCTCGACCGTGACGAGCACCTGGCGAGTGGTCTGGTCGGGAGCCTGTTCGAGCGAGACGGTCGCGCGGTCGAATAGTCCGGTCGAGGAAAGGCGTGCGCGGAAGTCGTCGAGCTCTTCCTGGGATACGGGTTCACCGGCGCGCCAGGGACGGAGGTTGTGGACGAAGTCGGAGCGGGTGCGTTCGATGCCGGAGATGCGCAGGTCGCCGAATTTCGCGCGCAAGCCCGGCTGGATGCGGAAGGTGAGGTCGAGCGTTTCCAGCCGGCCATCCGCAACGGCGTCGACTGGCTGGATTGAGGCGTCGGGGTAGCCGGAGTTCGCCAGCGTATCGCTCATGGCGTCCGAGACGTCGAGGATGGGGCGGGCGCGAGCCGGGACGCCGATGGGGATGAGGCCAAGCCATTCGCTCAGCGCGGCGCGGGTATCTTCGTCTGGTTCGGTTCCGAGATATTCGATCCGTACATCGCCAATGGTGAATAGCGAACCGATCTCGACACGAACCCCGCGATCGAACTGGTCGACGCCTTCGGCCCACGGTTCGACCTCGGCGGCGAAGTAGCCCTGGGATTCCAGCAGGCGTGCGACGGTGTCGGCGGTGCGGTCTGCCTGGCGGCGCGCGGCGAACAGACTGTCAGGCGGTAGTTCCGGTTCGAGCAGCGGCTCGAGTTCGGTGCGCAGGGCGGAGGGAAGGCCTTCGATCGGCACCGGCGCGACCTGGGCGGCGGCGGCGTGAACGAGGCACAGCGCAGCCATCGCGCCAACCGCGTGCGCGGCGCGCCGGAAGGATCCAACGGCTTTGGCCCCAAAGGCCATCAGGCGAACCTTTCAACGGGACATCGACGCCCGAGCGAAGCGAGGTCTTACAAGCAAGCCCTGCACCGTTGCGCGCGTGCGGCGAGACGCCTCGCATTTACCCTGATTTCACCGGGAATAACGCGTGTCTGCGCCGATGCGTTCAGTTGTCGCCGAAGTACTGAACGAGCACGCGATAATATATCCGGCAAAGCGTTTCGATTTCGTCGATCGAGGTGTGTTCATCCACCATGTGCGCGGTGGCGTTTTTAAGGCCGATTTCGGCGACCGGGCAGACGTCCTTGATGAAACGGGCGTCGGATGTTCCGCCGCTGGTCGAGAGCCGCGCCGGCTGTCCGGTTTCGGTCTGAATAGCGGTGAGGACAATGTCGATGAAGTCGCCGGGTTCAGTGTAGAACGGCTCGCCTGTGACGCGCAGGTCGGTCGAGACGGTCACACCGTTTCCGGTCATACCCAGTCGTTCCGTGATCCGCTGCACGAGCTCATCGCCGGTATGGCTGGTGTTGAAGCGGATATTGAACTTCGCGGCGGCTGCCGCGGGTATGACGTTGTGGGCGGGATTACCGACATCGACCGTCGTCACTTCAAGGTTCGACGGCTGGAATCCCGGACTACCGTCGTCGAGCGGCATGTCGCGGAGTTTCTGGAGCGCGTCGAGTAGCGCCGGTACGGGGTTCGCCGCCTTCAGAGGATAGGCGGCGTGTCCTTGTTTGCCCACGGCGCGGACGATCCCGTTTAGACTGCCGCGCCGGCCATTCTTCACGATGTCCGCCAGAGTTTCTTCCGATGTCGGCTCGCCGACAATGCAGTGATCGAGCGTCTCGCCGTCGGAGATGATTGCGGGAAGAAGCCGGCGGGTGCCGTACAGGGAGGGGCCTTCCTCATCGCCGGTGATCAGGAATGAGATCGAGCCGTCGGGCTGACCGTGATCTTCGAGGTAGCGCGCCGTCGCCGCAACGAATGCGCCGATCGATCCTTTCATGTCGACAGCGCCGCGACCGTAGAGAACGCCGTTAACGATTTCCGCGCCGAACGGGTCGTGATTCCAGGCGCCTTCATCGCCGACCGGCACTACGTCGGTATGACCGGCGTAGCAGAGATTCCGGCCGGTATTCCCCAGTCGCGCGTAAAGGTTGTCGACGTCTTCAACCGGGTAGCGCCGGGTCCAGAAACCCAATGATTCCAGATGTCCGGCGAGCGCATCTTGTGCGGTGTCATTGCAGGGGGTTACTGTCTGACAGCGTATCAAGAGCTGGGTGAGGGCGACCGGATCTTTGAGGAGTTGTTCCATGAAGGCGGTCTATAGCGGAGGGGCGACAAGGAGAAGTGCGGTGACTGGAAGCGCCGCAATTGCGCCCGATCCGATGACAATTTCGCAATCGGCAGCGCTTTCAGCTGCTGGCCCCTTGCCGGCCAAAGAGTTCGCCAAGTATGACCGGTTTGCTGGGAATATTCTCCAGCCACACGAATTCGCAGGCCGGCGCAGGTGGACGGCGATGCCAGGTTCCCCTTTCGAGACAGTCCGCAACGATCCGTTCAAGGAGCGCGCGGGACGGAATGGGAAGGCGAAGGGCAAGCGGATGCCCAAGGGGATCACGCCGCCGATTTCTGATCCGTTTCATGTTTCAGCGCCGACGCACGCGCAGATGTTCTTCAATCCGCTGCAATCGAAATCTACGCGCGCCGCGCTGAGCCAGAGCGCGCAGGTTCGCGCACTGACGGCAGCGGCTGCAGCAAGCGCGAGTGCGCGTGCGGCGCGTGGCCGTGTAGCGGCGGCGCCGGCGGTGTTGCGGATCGCTGAGCCAAGGGCAGAGGCGCAGTGGAGCGATCCGGCCCTGAAGCCGGTGCAAGAAAGCGCGACGGTCGAACCGCTGTTCGCCGAGCGGGTCGAAGAGGAAGCGCCTGCGGCGACGCCGTTGACACTTGCCGCCGACGGGCAGGGGCCGGCGCCGCAGCATCCCGCGGGGCCGCAGGTCTCGACAAGCTCGTCGGCCTATTACGGGTCGCGCGGCGGCGGCAACGGCAACGGCTCGGGCGGTGGTTCGGGAGACGGCACGGACGGTGGCGATACGATCGAACCGGTGCAGGACGACATTGTCGCCGGCGTTCTGGTGGCGGCGTTTGCGCTGTTGTTCGGTTGGGCGGGATACAACGCCCTGGTCGGTTCGGGCGGTGTGTCGGATGACGGCGAGCGGTTGTTGTCGCCGCAGTCGGCGGATGTGCAGCCGGCTGGAAACATGACGACGCAGATCGATGATCTGAGCGCGCCCAATCCCTTCCCGCCAGGCCCCGTTGATATTCGCCCGTCCTCGCCGATTGAAACGCAGATTGATCCGGCGGAAGATGACGCGCTGCAGACCCAGTTGCGAGCGCCGGCGGCGCCGACCGAACTGGCGCAGGCGCAGATCCAGACGCAGGTGGAGACTGAGCCTGCTGCACCGGTCGCGCCTGCCTGTGCGCCGGGCCGGGCGATGCGCGCTTATTTCTGCACCGCAAGCGCCAACCTGACGCCGACCGCACGGACGGCGTTGCTTGCCGAGATCCGGGATTGGGGCGCGTGCGCTGCATCGAACGAGTTGGTCGTGCGCGGATATGCGGATACGCGCGGCGCGATGTCGATGAATGCGGCGCTAGCGGCAAGCCGGGCGGGATCCGTTGCTGCGCTGTTGCGCGAGCAGGGGTTGAGCGTGACCGAAGTCGAAGGCGTCGGCGAGTTGTCGCAGATCGAAGACGAGCGCAATTGCGCGAACCAGCGCCGTGTCGATGTTTCGATCAAGGGCGATCCGGCGCCGGCGAATCTGGCGTGTACGCCTCCCGCTGAAGCGCAGAGCATGATCTGCGCCTGATCCGCCCTAGTCGGCGTGGCGTGGGATCAGTTTGACGGCGCGCCAGTCGTCGGCGTCGTCCTTCGCCTTGATGTCGACGAGACCGAAGGGCAGCGCTGCGGCGCGGACAACTTCTTCCGTGACATCGATGTAGAGCGGCGAAGTCCAGTTCGGGAAGGACACCCAGAGCATGCCTTCTTCGGTAAGGCGCGGGGCGATCTTGCCGATGCGGTCTTCAAGGTTCTCCGCGTGGCGCACGAACATGTGGATGTAGTCGTAGACGCCGTCGGTCGGCAGTTCGTCGGGAGATGCGACCGTGTCCGCCTCGAGGCTGGGCTCGGTGGTGTTGGGTTCGGCGATGATCACCGCGCGCATGTTTTCCTTGAGGCCCAGCTTGCGTTCGACAAGCGGAGCGGCGACGGGCGCGCCAACGGGAGGCTTTGGCGTATGGAGCATGGGATCAGGTCCTCAGGAGCTCGTTGACGCTGGTCTTTGAGCGGGTGCCGGCGTCGACCTGTTTGACGATGACGGCGCAATAAAGAGACGGGCCTTCGTTGGAACCGGGCATGGGTTTGCCGGGACGATTGCCGGATACGATGACCGAAAAGGGCGGGACCTCGCCGTAGATTGTTTCGCCGGTGGCGCGGTTGATGATCGGCGTCGACTGGCCGAGATAGACGCCCATGCCGAGGACGGAGCCTTCGCGGACGATGACGCCTTCGGCGACTTCCGAGCGCGCGCCGATGAAACAATTGTCTTCGATGATCACCGGGTTGGCCTGTAGCGGTTCGAGTACGCCGCCGATGCCGACGCCGCCGGAAAGGTGGCAGTTGGCGCCGATCTGTGCGCAGGAGCCGACCGTGGTCCAGGTGTCGACCATTGTACCCTTGCCGACATAGGCGCCGATATTCGTGAATGAGGGCATCAGGACGGCGTCGGGCGCGATGTAGGAACCGCGTCGGACGATGGAGCCGGGTACGGCGCGGAAGCCGGCGGCGGTGAATTCGTTCTCGCCCCAGCCTTCGAATTTCGAGGGGACCTTGTCCCACCAGGTTCCTGGACCCGGTCCGCCGGTGATGAGGGCGTTGGGGTTGAGACGGAAGGAGAGCAGGACGGCCTTCTTGAGCCACTGATTGACGGCCCACTCGCCACTGTCGGCGCGTTGGGCGACCCTGAGGGAGCCGTTGTCCAGGCCAGCGATTGCAGCCTCAACGGCGTCGCGGACCTCGCCACGGGTATCGGCGGAAAGTTCGCTGCGCGCTTCCCATGCAGCGTCGATTGTTTGTTCGAGCGGGGCGGTCACTTCGGAAGACTCTCCGGTTTTGTTGCGGCCAGTAGGAGGCCGCTTGGCCAGACCGTCGGGCGAGTTAGCGCCTTGCGCTTCGTTCGCCAACCCGACTCGCCAGATGCTAGATGGGGTAGGGGGCTAAATGGTTAATTCTCGTGGTGTTTTAGGCGCAGCCCGGGAGAAGAAAAATTCTCCGCCTGACCATCAACAGAGGGTTTGAGCTGGCCCGAGGCCTAATCGGCCTGGGGCGGGCCGAAGCTGCGTTCGAAGAATTCGAAGACCAGTTTTCCGTCTTCGGGGATGGCCGTTTCGACGAAATTCTCCTGGCGGTACTGGCGCTCGGCGCAGTTCTCGTTGCCGATGACCGCGAACTTGGCGCGCGAGATACAGAACGGGCTGTTGGCGTCCAGAAGCGTGCGCCGGCCATTTTCGGTCATGACCTCGGCGAAGACATAGTGCGGCGAGGCGATCAGGCTCTCATCGACCGTGCGGACACACGCTGAAGCTTCCAGCGTCCACCAGCCGCGCGATTCCCAACCGTCGGGGCGGCGGCGGGCGATCGCTGCCAGTACCGTTTCGTCGGTGCGGTTGCACAGCATCATGCCGACTTCGAGCGAGCGGTTGCGGGCGACGTCTTCGAGAATGTCGATCAGGTCCGCATTGGCCGTGTCGAGCGGCAGGTTCCTGTCAGTCAGAAAGCTGGTGACGGCGGCGCGCAGGCGGCGGCCGAAATAGCCGTCGATGGCTTCGCTATCGACGCCGGCGTCGTCGAGCAGGCGCTGCATGCCGGCGATCTGGGAGGACTGG